>CAZWOU010000124.1:0-21431 GCA_964635375.1 uncultured Pirellulaceae bacterium | reverse complement strand
GATTCGCGGAACGATTCCCGAGTGATTATCCCACGGTTGCCCGCCGCCGTGGTAGCACTGAATGTAACGCACGCCTCGCTCGGCCAGCCGTCTGGCTATCAACATGTTGCGGCCCTGCGTCGTCGCACCGTACATCGTTCGAATGTGGTCCGGCTCCTGCTGCAAGTCGAAGGCATCCGTCCCAGCGGACTGCATGCGAAATGCGAGCTCCATGGAGTGAATGCGGCTCTTGAGCCGCTCGTCGCCCGGGCGCTGGGCCGCATGCCGCCGGTTGAGAAATTGCGTCAACGCCACTTGGCCTCGCTGTTGGCCCGCACGAATGTCTTTGCGAGTCAAATTGGGAATCAACTCGCCGGAAGTTTGGATGTCGATATGGGTGCCCTGGAACACGCCAGGCAGAAACGCACTGGTCCAGTTTCTAGATTGGGCAGTCGGCAAGCCGCGGGGACAGAGAATCACGTAGCCCGGCAACTCGTCACTCTCGTTGCCCAGCCCGTAGAGCAGCCAGGATCCGAGACTTGGGCGAGCCAAGGCCGAGTGCCCGCAATTGGTTAGAAGAAGACCAGGCGAGTGGTTCGCGATCTCCCCCTGCATCGAATGGACTAGGCACAGCTCGTCCGCATGTTTGGCGACGTGGGGAAACAGTTCGCTCACCGGTGTGCCCGATTCACCGTGCTGCTGAAACTTGAAGGGAGAACCGAACAGTAGCCCAGCCCTCTTTCTCTGCGTGGCCTGCAACTGCTGCTTGAAGGACGCGGGGAGTTCCTGTCCATCAAGTCGATTGATTTCAGGCTTAGGGTAGAACGTGTCGAATTGGGAAGGTCCGCCATTCATAAAGAGCTGGATGACGCGTTTGACCTTTGGCTGATAATGCGGCTTTCGCTCAACCAGCGGAGAATGACTGACTGTTGATTGCGGGGAAGCCAAAGACGACGCGTTCTCGAGCAAGCCAGCTAAGGCGATAGCGCCGATTCCACTGCCGCCTGCCTTGAGCAGTTCGCGGCGAGTCTGTTTCGCTTGACTGTTGTTTGCGGTTTGATTCATGGTCGGCCGTTCATTCATATTTCAGGGCACGAAGACTCCTGCGAGCCCAAAGCCCGAGCGGATCAGTCGAGGTAGTGAAACTCGTTGCTCATCAAAAGAGCCTGGGCCAACATGGCCCAGGGCGAATCGGCTCGCTTGCCGTTAGCGAATGTCGCCTGTTGCGCGATGAACTTCTTGACTCGTTCTTGTTCTGCCTCAGCAGGCGGTCGCCAGAGAATAGTGGAGAAAATCTGCTCGATTCGTTCGCCATCGTCGTCGCATCCGCGAAATCTCTCGGAGGCGATGACCGTCTCCGCTTGGTCAATGACAAATGGTGAATTCATCGTGAACAGCGTTTGAGGCGCGACGATACTCTCTACGCGTTCGGGTTGCGACTGCATGGGCGCGGGGAAGTCGAACACGCGAAGCGTGGGATCGAGATTGAAACGATTGATGTAACCGTAAAGCGTGCGCCGCTTCGTATAGCTCTTTCCCCAAAGCTGGCCCGGTCGCCCGCGCAGTGTGCGATCCAGATTACCGGAGACGGCCAGCATCGCGTCTCGTATCGCTTCGATTGAAAGGTGTTTGCGGTTCGCTCGCCAGAGTTGCTGGTTGAGTGGGTCGGTCGCCGCCATTGCGGGCCGGTGTTGGCTGCTCTGCCGGTAGGTCTCCGAGAGCACAATCTGTTCGACCAGGTGCTTTATCGACCAACCGTGCTCAACAAAATCCGCCGCCAACCAATCAAGCAATTCGGGGTGGGTCGGGGGTTCGCCTTGCAGGCCGAAGTCTGACGGCGTCGTCACAAGGTGTGAGCCGACAATTGCGCCCCAGACTCGATTGACCATAACACGAGCAGTTAGCGGATTTTGAGGATCGACAATTTTCTCGGCCAACTCAAGCCGCCCGCTGGTGTCGTCGCCAAAGGGCGTCTTGGCTGGATCGAGCACGCTGAGAAATCGCCGCGCGACGGCGTCGCCGCGAGTTCCGGGATTCCCTCGCAAGAATACGAACGGAGCACTCGGCTTCGGGCGTTCGTTCACAGCCATCGCATGGACCGGTCCGCCTGGGTGAAACAGCAGCAACTGGGCAAGTTCCGTCTCGCGGATCTTCTTGCCGACGGGCTGATTGTTATTGCGAGCCTTCTTTCCGCCAGCTGCAGCAAGCTTCTTTTCGATGACGGATCGTTTCTTCGCGAAGTCCGCCCTGTCCGCTTCACTTGCCTGATACCCGGCGATCTTTGGTTGTTTCGTTTCATCCAAGGGATGGATTCGAACAATCGATGCGAAGACGCCTCGCATCGCATAGTAGTCGGCCGTCGGAATCGGCTCGTACTTGTGGTCGTGACACCTCGCGCACGCAGCCGTTAACCCCAGCAGGCCGCGAGTCGTCGTGTCGATCCAGTCGTCGAGGGACTCCAACTGGTTGCGGTTGGCGTGAGGGCCGACGGTCAGAAAACCGAGCGCCGCGAGTTCGGGAGCGTCCGCAGAAAGTCCAAGCAAGTCAGCCGCCAGCTGTTCACGCACGAATTGATCAAACGGCTTGTCGGCGTTGAACGCATCGACCACGTAGTCACGATACGTAAAAGCGAATGGGAAATAGTGAGGCGTTCTCGTATCGGGTCGGTAGAAACTGTCGGTGTCAGCGTACCTCGCAACGTCCAGCCACAATCGCGCGAAGTGCTCGCCGAAAGCATCGCCATCAAGCAATTCGCCTATCAACGCTTTGATGGCTGCCTGCCGATTGTCTCTGGCAGCAGTTACAAACGACTCGATTCGCTCCCGCGTTGGCGGTAATCCTGTCAAATCGTGGGTGATGCGGCGGAGCAACACGACTGGGTCGGCCGGGCTCGAAGGCGTGAGGCTCTGGGATGCCAATCTCGCGAAGACAAAACGATCGATCGGATGCTGATTCCAAACCTTGTTGGCTACCTCTGGAGGCGGGGATGATTTGACGGGCTGGAACGCCCAGTGTTCCGCCGCTCGCGCAAAGAGGTATTCCTGGTCACCAAGCCGAGAGAACTCGGTGAGTCCCAAGTCCTTCTTGGGCCCAGGCGCACCGCGAGCAATCCAGACTTGCAACAGGCGGATCTGCTCCGCAGCAAGCTTTCCCTCTGGCGGCATTTGCATGTCTTCCTTGTCATACGCAACCGCGGTCATCAATAGAGACGCTGCCGGTTCTCCGGGCACAACCGCCTTGCCCGTGTCGCCACCAGCTAACCAAGCGGATTTTCGATCAAGCAGGAGGCCCCCTTGCCGTTCCTTCGCCGATTCCGAATGGCATTCATAGCAATGCTCAACAAGAATAGGGCGAATACGCTTCTCGAAGAACTCATGCCCTTTCGGATCGCTTTGCCCGAGCAGAGACGCGGAGGGAATCAAGCATGAGCAAGCCGCGACTATGCTGATCAAACAACGGCTTATCAAGACAGATCTCACAGGACGTGAATGTTGGCGGGAAACCCCTGCGGGTATATGGTGTGGGAACCCATTATAGCAACGGAAACCGAAAAAATGCCGCTTGGGCCTGTTTTTATCCTAAGCCAAGCAGTGGTCTAATCGTTATATCTGATGGCGGGTCGCCTGGACCCTCGGCCAGCGCAGGCGGCGTTTCGCGTCCTAGCTGGCGGTAAGCCACTCGGTTAATACGCACGCGACAGAACCATGACGATGAAGAAGATCCACACTCGCCGCTTCCTGCTCTTCGCCCTCCTTAGCGCATTGATCGCGACGTTGACGGGAGGAGTCGCATTCGTCGGCGCCCATCCCAAGTGCGAAAACTGCGGACGCCGTTATGGGCCGCTCATTCCGCATCCCTACCGGCACATGACGACCAAGGCCGCCGAGCAAGCTCGAACACGAGCGACCGCTCCGATCATTAACAGCTTGCCGCCCATCACAGCAGCCAACAAGAATCTTCAACTCTCGCTCGACCTGCTAGTTGGCCGTTGGGAGTCTCAAGACGGCGCCCGAAGCCAGATTCTGTTTCACCCCGACGGTGTCATGGAGTACGACGTAAATGATGAGCAGGGAAGACTGGCTGAGACAGGGACATACGCGATTCGGGACGGCAGAGTTGAGGCGCAGTCGTGGACGAAGAACGGCACGCCATTCAAACACGTCTTCAAGTTTGCCCGCGGCGTACTCTATGCACCGCGTGGCCCGAGCCCTCAAGTTGTTTGGCGTCGAGTCGGCGATCTCTAGCCGCCTTTCGAGGCGACCTTCCAAGGCTTCCTTCCGCTGTCGCTGCGCTGCGGCTTGAAGTTCGCAAAAGTAGCTCGCACCGGCCGTCTTGGGAGAGATTGGAACATGGCCGGCGCGAGCGGTCGAGAGAGTCGACCTACCGGCTCGCCAACCCGGGCACAATGGCGTTCGTAGGGCGGCGGACAGTGTTGTCGTGGCTGAGGATCTTTTGCGGACCCACAAAATAGCTGTTGAAGTCGGCAACGATCAGGTTGTGACTTACAGACTTCCTGCCCTGCTCGACCGAGGTGATGCGATGGGCGGATGTCACGCCGTGCAACGCCATGCCAATCTTCAGGTCTCGGGCCTTGACCCAGCCTTGGCCAGCCACCCAAAACGGATGCCCGCCGCTGGCTTCGATGACCTCGTCGTCTACGGTGAGTTTGACGAGCTCGGTTTCCGGCCGAAGCGTTGTGCGGAGGACTGGCTTCAGAGCGACTTCACCCGTCTCGCTGTCCTGCGAAAGCACCAAGTCGCCCGGCCTTATTCTCTCCACTTCGACTACGCCGGAGCTGGTCCAGATCGAAGTTCCGGGCGCCAAACAATCGAACCGACCAGAAGACAAGGACTGCTGCCGAATGCTCTCAAGTTCTTGGCTGGTCGCCTGCTGGCGCCGCTCCAGTTCCGACTGACGCACTTCCTCGATAGCGCCTGCCACGCGAATAGGCTTGCCGCCGTCAAAGTAGATTTCGTTGGTCTTGTTCCACCAGTCCCACCATGCCTTAGGGTCTGCAGACAGCTGTTGCTCTGTCGCAATGTTGAGTGCCTGGGCTATCCGCACGTTCTGTCCGATCGTGTTGAGGTTCTTCTTCGCGAGTTGAGTCTCGGCATTTGGAGCCACGCGGTTCATGCGAACCGCGTATTGCTCCCGTTGATATTGACCCTCCCGCTCGAAGCTCTGCAAGAAATGGACTCGGCCTTTGTTCGAGTAGCTGAGCGTCCGGGTGTTAATCGGAGTGTGCATCGCCGCCAGCATGGCGGGAACAAAGTGGTCTCGATCACGCTCGCGGAGATGCTCTGCTGCCACTGTCTGAATCTCGCTGACACCGGAGGAGACGGCGAGTCGGGCCAGAGCTAGCGCGGCGCGATAATCGCTGATCCCCGCAATCGCTTGCACGGCCAAGCTGGCAGCCTTTCCGCTTTGGTGAGCTTGTCTTTCAAGTGAGGCAATAGCTGATGGATCGCGGATGGATGTCAGCATCTCCTCGCTCACCTTGCGCCTTCGAGAGTTGCCGTGCTCAAGTCCTTTCCGTATCTCTTGCATTCGCTTCGACCAGGTCGCCAGATTTGCATTCTCCGCGCTTGCTAACTTGAAAGCGGTCTCCAAATCGGCTTGAGAGACCCAGGCGCCATTGATGCGGCGGAAACCGAGGCGATTCAAGATGGTTGGGTTGTCCGGTGAAAAGTCGAGCGCGTGAGACAGATGTGCGCGCTCTTGTGGAAGCAGCCCGGAGTTTCGGCACCAATTGGCGAGTGCCCATTGGCCGTTTACTGTTTCGGGCGTGGATGCGCGGAGGCGGACATACTCGTCGAGGGTCTTGTCTTTGCGACGCTGTTCACCCAGTTGATCGATGTGGACCCAGCGTTTGCCAATTCGCACGAAACCTTGGTGCCACATCGCCGGAGGAAACTCGGGCAGTTGCAATCTCGCTTGCCTCAGCGCCTCGTCCCGCTCGAGGTTCTTGCCGTCGATTTCAAGGCGCAGTGCATCGCCCACCAGCTTCGCGGCCTGCTTGGATCGGTATTCCCTGCCAAAACCGAACGCTTGGCTGGGGATGAAGATGGACAACATCAGAGTGATCGACAAGATGACCGATACCCGAGTGCTGGCGAGGCGCTTGTTTATCCTCGCTCCATCCGCCGCCAGAATCACTCCATTTTCGCCCAACGCCAAACAGTTGGTGAACGTCACAGGAAACCTCCTGGCCACACTCCCTTGAAGCTATGGCCAAAGATGCGAATCAACGCCCCTTCTGTTGATCCGCCACTGCGATCCTAACGAGTTGCGCCCTCGGTTGGCAAAAAGAAAGCCCATTTTTTCCTGCTGCCGCCTTGCCACGGCGCGGGGCGGATTGAAGCTATAATGTCGCCAATGACCCCGCGCAAACCCTCGCCGAAACGCTGACGGCCAACGCTGATCCACTAACATTGAGAAACAACCCGCCATGAAACTCCTACCACGACTCGATCTTGCCTTCCTGCTGGCCCCATTTGTGCTTCTTCTCAGCCTGCCAAGTGCTTCGAATGCAGAGGCTCGCAAGCCCAACGTGTTGATTCTCTTTACTGACGATCAGGGGAGTGTGGATGCGGGCTGTTACGGAGCCAAAGACCTCCAGACCCCCCACATCGACTCGATTTCGGATCGGGGCGTGCGTTTTTCGCAATTCTATGCGGCCGCCCCCGTCTGTTCGCCTAGCCGTGCGGGCTTGCTGACGGCGCGATACCCAGTTCGCGCTGGCGTGCCGGGAAACGTCTCCAGCCAGCAAGGCAATTCGGGCATGCCGGCTGAGCAGATCACGATTGCGGAGACATTCCGAGCGGCCGGTTACGCGACGGCCCACATTGGAAAGTGGCACTTGGGGTACGAGCCGAAGACCATGCCCGGCGCTCAGGGTTTCGAGCACACCTTCGGGCACATGGGTGGCTGCATCGACAACTTCTCGCACTTCTTCTATTGGAACGGACCCAATCGCCACGACCTCTGGCGAAACGGGAAAGAGGTTCACATGCCGGGACAGTTCTTTGGCGACCTCATGCTTGCCGAGGCCAGCGAGTTCATCGAGCAGCACAAGGACTCGCCGTTCTTCATGTACTACGCGATCAACATGCCCCACTACCCCTACCAGGGCGATCCGCAGTGGCTCGACCGCTACCAAGACGTCTCCTATCCGCGAAACCTCTACAACGCTTTTATCTCGACATTCGATGCGAGAATCGGCAAGTTGCTGGCCAAGTTGGACTCGCTCGGACTGCGAGAGGACACGATCGTTGTCTTTCAATCGGATCACGGGCATTCGACCGAAGTAAGAGCCCATAACGGCGGAGGCGATGCGGGGCCCTATCGCGGCGCCAAGTTTAGTCTGTTCGAGGGTGGAGTCCGCGTGCCGGCGATCATCAGTTGGCCCGGCCACCTGCCCGAAGGCGAGGTTCGCCATCAGATTGCACATAGTTGTGACTGGCTACCCACGCTCGCTGAACTGTGCGATGTCCCTCTGCTGCAAAAGGACATCGATGGAAAGAGCATCGCCTCGCTCGTTCGGTCAAACGACGCCGCTTCGCCGCACGAGGTGATCCACTGGACGATTGGAAACAGTTGGGCCGTTCGCAGCGGCGCCTGGAAATTGATCGGCAATCCTCGAGACACTTCGAACAAGGCCCCCATCGGGAAGAAGGACAAGTTGTTCCTCGCCAATCTTGAGCAGGATCTAACCGAGATGGTCAACTTGGCGCCCGAGAATCCCGATCAGGTGCAACGACTCAAGGAACTGCACGATCGCTGGAAGGCGACATGGGAACAGTGAGCAACGCTTGTGAGGAACACTTCTTGGGCTGATTTCTGCGGTTCCTTGCGGTCGCAAGGCGCCTCGTCCTGAGGGCGCCAACCAAACCATAGATCGGTTTCCTGGTGTGCGTTTTTGGCGCGCACCGTGCGGCCGCATTCTGCTCGCGCCGAAAACGAGATGATCTAGGCAACGGCCCTACGCAAGGGTGCCCAATGTGATCTATATTTGATGCATGGGTAAAAAACGCAATCGCAAGACGTCTGCCAATTCGGTCAAGGCCGAACCTGGCAAGAAGGGCAATTCCTCAAACAAGGGATCCTCAAACAAGGGATCCTCGAGTAAGGGATCCGGGGCGAAACGCTCCAAGGAACGTCCTCGACGGGTTAGTAGCGGCGACACGACCGGCGCGCAAACTGCGGCCGGAATTCAAAGAGTCGTTGTCTCGCAGTCTATTCGAGCTGCCCAAGAGGCGAAAATCTCCGCGGTAAACGATGTGATCGGAGAAGTACCGCCGCACGATGCCGAGACGTTGGCGAAGATACTCACCGTGATCATGAACGGCCTCTCCCCGGACGACGCCGAAGAAGTTCGGGTGAGTTTGCTGAAGAGCTCGTCGAAGGGCAGTCACGACTTGCGAACCAAGCCGGACGCGGCGCTCTCGTCCGACTGGCACAAGGGCGGCTACCCTTACAAGAACTTGTTGTCTCGCAAGGCCTATGAGAAGCAGAAATATCGCTTACAGGTGGAGTTGCTCAAGCTTCAACAATGGGTCAAGAAGACGGGCCAGAAAGTAGTCATCTTGTTTGAAGGTCGCGACGCCGCTGGGAAAGGGGGAGCGATCAAACGTTTCATGGAACACCTTAACCCTCGTGGCGCCAGAGTCGTCGCACTGGAGAAGCCGACCGAAGAAGAACGCGGGCAATGGTACTTCCAACGCTACGTGAAACATCTACCCACAGCTGGCGAGATCGTTCTCTTCGATCGCTCCTGGTACAACCGAGCAGGCGTGGAGCACGTGATGGGATTTTGCGACTCGGAAGAGTACGCCGAGTTCATGCGCCAGGTCCCCGAGTTCGAGCGCAACCTCACGCGGAGCGGAACTCACCTGATTAAGTTTTGGTTCTCGGTTAGCCGTAAAGAACAGCGAAGGCGGTTCAAGAATCGCGAGGTCCACCCGCTAAAGCAATGGAAGCTCTCGCCGATCGACCAAGCTTCGCTCGACAAATGGGAAGAATACACGAAGGCCAAAGAGGCGATGTTCTTCTACACCGACACGGCCGACGCGCCCTGGACTGTCGTGAAGTCGAATTGCAAAAAGCGTGCACGGCTAAACGCGATGCGATACGTGCTGCACAAGTTGCGTTATCCCGACAAGAACCTAAAGCGAATCGGCCAAGTCGATTCCTTGCTGGTCGGTCGAGCCCACGTTGTCTACGAGCGGGGTGAGCGGAGCACGGAGAGTCCTCTGCTTTGATCAGCCGCATTTGCTAATCGCTTCAGCTTGCGCGCTCGGCGCTTCGAACGGCCTGTTGCAGCGGGCAACGCTGAGCGTCGATCGGCCCACCTGCTCGATATCCTTGAAGCAAATGCCGCGACTGTTCAGCAAGCATCCTTCGGACTTCGCGGCGTTTTCCCTTGACGCGAGCGATTTTCATCTCATCGTAGGCCGTGGTCTGATGCCGAAGCCAGGCTACCACCGCCGATTCGGCTCGCTGTCCGATCGAGATCCGTTGAGTTCGGGCGACCGTTCCGCTGCCGACCGGCGTGGCGTGTTGGGCCACGGCGTCCGCGAGATCCTCGGCAATCTCAGAGTGACAAGGCGCAAAGTCGAGAAAGTTGAGCACTGCAGTTCGAAAATCATCGACGTACGCCGCCTGCTTCTTGTCGCGCCGTTTCGCCTCAGCTTTGCGGCGTTTCGCGTATGACTCGGTCGATCGTTCGGCATCCAGATCGGCACGCACCTTGGCGATTCGCTTTGCCGACGCCCAAACCCCTCGAGAAAACGTACGCCGCCCTTTCTTTTCCTGTACCGTCCAAGTCGGACCGCTCGCCTTGACCCGTCTCGTCAGAGCCGCATCACCGGGCGGCAATAGGTCCCATTCCGACGGAACCGACAGCGGCTGACCGCCGTCCGCGTGAACGGTGCGCGAGTCCGGGCCGGGAGCGACAATTCTCGTTTCGTTTGGCATCCGGCTTGTCTTCCGCCCAGCCGATGGAATCTGCGAGGCTCTAAAAGGGTCAGATAGGTGTTGAAAGTTGTATCGGCGTTCGCCATGATCGTATCCGCAACTTCTGCAGACGCCCGTTTGGGGTGTTTGGGGAAATAACGCCAATCGCCACAGAATAACAAATCAAGTTCCGGGTGGTTCACATGATTCGATACTCCGCCGTCTTTGTCGCCGCAATAGTCTGTTCACTTTTTCAAGCTCAGCTGGAGGCCGCAGACGGCCCGGTGAAACACGTTGTTCTTGTCAGTGTGGACGGCCTTTCCGGAAGCTACTTGAACGATCCTCGAGCCAAGATGCCCAACTTGCGAGCGATCGCGGCTCAGGGCGCGCAGGCTCGAGGCATGTTGACGAGTTTCCCCAGCGTTACCTGGCCCTCGCATACGTCGATTGTGACAGGTTCCTATCCCGCCCGGCACGGCGTGATTGGGAATGCTGTTTGGAGTCGGACCACAGGAAAGCAAGTCACGTACATCGGCGATCCTGTCTTGACGAAGGATCAGGCGATCCGCTCGCCGACGCTGTACGATGTCGCTCATGGCGCGGGGCTCTCCACCGCCAGCGTGATCTGGCCCTGCTCCAACGGCGCCAAGACACTCGATTGGATTATTCCAGATTCCAACAAGACCGCGATTCACGCCCAGTACACGACGCCCGGATTCGCGGACGAGTTGGCTCAAGCGGGCATTGATATTTCCAAGTTGGGCGAATGGGGCTGGGGCAAACAGTTTTCGACTCGCCGAGATATCGTCTACACGCAGGTCACAAAACACCTGTTGAACAAACACAAGGTCAACTTGATTCTGGTCCACCTGATTACGCCAGACGGAGTCGAGCACGCTTACGGGCCCAACACGCCTCAGGCCTATCAGGCTGTGTCGGAAAGCGACGCGCGGATCGGCGAGATCTGGCGAGCCTTACAAGGTCCCGCATTTGCCGGCCGGTCGACGATGTTCGTCGTTTCGGATCACGGATTCGCTCCCTACCGCAAGCTCATTCGGCCGAACGTCGTCCTGCGAGAACTGGGCCTGATTAAGACGGACGAAAAAGGCAAAGTGACGGAGCGCAAGGCCTGGTGCGTCGCCCAAGGAGGGTCGGCCTTTATCTATCTGTTGTTGGACGGCAAGCCGCGAGCTGCGGCAAAGCGAACGGTGGTGGAGCGTTTGGAGAGTTTGGAAGGCGTGCACAAGGTGTTGCATCCAAACGAATTCATCAAACTGGGCGTCCCCTGTCGCCCGCAAAACGCCGAAGCCCCGGACCTCGTGTTGACAACCGGTCCAGGATACTCGTTCGCCAACAACGTAACTGGCGACGCGATTGCCGACGCTGGCGGCAGCAAGGGTTCGCACGGGCACGACCCCCGCCCAGACTACATGCACGCTATGTTTGTCGCCGCTGGGGAAGGCATCAAGCCGGGCGCCAAACTTGAAACCATCAACAACGTCGACGTTGCGCCGACGATCGCCCATTTGCTTGGCTTGAAAATGAAGTCCGACGGTCGAGTGCTCAAGGAAGCTCTGCGTTGAGCCGCGTTTCTGAATTCTGACGCGGCTTGTCAGCGCTGGATTATCATCGCTGGAGCAAGTGTTCGCGAAAGAAATCTAACGCTGTGTCGAGGGCGAACGCGTGTCCTCCCGGCGAGACGGTCATGCGAGGTTTAGGTCCGCCCGCCTTGACGTAGAGGGGGTCGATAAGCTCAAGGCAGCGCTTGGCCTCTTGAGGCGAGAAGCCGTCGCTGGCGCCGTTCGAAATATGTAGGGCTCGCGGCGCGACGAGCAAGGCTAATTCTGGCAGGTCGAAATGGGGCAGCAGGCCGGGGATTGCGCCGCACGAGCAATGTCGTTGCCGGTCCTGGATAAAACTGACTCTCATGCTGCCAAAGATGCCCTGCACACTCGCCGCCGCTACTCGCGGTTCCATGGCGGCAGCACTCAACGCCAGTAGTCCGCCTGTTGAAACGCCGGTTACGCCCACACGTTTCGGATCGGCTTTGGCGTCGGAGAAGACTCGATCGAGTAGCAGGCGTTGATGGGCGAAAAGCAGACTGTACCAACCGCGCCCCTCAAGCCGTAGAGCCTGGTCGAGATCATGGTGGGTGTCGCGGTCAGGCTCCATGCCAACGTTTTCCATGGCGAAGACGAGGTAACCAGCTTTGGCTAAGTTCGCTGCGCATGCGTGCTGATAACTGTCCTGCTCCTCAAGCACTTGCTTCACCTTGCCATGTCCCATGAAACAGACGACAGTCGATAGACGGTCTGCCGAGGCTGGAGAGTTTGGCTCCAAGCGAAAGAAACGGAACAGTCGCTGGCCATCGAGCGTGCACTGAAAGTCTCTTTGTTCGTACCACTCTGTCGTGGATACGGCGCCCTCGACAATTTTGATTTCTCCCTTGTACGGATAGAGCATCTTCTCGACGAACTGGCCTCGACGTTGCCGTTGCCATGCCTGGAATGCGCTGGGGTCGGAGAATGTCGGCACGTCTAACGGACGCGTCTGGGCGGCAACTTGGGCATGGGGGTAACGCTCCAAGTCGGGCTTTGTCTCTGTGATGAGACCTTCTTTGAACCCCTTGATGTCTCGTGCGGTTTCCAAGTTAACGATGGCGAGGCAAAGCCACCACGCCGGCATTTTGGGCAGCGACTGTCCAGCCTTGAACTCGCGGAACCAGATCGACGCCGTGTGAGGTTTGCCCTTCACGACGGGGTTGCTTGACCCCCGGTAAGCCTGCCGTCGCCAAACATTCCAGCCATGGGCGTCGGCGGTCTGCCCGTCCTCGAAGGACCAAGCACCGCTTTGGTTGTAGTCGAAGACAGCGAAGATGACGGTCGGTTGCCGAAACTGCATCCTCACGCCGCGCCCACAACCGCCGGCAAAAGTGAATCGAGGCAATCCGGTGAGTTCCTTCGGCACTTGGAGAACTGCGTAGTCCCGATTCAGAAACGTCTTGCCGCCAACTTGGCAGTCGCCGTGAATAATAATCGCGCCAGACTTAGCTTTGTCAATTAGTTTCAACGTCTGCTGTTCCGGTGCGCCGCCACTGGCTATCCTCGCCAACGTCTCTTTCTGCATCTTGGGGTTGTCCGAGGAGAGCGAATCGGGGCTGTAGCGAAGGAGATCAATCGTCTCATTCAAGTCGCCCGTAACGCCGTTCAAGTGAAGCCGCTTGCCCGTGGCTCGCACGCGGCGAACCGGCCCGGCGCCCTTACTCAGCCACCACGGCCAAAGCCGAATGAAATCGGCGCCAGCTTCAGCAAACTTCTCAATGTCCCCGACCGTTGGAATCAGAGCCAATTGCTTAGCCTCAGGCAATAACTTGCGAAATCGTTTCACCTGCTCAACGCTGCGGACGCCGACGATGGTTTCAGCAGGATCTCCGAATTCACGAATGCTCGCGACAACCTTGCGGTCGTACTCCTCGCCTTGCTCTTTGAGATCCAGTAGCAAGTCGATTTTGCCTCGACAGATCGAGGCCGTTTCCGCCAGCGATGGGATAGGTTCCCCTTTGTACTTGGCGTCAAAGTGGGCGCCCGCATCCAGCCGTTGAAGTTGCTCAAGCGTCAACGCGTTTGCCGGCCCTTTGCCATTTGTGGTCCGATCGAGCGTCGCGTCGTGGAGAATGAACAGCCGACCGTCACGGCTTGTCCGCACATCGACTTCGACTGCCGTCGCGCCAACTTCGATGGCCCTTCGAGTAGAGGCCAGCGTGCATTCAGGTCGTTCAGCGCTTGCGCCGCGATGGGCGATGATTTGACGCACGTGAGCCGCTTGTTGGGCGGACGTCGGCTCTGCCGCCATCAACGCAGAGGTCACCGCGCAGAAAAACGCCAGGGAAGCATGGAGGACAAAGTAAGAGCTGCCTTGTCGATTCATTTGCGAGGCTTTCGCTTGCGGCGTTCCGGAGTTGCAGGCGGAGTCAAGCCGTCATCGGGCTGGTCCCACAACCGGTGGGGGTCGTCGAGTCTCCGCATTTCGGCGAGCAGCAGCGATTCCATTTCCGCCAGTTTGTCGGCGTGTCGCGGATCTTTCGCGAGGTTGACTTGCCCTGGCAGGGGCGCCGCGCCGCTGAGCGACGTTACTTTCGAGTCCTGGTGTTGGCTGAGAAACTCATGGGGGTTTTGGCTCAAATTGAACAGTTGCGTCTCGCGCACTTCGCCGCCGAGCACATCGTACTTGATCAGTTTCCAGTCCCCCTTCTTGACACACCTCATCCCCGGCTTGGTGCCTCCGCAATAGACGCCGAAGAGCACGTCGCGCAACGTCTTTTGCTTGCCTTTCAAAACCGGCACGGCGCTGATGCCTTCGTTGGTCTTGGGCGCTGGGACTCCTGTTAGTTCGCAGAACGTTGCCAGCATGTCAAGCAGGTAGACATTGCCAGTCGCCCGCGAACCGGCCTTGATGCCAGGTCCTTTGACAATCAGCGGGACGCGCCATGTGTGCTCGTAGAGGTTCTGCTTGCCCTGCAAGCCGTGGCGGCCGATCGCCATGCCGTGGTCTGAAGTGTAGACGATGTACGTGTTATCAAGTTCGCCCATAGATTCGAGTTTGTCGAGCACTCGACCGACTTGAATATCGATGTTTTCACTGCAAGCGAACTCGCGACCCAACTCGTTGCGAATGGTCCGTTCGTCGCGATTCTTCCAAACTCCCTTGACCGACACCTCGTCTCGCAGGTTGGGATGGCCGTGGTGAAACGGATGGGCGGGTAGATAGTTGATCGGCAAGGCAGGCTGTTTTGCGTTGGCCGCCGGCAAGGCGTCGCGATCAGTGTGGTTCGTCGCTCCGTATTTCTTCAGCAGTTCAGGCGTGCCGTCGCGAGTGTCGTGAGGGTGCGAGAATCCAAAGTAGATGAGGAACGGGGCGCTGTCCTTCTCGGACTCGCGCTTGTTCAGGTAAGCGAGCACTTGCTCGCCGTGCCAAGCGCTGCCGGACTCATCGGTTCCGCCTCGCTTCGTCGCGTCATTGCGCACGGTGAATTGTTGGTTCGCCGCCTCGTAGCTGTTGCCCTTCTTGCATGTGCGTACCGTGTCGTAGCCAGCGCGGTTGAAAACCGCCGCCAGCGTGTTCTCGGCAAGATCAGGCGGGACGAGGGCGGTGCTCTTGTTATCGCGGTCTTTGCGGCGGCTTCGTCGAGTCGGAATGTGCCAGACCGTTCGGCCTGACATGATCATGTGCCGCGACGGCGTGCAGACGGCGCCCGACCAGGATCCCATATGATGAGCGGAATCGAACACCATTCCTTCCGCGGCGAGTCGATCGATGTTGGGCGTCTGCAGAATCGACTTGTTGTTGTAGATCTTCAAATCAAACGGCGATTGGTCGTCAACGACGATAAACAAGATGTTGGGTTTCGCCGCTCGCGCCTGATCTTGGACAAGCGACAAGCCGACTAGCAAAGTCAGCAGTGCGGTAGCGGCTGCCAAGTTTGGCTTCGTTGTAAATTTCTTCATTGCGAATTTTCCGGTTCAGAATTCATGCGGTTGTTCATCACGCGATCGATCTCAAGTAAGAATACTCTCCGCAGTGCATCGTATCCGCGATCGTTGGGGTCCTCAACGTTGCTGTGGAACCAATAGTGCGGGTCGTCGTGTCGATAGTGGGATCGCCAGAACTGTCTGCAATGACTTCCATGGCCCAGGAACGTGGCGTGCAGTGGCGTCAGATGGACCGATGCTCGCTCTTGGCAGCAACGGTGAATGACGTCGTTGTA
Organism: uncultured Pirellulaceae bacterium; assembly: GCA_964635375.1. Taxonomy (GTDB): domain Bacteria; phylum Planctomycetota; class Planctomycetia; order Pirellulales; family Pirellulaceae; genus CAZMNY01. The sequence continues at coordinate 5,734 of CAZWOU010000124.1, read as the reverse complement.
AGCCGTGTGAATTGCCAGGCCGTCGGGCCAATGTTTCATCCCCAAGCTGTTCGCGTCCCCTACGCCGTCGGTTGGGTCGTAGATGTCGCCCAGGAAAATGTGACAGCCTCCAGGAAAACTCTGCTCTAGCAAATCAAGCATGGCGTTCAGTCGATGCTGGAAAGACGCGATCCACGGTTTCGCTTGGGCCAATTTGGCGCCATACATCGCGCACTCCCGCGGCTTGCTTCGTCCGTACCAGTGGATAATGTCGTTGCCTCCGGTCGTCATCACCACTAGGCCAAGCACTTCGTCGTCATGCGTCGGAAGTTTTTTCAATCGCTCCAGATGTTGAATCGAAGTGCTGCCTGAGACCGCGAGGTTGTTCGTCGTCAAATGAGGAATCACCGCGGAAAGACTGCGTCCCCGCATGTCGGGGAATTCGTTATCGGGATTCTCGATCAGCCGAGCGAAATAGGTCAGATCGGGCGAACTGGCGCCGAGCCCGGCGGTCACGCTGTCTCCAATCCCCACCAACATGACGGGCCTCTGTGTCCAGGGGCGCTGAAACTGCTCTGCCGAAACTGCGGGTCCCGCAGGTCCTTCGCCCGGGGGCCGACCGAAGACGAAATACACATACGCAAGAGTCGCTATGATCAACGCTGTCCCTAGCAGGCCTAGCCTGACAAGCCGCCGCACCCAGCGCCGTCCTGTGTGGGCGCCCGCGGTCGTTTCTTCCGCTTTTGTCATGGTCTTCGTTCCTTTGTGAGGAGCGAACGTATTATGACCTTCCGGCTCGAGTTTGTGAAATGGCCGGCGTCGTAGAAGCCAAGGTCGTCTTGCGAGTTGGGCGGCTCTCCGCTGCCTAACCTATCGCCCCTTCGTCACTTCCGCTTAGAATTGTCGTTCACTTACGCGGTTCCATCTGGCTGCCCTGTCGAGAAGAAGAAACACATGACACGAGTCGCATCGTTTGTGGTGTTATTGGCTATTCTGGCGGTGATCAGTGTTGCTTTTTATCGGGTAATGGCGGATTTCTTGCTCCCCTTGTTCATCGCCGCTTTCTTAGTTGTGATTTTCCGCCCGCTGCACGAACGCATTGTGGAGCGATTGCCGGGTCGAAAACGAGTGTCCGCGCTGCTGACCACGACGCTCGTCCTGCTGATCGTTTTGCTTCCAATCGTGGCGGTGGGAGCCGTCGCCATGCTTGAGGGAGCGCATATAATCTCGGAGCTCAAGATTTCGACAGGCGGCAACCCCATCAGTCGGATGCGGAAGGCTGCGGGCATCGACCAACCGGCCGTCGCCGACTTTCGCGCCATCGAATCATCGTTTGCCAGCTTGGTCGAAGAGGTTCATTCGCGAGGCGACGACACCGCGGTTAGCTTTGAAGTGGCGAACCTGACAACGCAGTTGCAGCGACTGCGTGAACATCCGCCCAAAGTTACCTCAGGCCCCGAGCTAGCTCGCCTCATCGAGCGAACTCAGCAGTGGCCCGAAACGGCGGAAGGCGTCACGCTTGAAGAGGAGGTTAACTCGCTTCAGCGAGATTTTCGCGACTGGAAGATTGCCTCGATGGGCGGCAGTTACTGGGCCTACGTCACGGAACTGGCAAATCCCTCGGACGAGCAATGGAAGCAACTCACCAGCAGCGCCGTCTCACAGACTCAGCCGCTCCTAATGCGAGTTACGAGTTCCACCACATCCGTGATTGCCAAGTTGTTGTTTGGCGGTGTGATTACGGTTGTCGCTTTCTATTTTTTCCTCTGTGACGGTTCGTCGATGGTGAAGACGGTGATGCATCTGTCACCGTTGGATGATCGGTACGAGCAGGAGCTGCTGGACGAGTTTGTCGGCATCAGTCGCGCCGTTCTGATGGCAACTCTACTCTCCGCGGGGGTTCAAGCGATCCTGGCTGGCGCGGGCTATTACTTTGCTGGCGTAGAAGCGATGTTCCTGATGATGGTTCTGACGGGAGTACTCGCGCTGATTCCTTTGGTCGGAACGTTTGGAGCGTGGGGGCCGGTTTGTGCTTGGCTCTACTTTGTCGAAGGTCGTCACGGCGCCGCGATCCTCTTGGCCATCTATTGCGCGGGGATTGTCTCGACGGCCGACAATTTCATCAAGCCCGCGGTCTTGCACGGGCAGTCGCGGCTGCATCCGTTGCTGGCGCTGCTGAGCGTGTTGGGCGGCGTCAAGACGCTGGGACCCATCGGCATCTTGGTAGGACCGATGGTTGTGGTGTTCCTGCAAACGCTTCTCAACATCCTTCACCGAGAATTAGTGCAACTCGAAGGCTCCGCCGCCGGAATGGCGATTCTCGCTGGCGGTGCGGGTGGCACTAGCAGCGGGCCGCTAGGCGACCTGGCCGATTATGAGGTGGAACTGCCCGCGCCTTCCGGAAGTGAACCCGAGTCGGAGGACCAGCAGCCAGAAGCCAACGACGACTCAGAACCAGCCGACGAGGAATAGCCTCTCGATTGCCCGCGTCGCGTCTGCGCCTATTGGGCGATGCAGTAGATCTTGGTTCGAGTGCGGATGAAGAGACCGTCATCGCTTATGGCGGGTGTCGCGAGAATGCTCTCGCCCATGTCGTTGGTCGCGAGCTCCTTGTAGCCAGCGTCGTCTTTGAGCACGATGACGAGCCCGTTTGCCCCGGCGATGAAAATCTTGCCGTCAGCGCCGACGGGCGAGGCGAAAAAGCTGCCTCCCTTGCCGATTCGCCTGGCCTTGCGTAGCGCGTCGCCTTTGCTCAATTCGAACACACTGCTAATGCCGCCCTCTTTGACAAGAAACATGCGCCCGTCGGTGATGTAGGGCGAGACGATATGGTCGGTGTACTTGGTCGGTCGCTTCCAGAGCACGTGGGATTGCGTTACGTCTCCCTGGCCGCCCCCTCGCACGGCCACTACGAATTGCGCTGCAGCGCTGTCGCCCGAGGCTGTGAAATCAGCGCCTGCAAAGTTGTCCGGGTGCAGAAAGGCCAAGTCCAATTCCTTGCCCTCCAGGTAGCCGTCTTTGTTGAGGTCGCCGCGAGTGAAAGTTCGCTCAAAAAAGGCGGGCGGGATTTGCAACTCTCCGACAAACGCCTGAATCTCCGCCTTGTCCAGCTTGTTGTCGTTGTTGCCGGTCTCGGCGCGATCGACCGAAGCCAGCCACTGGTTGGCGATCCCTGCGCTTTGCAGAGAGATATAGATCACTCCAGCGCGAACAACGGGGGTCGTCTTGATGTTTCGCAGCAGCACGTTGGCTCGCCAGTTGCGATTGCCAGTCTGCGGATCGTAGCCGAGCAACATACCGGTCCCTGCGACCACGATTTCATCGCGGCCGTTGGTGCGACAGATCACTGGATGAGAATAGTTCACGGCCATGTCCAGGCGGTCATCTTTCCAAAGCAGCTTGCCATTCACCTTATCGAATGCATAGATGGCCGGATTCAGGTCGTCGTCCTGGCAGAAGATCACTTTGTCCTTATGGAGGATCGGCGACATGCCGGCGCCCCATTTGAAGACAAAGAACGGCGTCGGCAGCTTCTTCTGCCAAACGTCGCGGCCAGTCTTCGCGTCGACCGCGAGCAACCCCAACGTGCTGAAGTAGAAGTAGACTCGCTCCGCATCAGCGGCCGGCGTTGTGCTCGCATGACTGTTCGTCTTGTGGATTTCCGCAAGAGGACCCGTCTTCCAATCTCGCCGCCAAAGCTGTCTTCCGGAACGGGCGTCAAATGCAATCAAACTGACCGTGTCCTTGCTTGTCATTCCGTTGACAAACAACCGCCCATCCGCCACCACCGGACTGCCGATGCCGTCGCCCACTTCAGCCGACCACTTTACGTTTTGGTTCGAGGAGAACTTGGCAGGCAGCGATGCTTTGATCGCCGTCAATCCGCTGCAATTCGGACCGCGAAATTGAGGCCAATCGGCGCCGTGCAAGATTGGCGTTGCGGCTAGGGCGAAAAGGAGGGCGCAGAGCGTACGCATAAATCAACTCCGTGATGCTAGGAGACGGGCTGGCGTGTTGCGGCTCGGCCGATTGTACACTCGAAGCACCGTCCACGCGCACCCTGTCGACTGGAAATGCCGCCCAAAACCAGAACGACAGGTCACGAGTCAGCCGCAAGCCTGCCGCCAGCCAGTCGCGAGCCAGCCAGGCAAGCACCCTTTGGCTGGCCTTGCTGAGGCCGGACGCAATCTTACCGCCACGACTTGTCCTTATCCCTCACGGCGACGGAGTGGAATATTTCGGCGATGGTGGAGCGGTTTCCTGGTGGTGGTGCTGAATGATGTTTCGATTCCTTGGCGATCGCAAAAATGTCAATCATGTCCGCGCGATCCTTGAGAATCTTATGTACCTGGTCGATGAACACAAAAAACACGCCCTCATGCTTCTCCTCGGCTGCTATGGTCTTCAGCGCGGCAATGGGATCCATGCCGTCAGCTTGGAGTGTGGTCTTGTCGGTATTGGCGATATGTGCGAGGGCAACGGCAGCCCGCCAACGCTGACCATGAGTGGTTCCATTGGCTGCCAGGTTGGCGGCCAATTCGTAGCCGCTAGGGTCACCCATCCGAGCCAGTACGGTGGCCACCTCTAAGGCATGCTCCGAATGTTTTTCGCTGGACGAAAACCTGCTGAAGTCGCTCTTCATTTGCTCCATGCCACCGGTGTGGTTCAAGGTGACGAGCATGTCGGCTGCGGCCCAGCGGACCATTGGGTCGGTATCGCCGAGGGCCTTCTTCAGGGCTGCAATGGCATCCTTCCCATGGCGTTCGGCCAGCAACCCCAATTCCCCGTGGAAATGGTAGTCGAACGTATCGTTCATGGCCCGATATGCCGCCTGCCGCGCGTCCCAGGGAAAGCGGTGCTGGGCGCGGGGCTGAAGGAATTGAAAAGCCGTCTCCGCCCCCCTCGCCTTGAAGAAGTCTGCGATGCAGGGCGCCGCAGCTTTGGGGCCCCAGCCAGGAAACACGCCGTCGCCCGTCGGTGAACTCGACAAGAACACTCGCGGCGCGATCGCCGCAGCCACTTCGTGAAAGTCGAACGGGAACCTCCTGTGATCCAAATCAAAAACTGTCTGCAGTCGCGGCATGTATCGCGGCATTGCCCAAGTCTTAAGTCTCCCTTCTTTCGTGTCGTAATACTCGAACGGCGTCCAGCCGCAACTGGAGACTGCGATTTTCACCCGATCGTCAAGAGCCGCCAGAAACATGGCATTGTGTCCGCCCAACGAATGGCCGATGGTTCCGATCTTATCGGGATCGACATCCGGATGGGCTCGCAGCAGGTCGACACAGGACATGTGGTTGAAAACGCCCTTGATCGTTCCTGAACCGTATCGGTCTGAGTCGAAGTCATAGGGTTGAGAATCGCCAAACCCTGGGTAGTCCGGCACGATCACCACGTAGCCCAGCATGGCTAGTTCAATCGGGAAATTACATAACGGCCAGCTTTCGAAACAGCTTTTGCCCGAGGGCCCAGTCGGGTGCAAGCCAACTACGCCTGGCCGTTTTCTTCCCGGGCTCTTGCTAAGTGGCTCATACAGAAATGCGTGCACCACTTCCGACTCCGCCACATCAAACTGAATCGTCTTCTTGACATACCGGCCCCGCATTTGCGAACGGACCACGCGAATGCCGAAATCCTCAAAGCTGCGATGTGCGTGGCGATCGGGAAGCCGACCCATAACTTGCAACATCCCGTCGATAATCTGTTGGCGTTTGGCAGCGAAGTGTTTCTGCGTCGAAATCGGCTGGAACAGATC
>CAZWOU010000123.1:2314-21598 GCA_964635375.1 uncultured Pirellulaceae bacterium | reverse complement strand
AGTGCTCCAAGGCGGAACGCTGCCGCGAACCGCGCAGTTGCGTAGTTTCATGGGACCAGTGTTGCGGGCCCGCAGGCCGTAAGCCCCGGCGTAGATGGTCACGTTGTCGAACTCGACCGTCTGTCCATGCCGGATAGAGACCGCGTCTCGGCCGCCTCCGCGAATCACCAGATCCTGAAACGTCACGTGCCGCGCACCGTCGACCAGCAGCGGTGCTGAATCGTACGGCGCGATGATCAGCGGCAGCTTGCGCGGGTCCGTTTCGCCCTGGTAGCTTTCCAGTTTGTGCAGCCGGTGCGGCAGGTACTTGAACGTCAACGGCGTACGAGCGCGAATGGCCCCCGACTTTTCATAATGGGCCAGCTGCAGATGAATATGGCCGGTCGCCGCGTTGTACCAGACGCCCGGGCCGACGTAGCGTTCGCCGCGCAGGTCCTCGATGTAATAATAAATTTGCAAGCCGATCATCGAATCGCCAAAGCGGCCGTGGATGTTGCGGAGGTTTCTGTAGGCCCGCTTCGAGCGAAACTCGCCAGCCGCGCCTTTCGGCAACGGCTCCCAGGCGTCCGCCGGATTCTCAAAGAACTCGCGATACGAGCCATCAACGATCGCCAACTCCCCCGGATACGAACGGATTGTGACCGGCTTGCCAGCCGTACCGGCGACCGCGCAATAGACCCTTTCGTAGTACGTGCCGCCGCGCAGGTAGAGCGTATCGCCGGCGCTGATTTGATTGAGCGCGTGGGTAACGGTCCTCCACGCATGCTCTTTTGCCCCGTCGTTTTCATCGTTGCCTTTCACGCCATCAACGAAGAAGGCCGGCCCTTGTGCCGGGGGTCGGTTGGAAGGTTCGGGCATCGGGCGCATTGCCGGGTGCGAGACAAACTCTTCCACAGCGTCGCTGTTATGCGCGTCGCTGCTGACGAGGATGGCGGTAAGAAGGCAGATGGAAACAGAGCGAGCGAGCTGCCGCAACGGCGGGATGCGCGTCATGCTGTCGTCCTATGGCTGGAGAGTTGCTGCGATGGACTCGATCACGTTGGAGAGAATCTGCATTTGCTGTTCATAGGCGATTTCCTGCTCGACGGTCGACGCGCTGCGACCGTGGGGCATCGACGAGGCGACGTCCCAGCCGAAATAGATCAACTCGCCTCGGCCGATGCCGGCGCGGTAAAGCGTCGCGAATCCAGCTCGGCTGCCGATGATCATCTCGCCCTTTGAGACGCGGATCGGCTGCATATGCCGAGCGTTGAGCCAGGCAAACGTGTGCTTGCGATCAAGATGTTTCAGCCAGGCATGCCGCGGCTTGAGAATCTCAAACCGCTCGCTGTTTCCGCGACTGGCGCCAGTCAGCTCGGACAGGAAAGTGCTCCCGTGCTTCGAACTGAACAACGCAGTGTTGCCGCGCATCAGTACGAGCTTGCCACCGCCGTTGAGGTATTGCCGGAGTTGCTGTAGGTCATCGGGACTGAACTTGTGGGGTTCGATCCGCGCTCGCGCCAAGTTACCCACGATCACCACAGCGCGATGCTTCGAGTAGTCGGCCGGATCGAGCCATGTGCGCTGCAGGTTTTCAATTGGTATGTCGCGGCGATTGGCCACATACCGCATTAACGGTGCATCGAAGGCGGGATAGCCTTGCACGATCATGATCGGCTTGCCGGTGGGCGGTCGTTGATTGGGCACTTGATCGCTGGGAACGAGAAAACCGGTCGGCGAAGCCGCGGATTCCGGCGTGGTCGATAGTAACAGGGCCGCTGGTGACAGTCGTCCAAAGACCGTCAGCCGCGCGCGAACGCCAACTCGCCACGGCTCAGTGCCGACGGGGATCGCTCCGATGTCCGGTTGGGCGCGGTCGGCTGCGCGCAGCGGATCGGGCCAGTCGGGCGGAATCGCAACGCCGGATTCGCGAGCGGGACTGCCCGGCTTCAGGCGTGGGTCAACCGCTGCTCGCCAATCCGCGTTGAACATGACAAATTGAGGATCAGCCACAACATCATGGGCGGTCCAACCAGGAGGGTAGAGTTTCTTGCTGTCGGCAAAAGCGGATGAGCTGGTAAACCGCGACAGCAAATCATCGGGATCTGGGGGATCGGCGTAGTTCCAATGCAGATTTGCGTCCGCTCGAAAATCGATCGGCAGCGGCGGCCGCGGTTTCGCCTTCTCGTCCAGTTCTCTTCTTAGTTTCGCAAGTTCGGCAGCGTCGCCTTTTGTTGAGAGCTTCTTTCTGTTCTTGGCTTTCACGTCCCCATCAAGCAGATCGGCCAGCGGATCGGCTGGTTTCTTCGGCTTCTCCTGGGGAGCTGGGCGAGTTGATTCGGGCGTGACAACCGGCGGCAAAACACTACCGGGCCGCCCGTCGGCGTGCACGACGATGTTGTTGAACAGACGCCTCATCGAACCGCCGCCCAGATGGCCGCCGAGCCCGGCCAGGTAGTAGCCGCGGAACGGCGACTCCCTTTGCAAGATCGTGTTGTGGTAGATCGTCATCGGTTCCCACAGCGGTCCGCCATGATCAGCGGACACGCGGCCGTAGGACGTGATTTGCATTTCGCCTTCCTCCGGTTGCGCATACATCACTGGCCGGCGGAAATCGAAGACATTGCGATAGATGAACACGCCCGCGCCGGTTTGCCGACCGCTGGGCGTCATTTTCTGCCTCCCGTGGCCGACGCCGAATGCAAACGTCGTCAGACACCGCGACAACAGGTTCTGATAGATATGAATGTTCCCACCAGGAGTCGTGCCGTCGTAGGCGGTCGTCGAGGTCAAGAAAATGCCGTCGTCGCTAATGTTGTCGAGCAGGTTATGGTGAAAACGGACGTTCTTGACGTTGCCGATGAACACGCCGTCGACGCAATCGGTGAACTCGCTGTGCGCCAACTCGAAATCATGATTGTCGTCCCCCGTTGGCGCCCAGCCGCTGGCGGAAAAAATGCGAGCCTCGATGGCGCGGTATTTCAAGCTGCCGCGATAGGTCCACGGAGCGGCGATGCCGCGCAGCGCGCAGTTCCACAACCGCAAACCGATCGAATCGCCGACCGCCATGGCGCTCGAACCGCCGTACATCGTGACGCCGTCGAATTCGACGTTCAGACCATTCGACACGGAAACCGTCGCCGTTCGCGCCCCGCGAACCACGACGTCTTGAATCCGCACATACCGCGCCCCGTCGATCGACAACACGGGTCCGGCATTCAACCCAGCGATCACCAATCGCAATTTGCGAGGGTCGGTCTCGCCGTGATAGTTGTCTTCGCCGAGCGCCTTTTGACGTGTGTGACTCAGCCGCACGTGAATTCGCTCGGTCGTTACGTCGTAAAACACTCCCGGCCCACAGTAGACGCCGGCGCCCGCTTCGGTCTTGCCGGCGTTCAGTGCGGAAAAGTACTCGTTCTCGCTGCGTAGATCGGTGATGTAACGGTATCCATGCAGCGGAATCATCGAGTCGCCAAAGTTTCCTAAAACGTTGGTTGCCCCCTCGCGGCCTCCTAGATCGGGATACGTCTTCGTCGAGCGAAACTCGCCGTCCGCGCCGCCTGCAACCGGTTCCCAGGCTGCGGCGGGCGTTTCGTAAAACTCGCGCAGCCCTCCGTCGATCACCGCCAATTCGCCGCGAACGCTGCGAACGGTAATTGGCTTTTCACTTGTCCCGCGCGCGTTGAGCGTGACGTGTTCATAATAAACACCGCCGCGCAGATAGAGCACATCGCCTGTCTCAAGCCGGCCCGCAGCATGCTGAATCGTCCGCCAGGGCGATTCGCGAGTGCCTTCGTTGGCGTCATTACCCGACTGCGGATCGACGTACAATCCAAGACCCGGCGAAATGGGGCGCTGGGAAGCGACCGCCAAGGGACGCTGCGGCGAGTGCGATCGAAACTCCCCGCCCTCGGCAGGCACGGCAAAAATGGCAAGAGTGCAGATCGAAATCGCGGCTCTTGACCGCGAGTCTGCTAAACGAGAGTCCATGCCGATCTCCCATCGAGTTTTGCGTTCCATCGATCGACTCATTCAATACGATGTACACGCAAGTCTGATCCGAAACCTTCCGAGTTGGCATCCCCAGATCACGTCATGATACATCAATAGCCGTGATATATTGGGGCTGTGGTCGACGTAAAGATCGGTTCGCCGCGAGGACGACATCCGCTGAAGTTCACCGCACGTTGAACCGCAACCTGACAGGCTGAACCAGACAGCCAAGTCGGTAAAGGAATGCCGCGAAAGTTGCCCGCCAACTAAGATCGGTCGGCGACGTCAATCTTGGTTCTCGCCTGGCGATGGCAGTCGGGGCAGAGAAGGTGCAGGTACCCATCATGGAAATTGTGGGATCCTAAGCCAAGCTCGTCTTCGCCACTGCATTCGCCACAAAACCAGCGATTGCATATCGAGCAGAAACAGCCCGAGTCGAAGAGGATTTTTGCACAGTAGCCAATGGACCCCGTGTTCGGCTCGAAGTGAATGGTGCTGGGGACTTCTTTGCCACAGTGAAAACAAGCGTTGTCAAACATGTCGAGTCCAAGAGGGATAACGGCAAACCGTCACGCCTAAACTATCGTACCACGGGCAACCGTGAAACGACACATTTTGAGTTCGGGGAACGCGGCCATATGCTGGTTTGCTGAATAGGCCTGAATCGAATCTAGTCCGGACTCTGGTCTATCTTGCAATCCGGGTCTAGCGGAACGGGATCGCCGGCCTGCTCGACTGGGTGGGTGAACAGGTAACGCCACACCTCTTCGTGGATAAATCTTCCGTCCTTGCCATTCACCGCGGTTCCCCCGGGGACGACGGTAGTGTGTGCGCGGCGGGGATTGCCATCAACGTCACTGTTGGTGATCAGTCGACGGGAATCGCCAAAGGGCGTCTTCGTTTCGTCCACATTGACTAACGGGCCGAACTTCGACAGACCCAGCATTTGCCAAGAGCGGCAGTAGTGGTCGCCAGTCCAGCCTCCATCGAGGACGTGGGTAAAGCCGAAGTAGCGATTCGGCGGGGTAGCGGAGGGAAAGCCATGCCATGATTCGAACTGATCGCGAGGGCCGGAGAACATCACCACTCGCGCCACTTTCTGATGCTTGGCGAATCGCGCGGCGGTCGACGAACCATGTGAGATGCCTGCGAGAATCACCTGCTCCCATCGCAGGCCCGAACGATCCTCAGTGAGAAACTGCTCCCAGCGGCCTTGTGGATGGTTCTTAGAAAGCCATTTCACGAATTGAAATGAGCGTTCCGCAAGCCCATCGGGTTTCATGATACTGACGAGCGGGCTGTGGTCCTCCCCGGTTGCCGCTTCAAGCCGAACCCTACCCAACGTGGTTCCGTCATTGCGAGGGGCCGCGTCAATCTTCGAGAACCATCGGTTGGCGTAGTGCGGCTGAATGCCGTGTAGGCCGTATCCAGCGATCCGATCGAAGAGCCCTTGGTTGTGTCCCATCATCCAGATAACCAGCCGACCACGCGACGGCACGCGGGTGTCGACGACAGCGTGCTGGACGTCCCGCTGCTGCTTCTTCTCGTCAGCGAAGATAAAACCAATTTCCGGATATTCCTTCGCACGCGAGTCGATCTCGCTGGCGCGCGCGGAGAGGTCGTGACGCCGCCCGAGACGCGATTCGAGAAAAGTCGCTACCTTCTGTCCAAGAAACGTGTTGCCAGGACCGTCGAAATGACAGTCGTTCGGCCTCTGCAATTCGGCTAGGCGAGGAGCAATCGCAGCGAACAGATCGTTGACGGCAATCTGATGCTTTGCCATCACTTTCTCGGCCGCAGCGTTACGTTCCACGATCGAACGGGCGGTGTATTTCTTTTCGGGCACGTCCGGGAGCGGCGTCGTGTTGGCCCAGATCAGCGTCGCGCCAGTCTGTTTCATCCGAGTGATGAGATGTTCGAGCCGCATGATGTAGTCGGCGAGAGGCGTGTTGCGATCGTGGATGCCGAAGTTGAAATGGATCAAATCCCACTTCTCGTCGCCCAGCCAAACGTCCATCTTCCTCTCGCCCGTCGCCGTCGGCCCGCAGTTGGCGGGAGCGCGGTGAACGTTAGCCTTGCCGGCAAGCTCTTTTCGCACGGTCTGGGTGTAGGCTCGCGAAACTGAATCGCCGATCAACAGCACGCGAGGCAGAGCCGGGTCGTCCTCGACGAAGTCCCAGGCGTTGGATTTTCCAGCGATCTTCTGTCGCTTGTGAATCGGCAGATAGAACCCGCCCAGTTCGGATTGCAGGACACGCTCCCAGGCCTGTTGCGCCGGCGTCAGCGTCTTGCCCCAAGCCTGATACTTCGCGTCAAGCTCCGCCTCGGCCTTGGCCTTTTGCGCGGCGGCCTGATCGGCATTGGTGGGCTCACGTTTATCCTGCGCCAGACTTAACGAGGCGAGGGCGGTGCTTAGGCATGTCAGGCAACATAGATATCTGATGGTTGTGTTCTGACAAGGATTCATAGTTACCCTGTGAGGAAAGAGGGTTTGAGGCGTCTGTGCACAAATTGGCAGTTGCGATCACGTTGGCGACGTTGCCTAACCCGCTGTCGAGCAATCGCTCATCGATCGCCGACTCGCGTCCGCATTTCGTATCGAACGGCACCACAGTTTGGCTTGCTCAATCAGTTTCACCGCCCGCTCTGGGAGGAAGGGGTTATTGGAGAATGTACGACAACTCGCAGGAAGCTTGCAACTGTCCTCCCCATGTCGGTCCTCCCCACGTTGTTTCTTCCCGGGCACGTCGCACGGCGGCGCTGGGCGGTTTACAATTGCGGCATGCATCCACCGCCGGCACAAAAACCCGAGACATTCGCACCATCTGCAAGCGAAGGTGGTCGTTTCAGCGCGAGCGCGTTCTTTGCCTTTCAAGGCGTTGTCTGGTCGGGGCTGATCATTTCTCTTTTGACCGTCGTGCCGATCTTTGAGCAGTACTTCACCGACTTTGAAATGGAATTGCCGATTGTTACCACGCTTGTCGTCACCCTAAGTAATCTGATGGTGCATGACATCTATCTTGTCGCCCTCTTTGCGTTGGCTGGCTTCGGCTTGATCTTTTTCGGGTATCGTGCGGTTAGCCAGCAGGGTGCGCGCATAAGGCTATGCGGCATCTGGGGGCTGCTGGCCCTCTTGCCGCTGGTATTGGGAGGCGTCATTTTGCTTAGCATGGTCTTGCCGCTCCTAAGCCTGATGCAAAGCCTTTCATAGCGAGGCGATGCAAGATCTGTTTCAGGCAGCGTTAGTCTGGGCTTGTCTCAGGCTGCCTGCAACTGCAACTGCAAAAATCTCGAACATAAAACCATGACTCACGACAAACCATGACTCACGACAACGATCTCGACCGGCGACGCGGCTGCCTCGTCGGGTTGGCGGTAGGCGACGCCCTTGGGGCGGCCGTCGAGTTTCAGCCGCCTGGCACGTTCGAGCCAGTTACGGATTTCCGCGATGGCGGCCCCCACGATCTCGGGCCGGGTGAATGGACCGACGACACCAGCATGGCGCTCGCACTTGCTGACAGTATTGGCAAAGTTGGTTGGGACCTAGACGACCAGGCAAGGTGCTACGTGTCCTGGTGGCGGCAAGGAAAGTACTCTGTCAACGGCCGTTGCTTCGACATCGGCATCACAACACGAAACGCGCTTTCACGCTTTGAGCGCCTTGGCGACGCCCGAACCTCTGGCGACAGCGCCGAACGGTCGAGTGGCAATGGTTCCATAATGCGACTGTCCCCCGTGCCGATTGAACGTTGCCCCATGTTTCCTGACGAGATTGGCGACTTGGTCGAACGTGCGATTGAGTCCAGCTTGCCGACCCATGCCAGTCCGCAATGTCTTTCCGCTTGTGCCTATTTCTGTCTCGTGCTTGCCGGTCTGATGAAGGGCTTGGCTCGTGACGAAGTCCTCGGCCCAAACTGGGCGCCCCTCGAACAACTTCGAAAAATTAAGGACCTTCATCCAGAAATCGATGCCGTCGCCAGCGGCAGTTTCCAACAAATGCAACCACCGGAAATCAAAGGCTCCGGTTATGTCGTCAAGAGCTTGGAAGCAGCGCTCTGGGCCTTCCATGACGCGGAGGATTTCGAGCAGGCTGTGTTGCGATCGGTCAACCTAGGCGATGACGCCGATACGACCGGCGCGGTTTGCGGACAACTCGCCGGCGCATTCTGGGGAGAGTCAGGCATTCCATCGCAATGGCGAGAGGGCCTCGCCAGGATGGACATGATTGAAACGGCCCTCTCTGGCTTGTTGGGAACCAGCGATGACTAGCAGCAAGCTGAAACTGGCCGACGCCGATTCATCGCCGCCAGTTCCCTCGACGTACTGGATCATCAAGGACCTGTTCCTGGCCGGGCCGTTTCCGGGCGGCCAGCAGTCGGGAGAAACGGCGTCCAAATTGAAGGTCCTTCTGGAGGCTGGCGTAGCAACGTTCATCAACCTGATGGAGGAGGACGAAACCAACTACGCCGGCGAGCGCTTTGAATCGTACGAATCCACCGCATCGGCGTTGGCAACTCTCGACGTCATCCGCTGCCAGCGATTCCCGATCCGCGATCGGTCGATTCCAAACAGGGAAACGATGCTCTCGATTCTGGATGGAATCGACGAGTCGCTCAGTCGGCAACAACCTGTTTATGTTCATTGCTGGGGCGGTGTAGGCAGAACAGGCACTGTCGTCGGTTGCTGGCTAATTCGCCATGGGTTGGCGACGCGGGAGAACTTCTTGCAGACGATTCGGACATTGAGGCAACATGACAAGGTGCGAGGCGAACGCAAATCTCCAGAGAACACAGAACAAGAATCGTTCGTGCGAAGTTGGAATCGAGATGGCTGAAATGAGTGGCTCGAGTTAACTCGAGAGCTCTTCTGGACAGTGCGTCCAGTGTTCGGCGGCGTTCGTTGGCGGAGCAGGTCGGCACGTCTAGCGCGGAACGCGTTTGCTCGCCAGCGGCAATCCGAATCCCCACTCGCTTTCCAGTCGGGAGATCAACCGACCTCCGATAACCGCCTGATCGGAAACGGATTCATCAGACCCCGATAGGCGCCGAGGGCGAGGGCGAGTCCATAACGGCCGGTTCGTCTGAGCATCCGCTTGCCGGCGGCCGAGCCTCCTCGTCTCCGGCGGCGTGATGGGCGGCCTGCTGCAAGGACTGCTGAATAGTGCGAGCCGTGGCTGACATCAGGACGACGGGAACGTTGGCCAGAGCGGCCCTTTCGGCTTTAGTCGAGGCCTTGAGGCGACTGGCGCCGACATGGGACGGGCTGGCCCCGGCGACAACCACAGCGTCCGGCCGACAAGCTCGCATGGCTTCGCTCAAGCCATCCTCTTCGGCTGCCAGAGTGACGTCGTAGCCCGCCGCGTGCAGTTGGCGGTCGAGCGTGCCCGGGCGGCTGGAACTCGGCCGCACGAGGAGTAATTTGGGGTGAGTCTCGATCGACAGATCGCCGAGGTCGACGAGAGTTTGAATCTGGCCCAGTATCTCGTCCCGCTTGCCATTGAGAGGCCAATGGCCAACCGCTCGCACCGTCAATGGCGACGGTGACTCGCGTTCCCAGCCGCGTTCGATCGCCTGCATTCGTCCGTCGATTTCTTCGGCTTCAGCAGCGGTTGCGACGAGCCAGTTTGAAGTGGAAATTGGAAAAGCAACCTCGCCAGGTTGCAGCAAGGATTGAAAGTACTCCGCGGCTCCTTGCCGATCACAATCCGCGCGGACCTGGAGCAGCGCCACCCTGGCGACCGGGCCGGGCGAGGCCATAAGGCGGTCGAACATTCGGGCGAAGATCGCGGCGGCTGTCGGCGCCGGCAGTTCCATCGAGATGTTGGCGTTGGCTTTGTCCGAGACGACCTCGAGCCGACCAAGATTGTCTTCGATCGTTCGCTTGATCAAGTTCATCCGCAGAATGCCCCTGGCCAGTTGCGGTTCGTCACCCCAGAGTTCGACCGGCGGGAGTTCGTCTAATTGGCCAGCCAACCCTGCCATGGGAGTGCCAAAACCGTTGCCGCCAATCGAGAGAATGATCTGGCCCTCTAATGTTCCGTTCGCTCCAATGCGAACACTCGTCGCGCCGCACTCGGTGATTTGGCGGACCATCGCTGCGACGCAATCGCCAATCTGGTTTGGATCACAGTAGGTCGGGAGCTCGAGATTTGGTTCCTGTTCGACTGCGATTTCCACGCCCAGGCTATCTAGGGCCCCAATGGCGAGTTCCAATATCTGATGGGCTGGCACGAACTGGCGAACGGGCGGAGCGGCTTGCGAAGCGCCGCGATAACCCGCAGTTCGTCTTCGTCATGATCGCGAAGCAAAGAGCGGCGTTCGTCGCTCAAGCCCTCGCGCATCTCGATGTCTGATCGTCTTATGCTTGCGAGAGTTTCGAGTCCGCGATTGCATCGTTGGGCGTCGTGCCTCAACCGCGAGTTAATGCGGACTTGCGATTGCAAAGCCAGGTGGGCGGAACGAAGTCTTCCGGCGACGCGGCAGGCGCGAGCGATGGCCTCGGCGAACCTCGCCTGAGACCGCATCCTCAAAGATTGGTCGCTCGTTGGATCGTGAAGGAGATAGTCATCGAGCGGACCGTTGACCAATTCAAGGGCCAGCGATTCAGTTGCCCGGTTCGCGACTCCAATCATCGGCGTGTCGGGGTTGGCTTGGCGCAGCGCCTCGATCGATTCTGCGGATTGATCGTGAACCTGAATGAGCGCGGCGTTGAATTCCTGTTGCTCAAGCTGCACCGAGGCGAGACGGGTCTCTCGGCAAACAGTCGTTTGAATGACTGGAACGAGAGCCAGCGCATCGAGCGTCTCGTAGGGCCGCTCGTCCACCAAAAGGACTCGAAATGAGGGCTGCCCAACAGTTTGGTTGACTTGGCTTTGCATGCTTACTTTCCCCCTCGGGGCCTTGCGGGCGAGTTGAGCTTGATTGGGAGGGAACCAGTCAGCATTCACCCCCACCCCGAAGCGGGCTCGTTCCTCGCCTCGCGTATGACTCGCAGTGATGCGACGTTACCCCAACGGTGCCCCCGAGAGTGATCCCAGCAACCGTAGGTTGCTGGGCGCTGCCGCTGTTTGGGCTCAATTTGAAGACGTTAGGCAAACCACGGAATTCGCTGGGGACTGGGGCGATTGCAACGTTTGGCACGGTTGGCGGAGCGATAACAATGTGGCCGGGAGTCGGATGCCGATAGGAAGAGCGTTGGGATCGGTCAATTGAAGGGATGGGCTTGGCATGATACGCTTGCCAGTCTCGCCATTTTGCTGGGGCCTCCATTAATTCGGGGGGGCGGTGGTATGGAAGCCAGCAATATCATGGAACAGAAGAGTGGCCGCCGGTGTTATCCGAGAAACGGCCAAGGAGTCCAGGCAATACGCCGGATGCATGATTCTTCTCTTCGGGCTGGAACGCCACTTGGCCGTTGGCAGAGTTAACGTGTTGGCAAAGTTGACGTGTTCGCAAGGTTAACGTGTTCGCAAAGCGACGTGTTCGCGGGGCCACCAAGAATCGCGAGGTTGACGTCACCGGAGCTCATCGGCCGTGGGCTGGTGAGATGGCGATTGGCTAGCGGATTCGATAGGTGGCATTGCTTTGTGTTGGTGCATGACTGCATTGGGAGCTGGAACTACCGTGAATCTCGATCGCTATTTCGCCCCTTATTCGCCTCCGATGACCGACTTTGTCGCGGTGAGCCGATACTGGGCCGCTGAGAAACCGACCGTCCCTGCCTTCTTCTTCGCGGATGGCGATGAGACGGTCGCTCGATTCACCTACGAAGAGCTGGATCGCCGTGCGCGAGCGGTGGCGACCCAGCTTCAACAGATGGGCGGGCAGGGACAGCGAGTACTGCTGCTGTATCGCCCCGGGCTCGAATTTGTCGCTGGTTTTTTTGGGTGCTTGTACGCGGGTGCGACCGCCGTGCCAGCTTTTCCGCCCCGGCGGAACCGAAACAACCAGCGAATTCAAGCGATCTCGGTTGACGCGGGCGCCAAATTTGCGTTCACCACCCAAGACGTGTTGGATCGCGTTGGGCCTGCCCTGGAGAACGCGTCTAGTCTCAAAGAGCTGGCTTGGGTGGCGACCGATCAAGTCGAGAACGAGCGAGCCGATGATTGGGTGGATCCTCTGATAACGCCTGAACACATCGCCGTACTGCAATACACGTCTGGTTCAACAGGAACGCCCAAAGGCGTTGTCCTGCAGCAACGCAACCTCATCCACAATTCACGACTGATCACGTCCTGTTTCCAGCCGACTCGACAGGGCTCCGGCACGACTTGGTTGCCGACCTACCACGACATGGGGCTGGTGGGCGGAGTCTTGCAGCCGCTGTTCACTGGACTTCCCATGGTGATGACGTCGCCAACCGCGTTCGTGCAGCGCCCCGTGCGTTGGCTGCAAATGATCTCAAGGCACCGCGTCACGATTTCCGGCGGGCCCAATTTCGCCTACCAATGGTGCGTCGACAAGATCCGCGATGAAGAACTGGACGGGATTGACTTGAGCAGTTGGACGGTCGCGTTCAACGGCGCGGAACCCGTTCGAACGCAGACCTTGGAGGCGTTTGCCGAGCGTTTCGCCCGCTATGGATTCCGCCGTGAGGCGTTCTTGCCATGCTACGGAATGGCCGAAACCACCCTGATCGTCACGGGCAAGAACCAGCCCGAACCATACGTCGCTCAGACATTTAGCGGCCGGGGGTTGGACGAGCACCGCGTGCAATCCGTGCCGGCCGACCACGCCGAAGCACGCTCGCTTGTTGGTTCCGGCAAAGTCCTTCCAGAACAGAAGTTGATTATCGTCGATCCCGATCGACGTGTCCGCGTGGGACCTGGCGAGGTTGGCGAGATTTGGGTCAAGAGCCCCAGCATTGGTCAGGGCTATTGGAAAAAGCCGGAGGAGAACGCAGTTTCTTTCGAGGCGACGCTCGCCGATACAGGCGAAGGGCCGTTCCTGAGAACGGGCGATCTCGGCTTCCTCTACGACGCCGAGCTGTTCGTCACCGGCCGCTGCAAGGATCTGATCATTGTGCGGGGAGTTAACCGCTACCCGCAAGACATTGAACTGACTGTGGAAAACGCTAGCAGTCGGTTGCAGCCGGGCGCTGTCGCGGCTTTTGCCGTGGATGTTGACGGGCAAGAGCGACTGGTGATTGTCAGTGAAATCGAGCGTACTCGGCGAAAAGACTGGGATGATGTGCTCCAGACCATCCGTCGCGATGTGAACGCAGAACACGAATTGCCGCCAGACGCGGTGATTCTGGTCCGCTACAACTCGATCCCCAAGACTTCGAGCGGCAAGATCCAGCGGTTTGCAGCGCGCAAGGACTTTCTCGCTGGCTCGTTGGAAGTCGTCTCCCAGTGGCTCGCCTGGGACGGCTCCGCCCTAGCCATTGGGGAAACGGAGACGGTCGAACCGGTTGCAAACGGCCGCGAGAAGACGCCGGTCAACGACGAAGTGGTCAGCCACGTTATCCAGCAAGTTAAAGTCGTGGCCAAAGAGCGGGCCCGCAAGCTGAACACCGACACCAATATCGTCCTCGATGTTGGCCTCGACTCGCTGGAACGCTTGGAAATCGTCAGTTCACTCGAAAATATCTTTGGCGGACGCATCCCGGAAGAACTGCTGGGCGAAATTGAAACCGTGCGAGAAGTCGCCGCGGCCATCGAGGAGTACATCGGCTGTGATCCGGTTCATGCGGCCAGAGAGATCAACGAGGAAGAGATCGGTCCCAGGCCGGATGATTACGAGGTGCCGGCGCAAGATTGCGAGTTTGCTGAGTTCCCAGAATACCGGCGGATCAAACAGCAAGAATCTCTGCTAGAGGCGGTTGGCGCCGAGAACCCGTATTTCAGCGTGCATGAATCGGTCGTGAATGACACCACGACCATCGCCGGTCGCGAGATGATTAGTTTCGCTTCCTACAACTACTTGGGAATGTCGGGGGATCCAGTCGTCACCAAGGCCGCCCAGGACGCGGTGGCCCGTTTTGGGACAAGCGTCTCGGCCAGCCGCTTGGTCTCTGGTGAAAAACCGATCCACGGAGAGCTGGAGCGGGGCATTGCCGACTTTATCGGCGTGGAGGATTCAATCATCTACGTGGGAGGCCACGCCACGAACGAATCGACCATCGGACATTTATTCGGCCGAGGCGATCTGATTCTACACGACAGTCTGGCCCACAATAGCATTATTCAGGGCGCGGTTCTTTCCGGCGCCCGCCGCCGCGCTTTCCCCCATAATGACTGGAAAGCGCTCGACGCTATCCTGCAGGAAGTGCGACACGCCTATCGCCGAGTGCTAATCGCCATCGAGGGCGTTTACAGTATGGATGGCGATTTTCCCGAGCTCCCCAGGTTCGTTGAGATCAAGAAACGTCACCGAGCGTTCCTTTTTGTCGACGAAGCCCATTCGATGGGCACCATGGGGCCTCATGGGCGAGGCCTTTCCGAACACTACGACCTGGATCCACGAGCTGTCGACTTGTGGATGGGCACTCTGAGCAAGGCGTTTGGCAGCTGTGGAGGCTATATCGCCGGCTGCAAAGAGCTGGTTGAATACTTGAAATACACTTCGCCCGGCTTCGTCTACAGCGTGGGACTGCCCCCTGCCAACGCGGCGGCCGCGCTGGCATCACTGAAGCTGATGGAGGACGAACCTGAGCGGGTGGAACGCCTGCAGACGAATTCCCGCAGGTTCTTAGCCGAATGCCGCTCGCGAGGCCTCAATACAGGCCTGAGCAACAATACGCCCGTGGTGCCGGTCATTACCGGCGACTCGCGCTCGGCCCTGTTGCTGTCCTGCGCAATGTTCAAGAGGGGCGTCAACGTCCAGCCGATTCTCTACCCCGCTGTTGAGGACTCCGCCGCCAGACTCCGGTTCTTCATCACGTCCGACCACACCGAAGAGCAGCTCGTCAGCACTGCGCAAATCCTGGCCGAAGAGCTTAGTCAGCTGAACGGTTCGGTGGGACAACTCAGTCAGGCAGGAAAACCGTCTTCCAAGCAAGTCGATTCCTAGGCGAGCCTTGGAAACGGCCTATTTTCCGCAGGGATGAGGCTGGTTGGGTTGCGGTCAAAGGCCACAATAAGCACGAAAAGACGCGATCGCCCGCTGCCATTCTGGGCGAATTGAAGATTCAAGAGATCCGGCGCCTGGTCAATCGAGACCCAACCGCGAGCTCGTCTGCCAAGCGAGACTTTTGTCGCCACATCACCTGCTCAGTCTGAGCTGCTGTTCTCCCCAGGCACGCTTGCAAGAGAGTCGACAGACCACCCGCCAAGTTCGCGACTCGAACGCAGCGGAGGACATTCCAAGTCAACCAAGGTATTCCAAGCCAACCAAGGTAGGGCGAGTGCAGTTGCTATTGCACATCGATCCATGAGATCTAGAATGTGTTTATGGGTGTCGACCGATGATCGTCTGATTTGCCTTGGCTCACCCGCACCTCAATTCGCCTTTTTCCATGTATGAGGAGTTCTCTTTTGCTGACCGAAAACGAAGTCCAGCGCAGTTTCACTCGACTCTTTAATGGTAGCGAAATAGAAGATGGTGCGTTTGACCGCGCCGAGGAGCTGCTGGAGGAACTGCGTGCCGAAAGCCCTCTACGACACCGACTGGCTGTTGAGCTCGATGAGATCCGAAAACTTCGAGTCGCCGAGAGCAAGTAGCGGCTGATCGGCTGCAGCTGGAATCAAGCAACAAGACAAAAAACGCCCCGCGAGGACCTGCGGGGCGTTTTTTTTTGTTGGGACAAGCGACAGACGACCGGCTAGCGGTTCACTTGGAATCCAAATGTGGCGCCGACCATCGTCACGTCTTCCTCGTTGACATCTGGCAGATTGCCTCGGGCAATCCCTTGGACATAGTGCAGCACTTGCACTCCGCATGTCAACGAAACGTCTCGCGTCAACTCGTAAGCGGCTTCCGCTCGCACGTCGAGCCCCCAAACGAACTCTTCGTTGTGCGCCCAATTGAGGGCGCGGGCGGTCTGGGTTGCGGCGATGCCGGCATCATCCGCGACGCTGTCGTAGAGCGTCCACTCCGTGTCGGTGACCTGATTGAGTGTTTGGAAGTTTTGCGAGGCAAAGACTCTCAAATCGCTCGACAGCTGCCAACTTGGTCTTTGTTGGAACCAGTGCAATCCCAAATGGGCGCCCACCATGTGGTTCTCCCAATTGGACTTAGCGATGATGATCTCTTCTACCTCATCCTCCGTGTTGGGAAACGGCGGAGTGGGAAGCCCCGTGGTGTCATCATACCGCCGATAACTATCACCACGATGGAAGTCGTTGAGGACGTGATAGCGAAATCCCAAGATCGGTTCCAGATAACTGCCGTTGTGAAACTGCTTCAGCCGAAACGTCTTGTTCAGCTCGAATCCGTTGAGCGACGCGACGTTGATGGAGGTCATTGCCTCAAACACCGAATCTACTTCTTGAGTGTCACCGGCGGCGTCGCCTTCCATGGTGATGCGATTGACTCGCTCGATCGCAAGCTCATCGTAATAGCCTGGCCCGGAGAGATTGATGCCTTCCACGGTCCAACCATGGTCGTCGCTCGTCATGTAGCCAACTGCAACGCGATGCCCCCAGGCCCCGTCAACACCAGTGTAATTTTGCTCCAATTCCGGACGCGTCACGTAAAGATGCATGCGGTCATACTTGCCGAACCAGCCCGTCTTCGCTTGCCACCCGTTGCCAAAGGAGCCGATTTCGGCTGGTGCGAAGAACTGATAGTCCGGATCAAATGCCAGCGGATCAATGAACGGCTGGTGCATTTGAGGGTAATAGGGCTGCGCGGGCCCATGATTTTGCGCGAAAGCGGCGGTCGTCATTACTAACACCGCCAACAATGACGCAAGGCGCGTGGTCCATTGAGAAATTGCCATAACTCATCCCATCCTTGGCGTTCGCTTTCCTTGGCCGCCTCCCGATTGGGAAACAGCGCGTACTGCCTAATTGCGTGTGCCGGTAGTATCGGATGCGCGTGTGGAGGAAGTTGAGTAGGAAAGGAAAGCCTTGACGGAAAACCGGCTTCTTCCTGAATTCGGGGCCAGAACGGCTTAACCTGGGCGAAATGAAGTAATTGGGGAACGCCAGCCAGCCGCGACGAAGGTCGCCACCAGTCTGGCAGAACCATTTTGAAAGAGGGACTGGTTTGCTTGGCGGTCAGGCGTGGAGTGAATTGCCAGCAGTGAATTGCCAGAAGGCGAGGCGGGCGAAAAAAACGGTCTCCACAGGCGGGGCAGGGACCTGAGGAGACCTAGGCTGCCGCTCCGAAGAGCAGCGAAGTTCAGTGTACTCGCTTTGACCGGCGCGTCAAACGGATTATGGAGAAAATCAGCTGACGCTGGTTCGCGGCTTGATTGCCCGTTCCAGCAAGCTGGCGTATACTTCGGCTGTCTTGGTTTCCCATGTCTTAACTGAGCGACATTTCATGCGATTCTCGCCCATTCTATCAGCGTTATTGATCCTTCTTTCCCCATTGGCTGCCTCTGCCGATGATAAGGCAAGCAAAGAGGGGGAAGCCGCGAAACTCAAGAAAGCTGTGGCTGAAAACGCCCGTTTCTTGAGGTTGAGAAACGACGACAAAGGCAAGGCCGTGGCGATGGAGACTTCCATCACGCGGTACGAGTCGGATCGGTATCCCGGGGTCACGGTCGACTTGATCGGCGTTGTTCATATCGGCGACAAAGGGTATTACGAAAAACTCAACAAGCTGTTCGAGCAGTATGACGCCTTGCTCTACGAGTTGGTCGCTCCGGAGGGCGTCCGTCCGACCAAGGGGGAAAAACGCCAAGGCACGAGCGCCCTGAGCGGCATGCAGCGGATGATGAAGGACATGCTGGACTTGCAGTTCCAGCTCGATTGCATCGACTATCAGAAGAAGAATTTCGTACATGCTGACATGTCGCCCGCCGAATTCAGCAAGAGCATGGACAAGCGGGGGGAAAGTTTTAGTCAGCTGTTCTTCCGCATGATGGGGCAGAGCATGGCCCAACAAGGCGGCGGCTCCACGGATCTACAGTTCTTATTCGCCCTCGTCGCTCGGGACCGGTCGTCACGTCTGAAGCGAGTCATGGCCAAGCAGTTCCAGCAGATGGAAGCAACCATGTACGCTCTCAATGGGCCCGATGGCACGACCATCATCACTGAGCGGAATAAGAAAGCCTTGGACGTGTTGCGGAAGCAGATGGCGAGCGGCAAGCGACGCCTGGCTATCTTTTACGGAGCTGGCCATTTGCCGGATATGGAACGCCGCCTGGAAGGAGACTTTGGGTTCCGCCGCCGGGGTTCGCATTGGCTCGTCGCTTGGGACCTAACCAATTAACCGGCTGCGTGTTGCTGCGTGTTGACACAGGATGGTCAACGACATTGATCTCGACGCAACGTGGAATGCACGGATGAATCAAATCGCCGTGAATGAACTCACGACCTATCGTTGGTCGTTTGAAGATGACGTCCGCCATTATGCGGCCAACGGCATCACGGCGATTGGAGTCTGGCGAGAGAAGTTGTCTGACTTCGGCGAAGATCAAGGTTGTCAGTTGCTTCTCGAGCACGGCCTGGGCGTCTCCAGCCTGATGTGGGCCGGAGGGTTCACCGGCAGCGACGGGCGAACGTTTAGGGAAAGCGTCGTGGACGCCCTCGACGCGACCATGCTCGCCGCTCAACTGGAAGCCAGCTGTCTCATCGTCTACAGCGGCGCCCGCGGCGGCCACACCCGAAACCATGCTTGGAGATTGTTCCGCAGCGCCTTGGACAAGATTCTACCGTTTGCCGAAGAGCATGGCGTGGTGTTGGCTGTCGAGCCAATGCCGGCCAGTTGCGGTACTGACTTCACCTTTCTCAACGGCATCGACGAGTCGACTCAGTTGATCGATGAGTATGATTCGCAACACTTGAAACTAGCCTTGGACACGTATTGCCTGGCTGACGAGCCGGTGGGCTTTGCCCGCCTGACCGAACTGGCGTCCCAGATCGCCATCGTGCAGCTCGGTGACGCCAAAGAGCCGCCGCTGGGTGAGCCGAATCGCTGCTTCTTGGGTGAAGGCGTTTTGCAGCTTGACGCTGTTGTCGACGCGCTCTCTCTGGGCGGCTACGACGGTTTTTGGGAGATCGAATTGCTAGGCGAGGACCTGGAAACCGCCGACTACCACGAAATCCTGAAGTGCTCCAAGGACGCCCTCGGCCACATGTTGCGACATCGAAGCCCCTGATTCAGGGCGAATTCCCTGCTGGATTGATTCACTGCCGGATTAATTCACTGCCGGATTGATTCACTGCCGGATTAATTCACTGCCGGATTAATTCACTGC
>CAZWOU010000123.1:0-2214 GCA_964635375.1 uncultured Pirellulaceae bacterium | reverse complement strand
TCACTGCCGGATTGATTCACTGCCGGATTAATTCACTGCCGGATTAATTCACTGCGGGATTAATTCACTGCGGGATTAATTCGAGGCAGACAAGGCGGTCTTTGCCGCGGACGTAGAGCAACCCGTGGGAGAGAATCGGCGCGGCCCAACAAGGTTCCTCAAGTAAGGGGCGGCCCTGTTCGTCTTTCAGTTGCAGCAACCCGACGGGCTTGAAACTGGTGTGGTCGATCTCGATTAGTATTAGTGTTCCCTCCTCGCAGAGGCAGACAAAGTGGCCATCCACTTTGAGCAGCGAGGACCGAGTGAGATTCGGAATACTCCATTGCACCTTGCCGTCTTTGAGCCTTACGCAGCGTAGCTCGGCGTCGTTCAAGTGTCGTCCGCTACTTCCGTACACGTAGCCCTGGTGGTGCACTGGCGTGTTCCAATGCGTCTGCAGTTTTCGTTCGCGGACGCGGGGACTGTCAGCCCAGACGACTTCTGGTTTGCCGGAGGAGAGATTCAGCAAAGCGGTTCCGGGGCCATACGTTTCCGAGATCAACACTTGGTCTCCGACAACGATCGGCGTTGAGGCGTTCACGCTCTCCAATGACCTGTCGCGCCAGGGAAAATGGAAGTCGACTTTCCCGTTGTTCGGATCAAGCCCAACCAGACCTCCGCGTAAGAAGGCGAGGCACCAATCTCGGCCGCCGATCTTGGCGGTCTTCAGCGACGCATAGCTGGCGAGTTCATTCGCGGCCTTGTAGCGGACCTTGCCCGTCCGTTTGTCGAGTGCAATGAGCCCCGACCCGTTTGCAGAAATGCGACCGAAGCCGCCCGCGGGGATCGCCTTGTCCTCCTCGGGACTGCCGCCGACCATCACGAGCAGCAAATCGCCGAAGATGACTGGGTTACTGCCGACGCCGAAGAAGTTTTGGATGACGCCGAATTGTTTTTGGGCGTCAAATCGCCAAACCTGTTTTCCGCTGATCGCGTCAACACAGTGCAACAGGCCCTCAACGCCGTAGATGTAGACGCGATTTCCATCGACCAACGGTGAACAGCGGGGTCCGCCCCCGTAGCCGTAGTGGTCTTTGTAGGTCGAACCGTATTGAAACTGCCATAATTGTTCGCCCGTTTCCGCGTTCAAGCAATAGAGCCTCGCTTGGTCGCCGAAGCGATCGAATTGATAGAAACGACCTTTGGAGACAACCCCGATCCCGTAACTATCCCCCAGCAACCTGGTCCATATAACACGAGGCCGTTTGGTCCGCCAGTCCTTGTTGATCCCCGTTTCCTTGGAGACGCTATCGATCCCGGCCCCCAAGAACCTGGGCCAATCATCGCCCGTCTTGCGGGTTCCCAGTGTGGCTGAGTTCGGCGGCTCGCTGGCGGCTTGGCCCGACACCACTTGGCCCAACAGGGGATGGGAAAAAAACGACGCCAAGAGGGGTAGCAGAATGAAGAACGGCAAGCCCGAGAGCCGACGACCGAACATGGCCTCTCCTTTTCTTGTCAAACCAGCGTCCAGGCCGCTTGGCCGTGAGACATGGACGATCAATCCGTCCATAATACGACACGTCCGCAAGGCGCGACAATCAGGCACAGAAATCGCTGATCGTCCACCTTCCGCGCCACCACCCGGGTAGTAACTGGCTATGTTATACGTAAATCCAACAATCACGCTCAGCGCAAGCGAGCTGCAGTTTCGCTACGACCGCAGCAGTGGCCCTGGCGGCCAGAATGTCAACAAGGTCAATACCAAGGCGACTTTGCATTGGGATTTGGCGGGTTCGCAGAGCATCAGCGATGGAATCCGCGAGCGTCTGCAGCGAAAGCTGGCCAATCGAATTAACCGCGACGGCAAGGTCGTGATCGCCAGCCAACGATATCGGGACCAAAATCGCAACGTGCAGGACTGCCTGGAGAAACTCAAGTCGTTCATTCTCGAGGCGGCTCGCCCAGTGCGTCCCAGGAAGCTGACCCGACCCACCCGCGGTTCCAAAGAGCGCCGCCTCCAGGGCAAGCGGCGGAAGTCCGAGAAAAAGCGAGATCGGCGGCCGCCCAGCCACGGCGAATAGGCCGAGGTGAACTGCTGGGCGATTGTTGGTGCGCCGAGTCTTTGGATCGCAGATTTGGCGGGGCGGAAAGGCCTGTTTTTTCAGTAAATCTGAAAAGGAGCACAAGCAACCCCCATCGTCTGCGAACTACTTAGCGGGTATTGCAGGCGAATGC
>CAZWOU010000122.1:0-21833 GCA_964635375.1 uncultured Pirellulaceae bacterium | reverse complement strand
TTGGATTGAACTCGTACCCGAACCGCGTCGGAATCCGGCCTGTCAACAAACCGGCTCTGGACGGACTGCAATTGGGTCCCGCGACATAGCCGTCAGTGAAACGGACGCCATTGGCGGCGATCGAGTCGATATGGGGCGTGGGGATTTCGGGGTTGCCCTGACAGCTGAGTTCTCCATAACCGAGGTCATCGGCGAACAGGATGATGATATTGGGTTGTTCAGTGGCCGATGCAAGCACGCCTGTCGCGGCAGTCAGCAACAAGGCAGGCAGTAGGGTAGATCGCGCAAAAGTCATGGGGTCTCCTGTTCACAGATCGCAAGCGTCTAGGGGTACTGCCGGTTTTGCTTTGGCTTGTGATTTCTTCTTTCTTGAACGAGGTTTTCGGCCTGGCGCCTTCTTGGCGTCCGGCGGTATCGGCGCGTCCGTCAGTGACAACATCCCGCCCGCAGGCAAACGCTTCAGTTCGACGTCCTTCATCTGAACCCGCATGGCTGGTCCGCGGTGCACTTGCAGCGCGACAACGCCCTTCAGCAAACGTCCGGCTTGATGATGATCGATGATTTCGGCGCAGACCTTGCCATTGAGTTTGTGAATCAGTTTGTTGCCGTTCGCAATGATCTCGAACGAATTCCATTGCTCCAACTTGATTTCCTGCACGGGGCCGGTGGTTCCTGTGATCCACTTGTCGCCGGCTCGATCCACGATCACCTTCTGGCCGTGTTTTGCGACAATCCCGCGGCCCCGTTCGTGGTACAGCATCCCGTTGTTCTCTGCTTTGGGGTGAATATCGCATTGATATCCGCCCACCACATACTCGCCCTTGTCCTTCAAATGCTTCGAGCGATACTGAATGCCCGAATTGCTATTGCCGATCAAGCGGACCTTCGCTCGCAGATGAAAGTTCTCGACCTCGCCGTCCCAGATCAGGAACTTGTTGTATTCCAGCGGCTTTTCGTCCGTCGTCACGCCCGTGATCGCGTTATCCTGCACCGACCACAGTTTTGGATCGCCCGACCAACCCTGCAAAGTTTTGCCGTCGAAAATACGCTCAAAACTTGGTTCAGCCGCGGCCAATCCGCCGCCAAGTGATCCGCCCAGCAAGCCGATCAATAAACTCGTAATCACACTCAAATAGTGACGTCGCATCTTGTTTGTCTCCGGTTGGTTGGGTCGGTTGAGATAGCCGTGAGGCGCTGGGCGGGACGCGAACAGCGCATCAAAGTCCGATCGATGGGGCTGTTCGTTATTGCGCCTTCTCGGTCGGTGGGAATCGCTTGCGGCCGTCACTATCGACAGGCTGACCAGTTCGCATCCTCCACCACTCGCCAGCTCGTGCTTCATCGTAGTGCGGATTTGGATAAGGCATCCGAGCAGTCACCTGCTGGCGCCATTGTTGCAGTTTGTTCTTAAGATCTGCTGCGCGACCTGCGCGTTCTTTGGCGAGATTTTTTGTCTCGCCAATGTCCTCGGCGAGGTTATAGACTTCAACGTCGCCAGTTCCGTCAATGTACTCGATCAGTTTCCAGTCACGCTCGCGAATGCTGCTGGCGGGGCGATCATGGTGGTAGTGCGGGTAGTGCCAGAACAGGGCGTTCCGCGCCAACGTGGTGGTGGGATCTGCAAGCAGCGGCTTCAGACTAAGCCCATCCATTGTCTGTTGAGCGGGTAGTTTTCCTTCAGCGAGATCGACAAAAGTAGGATAGAAGTCATAGCTGATCGTTGGCTCCGAGCAGACCGTGCCCGGTTTCACAATCGGGGGATATTTCACAATCAACGGAACGCGTACTCCGCCTTCGTGCAACGAGCCTTTTTCGCCTTTGAGCGGAGCCAGGCTGGCGACATTGTCGTCGGCCGATTCTCGGTAATCGTAGCGGCGATACAAGCCTCCGTTATCGGAAGTAAAGACGATCATTGTCTTTTCGGCGATGCCGGATTCTTCCACGGCGCCTAGGATGCGGCCTACCATGTCGTCGCAATGTTCAACCATCGCCGCGTAGACTGGGTGCGGCAACTCACGCTTCGTCTCTGCTGCTTTCTTCGCGTACTTGTCCACCTTTGCGGACATCGCTCCCAATGGAATATGAACGGCAAAGGGGGAGAGCATCAGAAAGAACGGTTTGTCTCTATTCTTCTTGACAAAGTCGATGCAGAGATCCGCTTCAAATTCAGTTCGGTATTGCCCAGGCTTCGGCTTCTGTACGTCCCGGCTTTGCGCGCGATACCTGCCCGGCAGGTGCGGACCGCCGATAACAGCCGAGAAGTCATAACCCTGACGATCGGGCTGAAACTGCGGACCAC
Source organism: uncultured Pirellulaceae bacterium (assembly GCA_964635375.1). GTDB lineage: Bacteria > Planctomycetota > Planctomycetia > Pirellulales > Pirellulaceae > CAZMNY01. Next base: position 19,534 of record CAZWOU010000122.1, on the reverse strand, counting down.
GGCCGAGATGCCATTTTCCAACGTACCCCGTGGCATAGCCGGACGCCTTCAACGCTTCGGCGACCGTAATCGTATCGAGCGGCAACGCCATGGTGGTCAGCGGAGTGATCACACGTTCGAACGGCCGCCAATGCCCTGGGATGTGTGCTGTGATTCCAATTCGAGCCTGATTCTGGCCGGACTGCACCGCGCATCGCGTCGGCGAGCAGACGGCTCCGGCAGCGTAGAAATCTGTGAACCGCATTCCATCAGCCGCCAACTGGTCGATGTGCGGCGTATCAATGAAGTCATTGCCATAGCAGCCGACGTCCTTCCACCCCATATCGTCAATGAAAATCAGAATAATGTTGGGACTGTCAGCAGCTCTGAGCTGCGAACTGGCGAATCCCAGGATTATGGCAACACAGAGCAATTGATTGGAAGTTTTCACATCTGTCTTTCGAAACCGGAACGATGGGCCGAGAAAAAATACGGTGTAAAGGTCGGCAAAGAACATGGAACGCAACGCAAGGGCATAGGTGAATTCGCCGTCTTCTTCCGTTCTTATTATGGCAGAAAATCAGGTCGAAATGACGACAGGTGTCGATATCCGAGTGCGGGTGCTCGGCACCCCTGAAAAAGGCGGGTTCAGGTGGTTCTCTGCGGTGGCTGAAAAACGCTCGTGTGCTCTGGGGCGAGCCATCGCAACTGAACAGTCGACCTGAAAAACAGCACGCCAAGATCGCTCTTAAGGCAACCCGCCGTGACGGAGCGGCGGTCAATTCCTCGTCGCTCCTTACACGATCAGCCAACGGATGAACTCGTCGCCGAAGCGGGCCGTCAACGTTGTCAAGGAGCCAGCGACGAAAAGACTGATGACGAGAATGAACAGCACCTCGCACGCCAGAATGGATGCAATCCGCGACGGCGCCGCACCGAGTTTTCGCATCGTGGCAATCTCGCCGCGACGAAGTCGAATCGACAATACGAAGACGAGCAATGCCATAAGAACGGTGGCCATTCCGACGAGCAGCGACCCGGCAATCATGAATCGGCGAACCTTGAGGATCGTCGCGAGCAATTCGTCCATCACCGTTGCCGGAGCAACGATTTGCGTGACCTCGTCACTCGCAAGATATCTTCCCTGCAGGATGGTCCTCGCTTTCAAGTCGTTAGGCACAGCAATGATTGCGGTGATTGGGAAGCTGCTCTGTTCACCATGAAAGTGAAACGAATCGATGTTCTCCGGCGTGATCTCGTTGTATTGGACCACGGCCGCGTTTGCCGTTAGGCGATTTCCTTTTCGATCGAGCAACAAGCCCGATGCTTCCGGTTGGTTGAGATCCACGTGTCCATGCCCGAAGCCGGCGATAACCCAGACGGTCTTGAGATCGACGAATATCGCATCGTCATCCGGTCCGCCAGTGGGTGCGAGAATTCCCGTGATGTTGATTTTCAGCGGATAAACTCCGGCCAGATCGAAGACGCTCGCAGGAGACGATATCAAAGAGTCGCCTGGAGCCATCTCCAGTTCATGGGCAACGTTGTTTCCGAGTACGCACTCGCCCAATTGGGCCAATTGGCGTCCTTCAAGGATCGACAACTGACGGAATTCAAAATAGGCCAAGCTCGTTCCGACGATGGGGCGTCCGCGAGCTTGAAAGCGGGTGTTCATTGGGATCGCCCGGGCAAGACCGGATTCCTCCAGCCGGCTCACCTCCGACATCGGCAGAACAGGAGGCGTCTTTGATTCGAAATAGAGTGAATTCAGAACGAGTTCCAACCTGCTGCCCCGCGCGCCAAGTACAAGTGGAGTCTGTCTGGCGCGTGAGCGCAGGTTCTCGGCACTTTCATTGACCAACAGATTCAACCCGGCAGGCAAGAAGATGATGAGCGTGATCGAAATCAACATCAACACGGTCTTCGTCTTCTGGTAAGCCAGGTACTTCCAGGCAATGTAGAGACTATCGGTCATTCGTTGCCGTCTCCGGACTGTCTGAGTTCCGAAGTTGTCCGTTGATTCGCTTCAGCCGGCGCGTGCTCGGTTTCATCGCCGCCCAGTGTCAAATCCGAGAAGTTGATGACTCGATCAAAGTCTCCCAGAAGGCTGTGGTCGTGCGTCACCATCAGCATGGCAACTTGATGCTCTTCAGCGTAGTCTCGCAGCAATTTCACGATTCTATGTTTGTTCTCCGGATCGAGATTGCCTGTCGGTTCATCGGCGAGGATCATCTTCGGCTCAGAGATTAGGCCACGGCAGATAGCGACGCGCTGGCGTTCCCCGTGTGACAGCTTGGCGGGCCTCCGCTGGAGTTTGTCGGCTAGGCCTACTCGCTCGGCGAGCTCCGCTGCCCGACCGCGAACTTCACGCGTCAGTATCTGGGAGTCTGTGAGGCGATAGGGGAGCAGGATATTGTCGAGGACCGTCATGTATTCGATGAGTTCGAACTCCTGAAAGACCATTCCGATGTTGGCAAGTCGGTATTCGCGCCGAGCGACATCATTCAGGGTAGTGATGTTGCTCTCTCCTACGCGAATGGCTCCAGTCTTTGGGACGAGAATCCCAGCCATCAGATGCAGGAGAGTCGTCTTGCCCGATCCGCTTGGACCGATCAACGCCGCCCGCTCTCCTCGCTGCATCGTGAACCGCTTCAGCCGCAGCTGAAACGATTCCCGCTCATACCAGAATTCGAGGTCAGAAATCGTGAGCATCATGTTGCCAATGGTTGAGATTCCGCCGTGAGATGATCGGAGCAGTGCTCATTGATCTGTCACCAAGCTACTGGAACCTCATGACGAGTAGCAACTGCCTTGGGGCCGTTGAGCGTCACATTTGCGCGCGACGAGGCGGCGATCTAGGCTCGTTTCGAGCGGTTTGCTCGGAATGTACGCGTCGCGAGAAGAAGGCGGGCCTAGTTTTCCTCACTGGCCTCGTCTTCAAATACCCATACGCGTATTACGACCTACTTGGTCGGGCGAAGGATGCGGAGATTGAAAACGAATTCGACGCCAAGGCTTGGCGGTTGTTCTGAATTCGTTGTCATGCACTTGAGATGGGCGACTGCGATCAGAGTAGGCGGTCGCTCTGCGAGCGTTAACAGTAATTCGAAGAAACGACTTCCCAAAGCTGCTCAGCGATTCAATGGCATGCTAGTCGGCCGTTTGGTGAAAAAAGATGTTGAGAAAGGCACGTTCGTCCTCAATGTCGACGCTGTGCCTCGCGTTTGGCGAAACAGTAAAGCGAAAAGCCCGAAGAGTCTGGTTGGCAAAAACATAGTCGTGGATAGCGTCTCCGGCAAATGGCTTGACGCCTTGTTATTGGTCAAAGAAGGCGAGACGCTGGAATGCGAGGCTCGGCACGACGGCGGCAACGGACTCACGTTTCCCGGTGAACTGCTCCGCAAGGTTGCTCCGTTTAAACCCGCAGATTACCCCGAATTGCCCGAGGGTTTTCGCGGCTTCAATGGAGCCGTTGCAGGAAAGATTGTCGCGAAGAATACGGATCTGCTGGAAGTGATCATTCAAGTGGACCGAGTGCTCGACGCCTGGAAGAACAATGCCGCTAAGAAGCCGGAGAGTATTATCGGAAAGCGCGCGATGCTCGGTGGATTCTGGCAGCGGAAGGACACCTATCACGGGTTGAAACTCGGCGACCGCATCGAAGTCGGCCTTAAGCACATCGAGCGACAGAGCGATCATCTGACAGTGGCCGAGTTTGTTCGCAAAGCAACCGCCAAAGGCGTGGATCGGGAAACGACTAGAACCGGTTTTCGCGGTCGCGGTTTCATGGGGGCTCTTGTCGGGCGGCTTGTGGAGAAGGATGTCGAGAAAGGCACATTGGTGTTGAAAGTTGACGCCGTGCCGCGCGTGTGGAAGAAGAACAAGGCGCGAGACCCCAAGAGCCTTGTTGGGCAGGACGTTGAGATCGAAGGCGTCGCCAGTCGATTTCTCGACGTGTTGCTCACAACCAAGAAGGGCGAGACGCTCGAGGTTGCCGCGCGACACGATGGCGGAGAACGCCTGACGTTTCCTGGCGAAATGTTCCGCAAGGTGGCTCCGTACAAGCCTGAAGACTACCCTGTTCTGCCGGACGACTTCCGAGGATTTCAGGGCGTTGTTACGGCCAAGGTCGTGAAGAAAGACCCGTCAATGCTGGGCCTGATCGTGAAAGTGCAGTCGGTCGACCGCGTGTTTGACAAGAGTCGCGCCAAAAACGCGAAAAGCATCGTTGGAAATAATGCGATTCTTGCGGGCTTCTGGAAACGCAAGGAGCTGTTTGGGAATCTGAAAGTTGGCGACCAGATCGAAGCGGGTGTTCGGCACGAAGTGGCAGTTACGGACGTCTTGTCTGTATTCGAAAAGGCGCGTAAGGTCGGCGGCGACATGAAATAGACTCTGCGCTCCGCGTTGTCAAAAATGGAATCTGTCATGCGATTGAATGTCATCGTCATATGCTTGAGTGCCCTTGCGACACTGCACTTGCCGGATCGCGGGGACGCTCAGACTCAGCCGTCCGCCCGCGAGCGGTTTGCCAGTCCGCAGGCGGGGGAAGCCCCGGATTTCCAGAAGCATGTTGCTCCACTGCTGGGGCGACTGGGATGCAACGGGCGATCGTGTCACGGTTCTTTTCAGGGGCGAGGCGGATTCCGCCTGTCCTTGTTTGGCTACGATTTCAAAATGGACCATGCGGCGTTGATAGCTCGGTCGTCTTCCGAAAACGAAAGTCGCGTCAACCGAACGGCTGCCAATGACAGCTTGATCATTCGCAAGCCGTCACGACAGGTCGACCACGAAGGCGGTCAATTATTTGAACGCGGCTCGTGGCAGCATCACTTGTTTCAGCGATGGATTGAGGCCGGAGCAGTCGGGGGCGCCGAAGGCCATGAACTGAAGCGGCTGGAACTTGAACCGAGCGAAGTTGTGTTCGCACCGGGCAGGCTGGCGACTCAGCTACGTGTCGTTGCGGTTTGGCGGGACAATAGTCGCGAAGATGTCACACCGTTGTGCCGATTTCGAACCAATGACGACTCGATCGTGACCGTCGACGAAGATGGAAAGCTGAAAGCGACGGGACGCGGCGACACACACGTGATCGCGTTCTACGACAACGGAGTGGCTGCCGTTCCTGTGATACGGCCGGTTTCGGATCAAACGCTCCCCGAGAATCCTGAACCGACAACTGTGACCAAGATCGATGGGTTCATTCGGACCAAGTTGAAGAAGCTGGGGATCCAGCCAGCGCCACCGTGCAGCGACACCGAGTTTCTCCGCCGCGCCAGCATCGACCTGACCGGAACACTGCCCACGCCGGATGAAGTCACGCAGTTCTTGGCGAACAAGTCTGCGGACAAGCGCCAGCATAAGATCGACGAATTGCTGAATCGCCCCGCGTACGCCGCATGGTGGACGAACCGATTGTGCGACTTCACCGGTTGCAATCCGAGCCAGCAGGCGGAGTTGGGACAGGAGACTTCGGTGCAGTGGTATACGTGGATCAATAACCGGCTGCAGGAAAACATGCCGTATGACGAACTGATTGAGCGGATTGTTCAGGCTAGGAGCCGCGGCGAGGACCAGTCTTATGAGGAGTATGCTGCAGAGACTACGTCGCATTACAGAGACGAATCCGCCCAGGAATTCAGCCGCCGACCGTCGATGCCACACTACTGGAGTCGTCGCTCGCTGGAAAAGTCAGAGGACAAGGCCCTGGCATTCGCACACAGTTTCCTGGGAATTCGTTTGCAGTGTGCACGGTGCCACAAGCACCCGTTTGCTCCGTGGACTCAGTCCGACTTTCAACAGTTCAGCGCATTCTTTGACAACGTGAAGTTTGGCGTTGTCGCGGAGGATGATAAGAGATACCGGGAAATGGCCCGGCAAGTCGGACTCAACATTCGTGGCAACAACGGTTCGTCCGTTCGCAAAGATGTCCTCCGCCGAACGCAGCCTGGGAAGTCGATTCCCTGGCGCGAAATCCATGTTGAGAAACGTGCGGCGCCAGTGACGCTCAGCCTGTTGCGCAGTCGGATGGTCAGACTGGCCGACGCCGACGATCCGCGTGCCGCGATCATGCAATGGATGAAGGAGTCGGACAACCCATGGTTTGCCCGAGCGTTTGTGAATCGCGTCTGGGCGGGTTACTTCTATGTGGGGATCATTGAACCGCCTGACGACCTCAACCCGGCCAACCCGCCGAGTCATCCCAAGCTGCTCGACTGGCTGACAAAGAGCTTTGTCGATAGCGGCTATGATATGAAGTTGCTGCATCGCAAGATCGTGTCGAGCGACGCCTACCAGCGCAGCTGGAAACCGAACGCAACGAACCGCGAGGATCGGCGTAATTTCAGCCGAGCGATTCCGCGACGCCTTCCGGCCGAAGTGGTTTACGACAGCGTCAAACAGGCTGTCGCGGGTTCCGATAAGTTGGCTGAAGTTCGCAGCGACCTTACGCGCCGCGCGATTGGGCATCTGTCGATGCGACTCGCCGGCACGTATGCCATGCACGTGTTCGGCAAACCGGAACGAGCGGTCAACTGCGACTGCGAACGCGTCAATCAGCCGACACTGCTGCAGTCGATCTTTCTGCACAACGACCCGCTGGTTGAACAACGCCTGGCGGACAGTGGCTGGGTTCAGGAGATCGCCTCGCGTGAAGAAACAGGACTCAAAGTCGATCTCGCCGAACTGATTCGCACCGCATGGTTGCGCACGGTGAATCGTCTTCCAACTGAATCCGAACAGCGGCGCGCGACAAGACACCTTGAAAACGCCGCTTCGCTGAGCGACGGCGTTCGCGATCTATTGTGGGCGTTGATCAATACCAAAGAATTTATTCTGAACTAACCGGATGACTCCCATGGCCAGGCATGTTTCTCGTCTCTCTCGCCGCCAGATGTTGAAGGCGGGCGTTCTAGGCGCCGGGTTCTCGCTGAGCAGTTTTCTGCGGCTACAGGCTGGAGCTGGTGATCAGGACAACGGCCGATCGGCAATTCTTGTCTTCCTGGGCGGAGGACCCTCACATCAGGACACGCTGGACCTGAAACCCAACGCTCCAGCCGAATACCGCGGTCAATTCCGTCCAATCAAGACTCCAATCCCGGGCGTAGAGATTTGTGAGCACCTGCCCGAGCTGGCTCGCCGCGCAGGCAAGTATGCGATTGTCCGAGGCGTCACGCACAATCTGGCAACGCATGGCCTGGGAACACATTACGTGATGACCGGAAACCGACCAACACCCGTGTTGAATTACCCGATGTTTGGTTCGGTAGTCAGCCACGAATTGCCCGCACGCCAAGATCTACCGTCGTTCGTGTCGATCGATCGCCCGGTTGGAGGGCCCGGGTACCTTGGGCCGGAATACGGTCCGCTGTCCACAGGCGACAAGCCACGTTTTGGCCAGCCGTTCCGAGTTCGCGGAATTACGCTGGGCGACGGGTTGACTGTTGAGAAGTATCGGACGCGAAGGTCGCTACTGTCGGATCTCGACACGGCATTTGACGGATATGAGAAGCTTGATGATTCCGTTCGCGGCCTCGATCGGTTTTCCGAGCAGGCTTACAACATCATCAGTTCGCGACGAGCCAAAAACGCCTTTGACCTGACGCGAGAACCGGATCGCGAAGTGGACCGCTTCGGTCGCCACGACTTTGGCCAAGGCATGATGTTGACCAGTCGCCTGATCGAGTCAGGCGTTCGATTTGTCACGGTTCTGCTGGAAGGGTGGGACACGCATCAGGACAACTTCAACAAGCTTGGTCACGAGTTGCTTCCTCGATTCGACCAGTCCATGACCGCATTGCTGGATCGCCTTGGCAGCAAGGGCCTACTCGATTCGACGTCGATTCTGGTTACCGGAGAATTCGGTCGCACGCCGAAGGTGAATGGCAAGGCAGGCCGCGATCACTGGGCTCGAGCCATGTGTGCCATGATGGCCGGCGGCTCAACTAATTGTGGCCACGTCATCGGAGCAACCGACGACAAAGCTCAGGGTCCGGTCAATGAAGGCTTCAGTCCAGATGACCTAGCCGCCTCATTCTTCCGCAACATCGGCATCGATCCCAAGACCGAGTATGACGCCAACGTCGGTCGCCCCATCACGCTCATTCGAAACGGCCAACCCATTCCCGAACTCGTGACGTAAACAATGTCTTGCTTTCAAGAACGCGGATGACTTGCTTACCGCATGAATCAAGATCGTCCGGCACGAATGGCTTGGCAGCGAGATCAGTCAGGTCAATCTCGTGAAACCTGTGTGTTTTACCGGGCCGCCGATGCGCCCAGCGATGTTGTTGTCCCGGACCGCATCGGCCAGTTCCGCGAATACTTCGTCCAGCGCTGACAGGTAAGCAGTTACGTGGCGAGGTTCATGCGCGAGCGAGGCGTTGAATGCTCCGGCGGCGAGAAATCCGCGATTCAGCATTCGCGAGGTCATGAGTGTGGTCAGCGCGGCCGATTCCGCGTGCTCGAATGCGAGTAGGGCTAACTCGGGACGACCGGGAGTCCGTACGGCAAGATTGTGTTTGCGTCCAAGTTCCTGCCAGCCTTCCACCACCAGCTGGCCGATGTGCCGTAGATGTCCGGGAACGTTGTGGGTCATCATCTTACGAACACACGCCACAGCGGCTGCCGGACCGACGCCTTCCGTCCAGAACGTGCTGGATATGAACGACCACTGGGCCGCCTGCATGGTTTCGCGATTTCCGATGATCGCACCGATAGGAAACCCGTTGCCCAGCGCCTTGGCGAACACCGCAATATCCGGATCTACGCCGTACTTCAGGTGGGCTCCTCCAAGCCCCAGGCGCCAGCCGATGGAAATCTCGTCGAAGATCAGCGGTATGCCGAGTTCGTCGCAGTGTTGCCGGACGCCTTCCAGAAAGCCGGGTTCCGGATTTGCATGCCGGGTCGGTTCCATCACGATGGCCGCCAATTCGGCGCCATGCTGTGCGATCAGCGCATCCAGCTCGTCCAGATTGTTGTAGTGGAACGCAAGCGCGCTGCCGCTCAAGCCTTTCGGCACGCCGCGAGGTTCGAGTCCGGGCAGCAGGTGCCCATCAAGCGGATCCGTGTCTTGGTCTGCGCCGGGTTGAGCGAGGTTTGCGGCCAGATACCAGTCATGCCAGCCGTGGTAGCCACACAGCGCAATCTTGTCGCGACTAGTGAATGCTCGCGCGATCCGAACAGCAACAGCCATCGACTCGCCGCCCGCTCGGGTAAATCTTGCATTGTGGGCCCAAGGATGAATTTCGAGCAGTAGCCTCGCCAGCTCGACTTCGTCGGCGGTTTGCAGCGTTGACATCGCTCCGAGGCTAACGCGACGCATGACGGCGGCGTTTACGTCTGGATCGCTGTAACCAAGAATGCAGGCAAGAATTCCCCCCAGGCTCATGTCGATGAAACGCCGGCCCTCTATGTCGATGACTTCGCATCCGCGTGCTTCGCGATAGTACGCGGGCCACTGGTCGGGCGCGAACATTTCTGGTCGTTTGCTGAGCAGTTGCGTTCCGCCAGGAATGATCGCCTTGGCAGCGCGATACGTCTCCTGCACATCGGGCATGCGGCGCGGAAGCGGCAGATCAAGAAGACGTCTAGCGCCGAAGCAGAACACTTCCTCCACATCGCCCTCGGTCAAATGCTGGTTCGTACACGCTTGCTTGAGCGCCAGCAACGACTCGAGGCCCAGCATCACCGGTCTAGCGAAACGCGAGCGGCTGAAATCTGGTTTGAGTTCATCGAGCCATAAAAATCCGTCGGCCAGATTGACGCAACGACTGCGCATCTCGGTCACACAAAAATCGGCGCCGAAGAACAGACGTGTCGGCCCAAACGCTTGCAGTATGGCTTCGAACGCTTCTGGTTCGCAAACCGCCGATGTGTCAAAGAAGACGTTGTCCAGCCCTCGCAGCGAATCGATGCCTTCAACGGTATGTCGGCCGCAGAACCCGCGCGCGGCGTGGGCGAGAATCAGCTTCGCGCCTGGGTATCGCTCACAGTGGCTGCGGATGTACGACTGGTTGGCGGGGTCAGCGAGGCCGCGGGGAAGAACCATATGAAGCATGATGACCAGACCACGCTGGTCGGCGATTTCCCACGCCCATTCAGGGATGAACTCCTCGGTGGGGGCGAATAGCGAATCCTCGCGTTCGGCAAATAGATGGTAGACCTTGAAGCCAACAAAGGCATCGTTGCGGACCTGCCGTTCGACGTCCGCCGGCTCCTGTCGCGGTGTGATGATCATTAGCCCTCGCGACCGTGGATCGGCCTTGATCTGATCGGCGAGGAAGCGATTGGCTGAATCCACATCGAGCGCGCGTGTTGGAAACGGAAAGAACAGCCCACCCGTCGGACAGCGATCCGGCATCCACATCGAGACTCGTTCGTCATAGACCGACCGAGTCACTTTCGCCGGACCCGCAGCCGCGAGCGGCGGTGTCGGCGTTCTCAGGTCCGCCACTCGCCACAGATGGGCATGTGCATCAAAGGAATCAGGGGGCACGAAACCCTGCAGGTGTCTACTCCACAGCTCAAGATCATAGTCGCCGACGCTCGCCCAGGCGTACGGGTTGACTTCAGACGCAGTACTCATGTCACCTCTCGGAGATGTTCGTTTGTCCGAAACAGGAAATTGACTGCAGCTTTCGCTCAATCGCGAGGACGTGCTAGGCTGAGGTCGTCGTTACTTCTTCTCTCGCGTTCGTTATTCCTGTCTCGCTGTGTCGGACGGACTCGATCCAGCGATGTAAACGGCATAGACGCGCGCCAGACTGCGGACGGGGTAGCGAACTCGCAAAGCCACTCTGTGGCCGGCGATCGCGGGCTTTGGCCAGACGACGGGAACGCGGATGCCGCTGGCGGAAACTTTCGTAACGTATCCCGGTATCGGCTGAGCTCGCTGATCCAGCAATTCGACAGTCAGCGGCACATCCGGCGAAACTCCGGAAACATTCAGCTGAATCTTCTCGTCCTTATCGAGTTCAAAAAAATCGGTAATGAACTCGGAGTCGTTGTCTTCTTCCTGAGCCGAAAGGTAGCCAAAGCCGTCTTGCCGCAAAATCGCCAAACCGATCTCCATCGTCTTGAGTTTGCCCGACGTGTCCCAGTGGGAGTACCAGATCATTGTCTTGTCGCGGTGATTGACAAAGGCGTGACCCTGCAACAAGGCCGTATCATCCCAGGCGCCCGGCGCACCGCGCGAAATGACTTTGAAGTTTGGCGCCGGTTCACGGAAATGCACGCCGTCGTTGCTGATCACCAGGCCGAGATCGACGTGGACGCCTTTGTTCCAGTACTTGCCGCTTTTCGGTTTCATCGCAGCGTCCTGCCACATGCCGTGCAGACCGACCAGCACGTTGCCGCGATTCCACAATCCCATGCCCATGTGCGTCTGTTCACCCACAACTGGAGGGTTCGTGAGTTGCCCTGGCCGCGAGTAGGCGTGAGCCGATGCCGGTGACCATGTTTTAAAATCGGGCGAACGGAAGGCCAAAACATTGCGACCGGTCTTGCTCCCGTCAGGACGCCAACTCCACGGTGAGATCAACTGTCCCGTCGAGTAGTAAAAACCGTTGTATCGATAGAGAGACGACGCTTCGAAACGCTCGCCGCCTGCATTCGCGGGCCGATCTCCCACAACGTCCCAGCTCAAACCATCCGCACTAGTTGCGCAGATGGTTGTCCCGACTCGACGTTCTTTGATGCCGACGTTGCTCATGCCGCCTTTGATGTCGTCATAGGGCATGTGAGCGATGTAGGCCGCTTTGTACCGACGACTTGGATCCGGATCGTCCGGTTCGTAAAGGACAGAGAGAAAATCGTTGATCAATGTCATCGAACGGACGGAGCCTTCGATCAGGCAAATGTTGTTCCTCTTGCTTCCGTTGAATTCAACCAGCCCCAATTCAGGCTTCGTCCAGTGCACGCCGTCCGTACTTTCGGCGTAGCACATTGGTCGCCACCAACCGGGTGCCTGTCCTTTTTCAATCCTTGTTTGAATCATGCCCAGATACCACATGCGAAAGGTGTCCCCGTCTTTGAAGACGGTGCCATACAGAATCGCGTGCCCGTGATCCGGGGCGCCCGCGGGCCCGCGACGCAGAACAGGGTTGTCAGGATGTTTGTCTGCCTGAACCAGCGTGACCTTCAAGTTGTGCCGCCATGGAATGCTGTAATCATCAAACGCGAACAGGACCCGGTCTTCAGCGTAAGCCGGCGACAGACTCGCGGCGCCTAGAGTCAGAACGGCAAGAACTGCCTGAAGCTTCATGATGTTTCCTATCGAGACGAGGATGTCGCCGTACTCGCGCGTTTCATGGGGCGAGGAAATGGGATTGGTAGGATTTTGGCACGATCATTTTGACCATCTTGCCGACATCGGCGCCGGCCGATTTTGCATCGTTAGGGGTCGGCTGACCGTTGATCAGACACGCATCAAACGACATCTCGCCCGTGACTCGCAAATCGAGATTGTCGAGTGTCAGTCGCCGGGCGGCCACGCGCGCGGTGGCGGTAACGATCGCCGGCGCAGGATGGCCCGTGCGGCGAAGATAAAGATTGTTGATCGTCAGCGTGCAACGACCACTGTCGCGTCCCGTTACGACCATCGGTCTTTGTGCGGACGACAGCACCACAGCATTGCTAACCGAATAGCGACCGGTGTCCAGGAAATAGAGATCAACACCAACACAGTCCGCGATGAAGATATTATCGTAACTCGTTTTGCTGCTCCCGGTGTCGCAGATACCGGTCCCGTTGCCGATCGAAACAAAACCATTGACACGGTACTGCGCGGTCTCGTGGGCGCTGATGCCGTCGTCGCCGCATTCAATCGCCCGGATATTCTCAAAAATGACGTCGCGACAATCTCCGTGAATGTTGAATCCATCATTTTGGGTGTGCGTGGCCGTGATATTGCGGATGACGAGATGGGCATTGTCGCCGCTAAACTGCACGCCAGCCGAGCGGACAGGGAACCGGATGTTGGCCTGCTGAAGCGTTTGCCCCGCCTCAAGTTTGATAAAGAATGAGCCGCGGATACTTTCTGAATCAGAGTTTCCTTGGCGTTTCTTATCGTCCCCAAAGAAGGTCCATTCGCCCGGCCTAAGTGATTCAGGTCTTCGGAACGGTTCACTCTTACCCTTCAGGACGCGCCCCATGCGATTGATTTTGCCGTCGAGCAGGAAGAACCAACGCCACAAGATTGCGCGATTCAATGTCGGAATGAGTTTGTCGTTCTTGAACAATCCCGGCGACACCTCGGTCCACGCCGCCGGGTCGATCGCATCGGATCCTTCTAACGTGGCGCCATGCCCGTCCAAGGTGATGGGTTTCCCTTGTTCACCCCGTTTCGCATAGAACCCCGCGGACTCGTGGTAGACGACCGGCTTGAGGTGAATCGTGTCACCCGCTCTGGCGATTCGAATCGCGCGCTTGATGGACTTAAGCGGCGAGGTCATGCCGTCGTTGCCGTCGTCACCTAAGGCGGGATCGACGTGTAGGTCACGCGCCATGGTTTGGCAGAACGATGGGAAGCTCAACATTAATGTCAAGATGACAACCTTCATGCCAGTGGCAACAGGTTCGCGGTCGTTTGAACGTGACTTTATGGCCATCAACATGCCTCATTGGACTTCGCAAAACGCAATCATTCCCAACCTTGAAATCGGAAATCGCAGCGGACCGTACTATTGATGGTCCGTTTCGTACCAAGAGGAACGGACTCATGCATCAGGCAAACATGTGTATGCAGCGTGTCAAAGGAGATAGTCCAGCAGTTCATTCGTCAGACAATGCCGTTTTGGACCGAATGGCGAGCGGATCCCCATGTTCAACCGCCCATGCACGCAGGCTTTCGGTCATTATAACACCTTCAGATCTGTGTAACCCTCGACAGTGCGCGTCGGGTCTCATTATCGCGATATCCTTCGATGCAGCCGTCGATGTAGTCGACTCGCCACAACTGCTCGAAACCACACAGATCTGAAGCCATTCGAATCGACGCGTAGGCCTCTGCATATTTCACGCCGGCAGAGTGACTTGCGCAGGTATTTGGGTTTTAATGATGAAACAGAATGGAAGAAGGATTTGCAGTCGTGAGCAGTCACGCTATTCGAGTCTTGCTAGTTACTGATTGCCCCGGAACCAACCATGACACACTTCGCACCTCGACGAGACCGTTCATCGGATGAAGGCCCCCGTGTTTGCGTGACACTCGACGACGACTCTACTGTCGAAGTGCCGGAAATCGATCTCGAGAACCTGCGGGAATGTTGCGCGTTGACACAGATCACTCATTGGGAGTGTGCTCCTTCCCAAAAGTCTTGCCACTTTAGCGGCTTAATATAGTAGAGAAATGACCTCCTCCCTTTACCAGGAGGAAGTCGTGAATCAAGACCAGAATCAACCATTGGAAGAGGATGCTATTCGGCGTGAACGCGTAGATATCAACCCGAATACGCGCCTCAAAATCTCCATGGCGCCCGGCGGCGGCTTCGTGGCCGTCGTACGCGCGGAATGAACCCTGCGCGCCGTAGAGTGAAGAGACTTTTGCGCACGCAATTTCGACCGGAGAGCATGCGCTCAGCCGTGGTCTGTGGTCATTTCGTTAGTTTGGGTGGTGTTGAGCGAGACGGCGGCGGATGGCGGGAGGCGATTCTGGAACTCGTTTGAACGCTGGGCCTTGGCTCGCTGAATTGTCTTGGGGACCGAATCGCGGCCAGCTAGCCCAAGCGTGGTCGCGATGTCTTTGAGCTTAGCCGTCGAATACTGGCTCGCCAACAATGCGACCAATTGGCTGAGCGTTTTTTCACACCGAGGCTTGGCCTACGCGGCCGGCCACTGCCGACTTCGAACGCGCCAAGCAACTCGGCCCATGAACACTCGCGTTCGAATATCGCCCGGCGCAAGATGACTGCTGCAGATGTCTTCTTGACGGGCCGCAGTCATTCAGTGCCCGCGTGCCATTCATTAACCACTGCTTTCCAGAGATCGGCGCCGCTGAGCGAGTTGGTCATGATAACGAGACCATCACCGGTGGCTGGGAAGAACTCGCTGTAGCAACGAAAGCCGGATCCGTTGGAACCGCTGTGGTATACCTGTCGTTGGGTGTTGAGCTTCCGCAACCCCCAGCCAAGTCCCCAATCGGCACTCGCGTCTTCGCGTTGAGAGATCGCTGACAACATCTCAGTTCGCGTAGCCTTTGAAATCGAATGGGCGGCCGATCGGTCGTCCTTGAGAATCTCCACGATGAACCGAGCGTAGTCTTCGGCGCTTGTGTAAAGCGAATAGGCGGCGTTCGCGTGATTGTAGTAGTCACGACCGTTCTTCACCTTTCCGTCTCGGTCATGTCCGCAGGAAGACCTTACTACGAAAGCGTCCTGCCACACATAGCGAGTGTTCTTTAGTTCAAGCGGTTTGATCAGTTCTTCGAGGGAGAAGGTATCGAGGTCGGTTTCCAACTTCTTCTCGACCGCGCGTTGAAGCATCAGAAAGCCCTCGCCCGAATAACGAAACTTTGCTCCCGGTTCAAACCCCAAAGACAACGGCCCGCCAGAGCGCCAACCCCCGCGCCGCCAGTTGGGCAAGCCAGACGTATGGCTCAATACCATCTTTGCGGTGATGAGGCGATGCCTCGCATCATCGGTGAGGTAGTCGGTCCCCAGGTAATCCACGAGTGGTCGAGCCAGCTCGAGTTTCTCCCGCTCTACTGAACGCAGCAACATATAAGCGAAGAAGGGCTTGCTCATGGAACACGCTTCCATGATCGTGTCGGGCTCCGCCAAGTGGTCCGTACCGGCGCAGCGCACGCCGTAGCCGCGCGACCAGACGAGTTGTCGATCGGAAATCAGGGCGAACGCAACCCCAGGCACGTGATGCTTCTTCATCAGTGGTGGAAGTTGCTTTTCCATTCGATCTATTTTCGAGCGGTTTGCTTGAGACAGTGAGAGCTCTGCATAAATGCGAACAGCCGAACGCGGAATCGCACCCGCGGGCGAACCTTTGGCGGCCCCGTCGCCCCTTTTGGCCCTGTCGTCTTTCTTGGCCCCGTCGTCTTTCTTGGCCCCGTCGTCTTTCTTGTCTCTGTCGTCTCTTCTGACTCTGTATTTTCCGCAGATTTCAGCGACGCGTGCGGGATCGATCGCTTCCACCGTGCGTCCTCGGTGACCGGTGGTGGTCACGGCTTGCAACATGCTGTTGACGACGGCTTCTTCGGTCGCGTCTCGTACCGCCTGAAACAATGGAGAAAGCTGATCATCGCGCAGCAACTCCGCTTTTTCGCTGGGCGCATCAGACTGGTAGGCCGTTTGCAATCCTTTGGCGGTGGAGAAGGCGAGGACGTAATCACCGCTGCCATGTGAAATCGGAGATCCGACGGCCGCCAGACCGAGGGGCGCTCGGCGAGCAAGCCGTTCGAGCCGCCGAGAATCCAGCGGCGCATCGGTGGCGACGATCACTATGCACGAACCGTGTTCCTGCGACTTGACCTCATCCTTTAGGTAATAGCGACCCAGCTCTCGGCCGACTGGCGCGCCCGCGACTGTCAGCGAACCTCCGAAGTTTGTTTGAACGAGAACTCCCACGGTGAATCCACCGAGCTTATCGGGGAGTCTGCGAGAGGAACTTCCGATGCCGCCTTTCCAACCCATACAACGGACTCCCGCGCCGGCTCCCACAGCGCCTTCGACAACTGGGCCTGAGTTTGCATTGTTGAGAGCCGCCTTAACGTGTTCGGCGGCCACAATTCGCCGCCGAATATCATTCAGATGCCCGTCGTTGCATTCACCAACGATCGGGTTGACGGACCTGACGGATTCGCAACCTGGCTGCTGCAAACTCCAGCCGACCAGCGCATCGGCGGCTGCAAAAGTACTCAACGTGTTTGTCAGCACGATCGGCGTTTCGATGACGCCGAGTTCTTTAACTTGCGTCGTGCCGATGAACTTGCCGAAACCGTTTGCCACGTGAACAGCGGCTGGCGTCTTCAACAGAAACACATTTCCCTTGTGAGGCTTGATTGCCGTGACGCCAGTGCGGATCGAATCACCTTCAACAATCGTTCGATGCCCGACCTGCACGCCAGCAACATCGGTGAGAGAATTTGACGGACCCGTCGGCAGAATGCCGATCGAAACTCCGAGGTCTCGCAGCCGAGGGCGAGTTCGTGCAGGGATTGGGGCCTTCGGCTCAGCGCCTACCGCAATCGCGGCATTGACGATTGCAAGTCCAGCGAGCAACAAGCGGACGGTACAACAATTCATGGCAAGTGCTTTCGGAAACTGATGCTGTTTATTGCCGCCTCTGGCCCGACATCCCATTCGAGAACAACCGTACGAGCAGGCATCGAAGGCGAATGGAGATTCTTGTCCCGCGCCAACATCTGCTTCGTAAGGGCGAGGGTCTCTCTTTCATTCTCGAATTCCATGTTGTTCAATCCTCTCAGCTCGCCTCAGCTCGCCTTTTTCTTGCGGACTGGTCGTTTCTTGAGTTCCCAGTGATACGTCTCGCCTTCCGTTACCAGCCTGAGTTGGGTCTTGGGGGTTCCGGCCGGAGCGAATGATTTTGGAGCCTGGGCCCGCAAGTGAGCTTTCACACGTTGCAGTGATTTATCTTCTGCGAGATTATCCCATTCGTGCGGATCGCCTTGAACGTCGTACAGTTCTTCCGTGTCGTCGTCGTAGTGGATGTAGCGCCACTTCTGATTGATGATCGCGTAGCCGCCGGGCGTTAAGTAGGGCAGAAACACGTCGCGATCCGTGGCCGTTGCCGGCTTCTTCAGCGGGCTGGCCAGTGAAACTCCTTCCAGCCCATCGACAGGCGGCAGCCCGCACATTTCAACGAAGGTCGGGTACATGTCGATCAGGCTGACGGTCGCATCCACCTTCTCATCAGTTGCCACACCGGGCCCGGACCAGATGAACGGCACGTTTGAAGTGCGTTCCCATAATGTGTGCTTGCCCCAGTCGCCTTTCTCGCCGTGGTGGTACCCGTGATCGCTCCAGAGCACGACGATCGTGTTGTCGGCGTGCGGACTTTCGCGGAGAGTCTTCAGAACGCGGCCAAGCATCGCGTCGGCGTAGGAAACGGAGGCGAGGTATCCGTGGATAGCGTCTTCGACGGCGTCCAACTTGACGAGCTTTTCATGATGCTGCCGCTTGCGATTCGTCTTGTTCCTGCGAACCTTCGGCGGCAAGTCTTCGAGGTCGTCTTCTTTGTACGGCGGAGCCTTGATCTTCTCCGCATCGTACAAGTCGAAGTACTTAGCGGGCGCGTAGTTGGGAAAATGAGGAGCGTAGATCCCTACAGCGAGAAAGAACGGTTTGTCGTGTTCTTTCCGCAAGACGTCGCAGGCCCAGTTGATTCGGCGCGAGTCCGCCATCTCATCCTCTTGGTCGTTCGGAATCTTTCCCCACTCAAGGAACAGACCGCCTGTCACTTGCTTGCCGCGGTTGTAAATGCTGTTGGGAAACGGCTGGGGAAACGGCACGTCTCTTTTGTCGGCGTCCCTCGGCCATGAGTCCATGGGCCAACCTTCACGTTTCTGCCGCTCGCTGCGCACAAAGAACTCGTCCCATCCGCGCCGGTCCAGATAGCCCTCGCGATGATGAAAAAGTTTGCCGGCGCCGAATGTCGCGTAACCGCCCCGCTTGAAACTCACCTGAAGGGGCCGAATCTCGGGGTGGTCGTACTGATAGACCTCGTTCCCGTAGCAACCGGTCGTGGACGCGTACTGCCCCAGAAAGATCGCGGCTCGCGAGGGCGCACAGTACGTTCCCGGGCTGTGCGCATACGTAAAGGTGACTCCACGCCGAGCCAAAGAGTCCATGTTCGGGGTGATCGCCTGCTCGTGCCCCATCGCTCCAACCCAGTCGCACAAGTCATCGACGGCGAAGAAGATCACGTTGGGGCGTTCTTTCGCAGACACCGCGCTCACAAACAACAAGGCGCCCAAGGTTGGCGTCAGAATGCGTATCAACATTAGCGGTAAGAACTCCTTGGATTTTGGCTCTCATTATGATTCGCGAACAGCTCAGCCCATTTTGGCTTGGCCCGGTCCGAGAGCAACCGCACTGCAGACGGACTGGGGATCGGACGGGGAACCTCCACGGTCAACGCATGCAGAACTGGGCCACGGCTGGCTGAGGCTAAGTTATTGACATTCATTGCAACAGGTTTGACAATCGGAAGACCTCCGAGACCATCCCAGCGTCGCAACCCGAGCTGATGGCAGCCTTACTTTCGTGGGTAGCACGAACATGAGCATGATAATCAAAAGTCACGATCGATGATCAACTCAAGAGAGTTTTTTGCTTCATGGGACTCGACCTCGAGAGGCTGGCCTACGCTGCAGGCTGCGTTCGACACTCTGATAGGATAAGACAACATCCCTACTTCCTTGTCAGGTTCACCACGTTTCCTCTCCCAAGTCTTCGAAGAACGCAACTCGTCCAATGAAGAGAACCGTCAGCCTCCTATCCGTCGCGATTGTCGGTCTGCTTTCTGTGGCAGCCGCGCACGGACAGGGCGCGAGTGTCAACGCAGACGCGGCCGAACGGGCGGAGTT
>CAZWOU010000121.1:19002-21886 GCA_964635375.1 uncultured Pirellulaceae bacterium | reverse complement strand
ACCTCTAACCTTCGGTTCCGTAGACCGATGCTCTATCCAATTGAGCTAGGGGTGCGAGTTTTTTCTTGCAAAGAGAATTTGGCCCATGGGCTAGGCTTGGAATTGTCGTAAATCCTGACAGGTTCTGCAAGTGGGGCGCTTCAAGGTCGGCCCGATCGGGATTGCGGGGCGGAATACGAGGGGGTGTGCACGATTTCACGAAGTTTTGTTGTAGGGTCAAATCGCGATTTCGGGCATAATGTTATCCATTCATATCCGCTCTGGCTACGATACACTTCTTCAAAGGAATGCCGCGCTGCACACGCCACCAATGGACGATTTGCGAATGACATCGGCGTCAAGGATTCGAGCCGGTTTAGTATCCTTCGCAGGCGAGTCAGCTTGGTCGCCCAGGGATGAGGCGACTCGGACTTGACGCTCGCCTGATGAATCCTAAAAGGAGTGCATCATGGCCTCTCTTTCAAGGCCCCCGTCCGCGTCGAATACGCCTCGCACCGCTCCCGCCCATTCCGCGTCTGTTACCATCAACGCTGCGTTCTTGCGCGAAATCAAAGAGGTCCACTCGGACCTTCGCGACGAACTGGCCGCATTGCAGCTGCTTTGTGCCCGACCAATTTCAATACGCTCGCAAAGCGGTGAACTCGTTCAACGACTCGCTGACCTGCTCGACAAACTGGCTCTCCACTTTAGTTTGGAAGAGGCCTACGGATATTTTGACGATCCGGTTTATGTCAACGCGGCATTGTCGCAACGAGTTGACAGTCTTCGCAGAGAACACGCCGCGCTGTACACCCAACTTTGCCGGTTGACGGACGAAGCGGACATGTTGCTAAGACGCAATAAACTTGCCGCGTTGACGACGATTGTGCCAGTCGCGTTTGACCGCTTTGCGAAGAAACTTTTGACTCACGAACAAGCGGAAATGGAACTGACGCAAGAGGCATGGTGCGACGACTTCGGAGTCAGCGACTAAGCGCAGGAGGCACGGGTTTCTTATGTCCCAACGAGCCTTCGCGATAGGGGCGAAGCGGCGGCATGGAGTCGAGGACGTTTTGAAGATTTCGACCAATCACTATTTGCGAATCATCCTGCCCAGTCGCAACAAGCGGCGAGCTTTCAAACAGGTCGGCAGCGACGTCGAAGAACCGCCCGTCATCAGAATCGTTCGGGCTAGCTCGCCTAGGACGGCAACGCCACTCCCTCGGCGGCGAGCAGACGGCGTTTGAGAAAGACGCCGTCTGGAGCGGAGAACCCGCCTATGGAATTCGCTCCGACCACTCGATGGCAGGGCACGATGAGCGGAAACCGATTCTTGGCCATCACGCTGCCTACAGCTCGGGCGGCTCCCGGCGATCCGGCTCGCTCCGCCAAGGCGCCATAACTGACCGTCTCGCCTCGCGGGATCTCGCGACATGCTTGTACGACTCGGCGGCGAAAACTGGTGTGGTCGGTGAGATCCAACTCCACATCCAACAGCGCGTCGTTCGTTCCCTCAGCCAGCACCTCGACTAAGCGATCCAGCAGCCGATGATCTTGCTCCGTGGGCTCGCGCAAGGGGTGCGGCGAGGAAGAATGCAAATCTCGCATGGCATCCTGTGGGTCTAGGCGGCCAAGGGCAAGTGCGGCCATTCCGCGGTCACTCCAGCAGGCGCCGACCCAGCCGTGGGTGGTCAGGCGAACGATGCAAGCGTCTTGGCAGCAGTCGACCGTCATCTCAATGCCTCGCAATCCGGTGCTGATGGTCCAACGGGGGTGGATTGAATCGCGGAAAGTGTCCAACTCGACCCAGTCCGCTCAGGCAATTCGCCTGCTCAAGTTTTGTGGCGTAATCGGCAAATGCACCGTCAATCCCTCTTTGACAGCACAATTTGCTGCATTCTATACTGACTCAGGCGAGACACAACATGGAGACGCGAAACAGCAGGCGACGGGCTGAAGCCAGTGGCCTCAACAAAGCTCTCCGCCGGCCGGTCGCCGCCCGCTTTCACTCGCTCGATCTTTGACTACCCAGGAGTCTTCCCCGCATGAGCCGATACGGAATGTTGAGCGACGATCATTATGTCAACATGAATCTCAACACGGAGATGGAACTCCCCCAGACGCGCGATGGCGTGTTGCATTTCTTTGAGCAGGTAAAGAAAAAATATCCCTCGATGCGCAACTTCTATGGAAGAGAGCGCGGCGAATTCGTGCTTGAAGAGGACAAGGAACCCGGCTCGTATCGTTGGGTGGCGGTGGAGGCCAGGCGAATCTCGTCCGGGTATGTCAACCCACCCAGCTGGGACGAAGCCATCGAGCAGCATCGCGCGATCCTGAGCCAAGCACCATATTCAGTTTCCGTCAGCCCGCTCGACTGCGAATCGTTGAACGTGATGATGGGTTTTGATTTTACCTATCGCGGCAACCACAACCAACTTCTCATGGAAGCGCTGGGCGTTTGCCCCGCATTTGAAAAGCTCGCTGAGCTCGAAGGCGCCACGGTAGTAGGGAACGAACCGGCGATTCAAATCGCTTTGGATGAAGATTGTCGCATCCAATGCCGCCTAAGCATCGAGACCCGAACGAGCGCCTATCACGTGCGAACTCGGGAGTTTCCGGAGGAGCAGATTAGCGTCTACATGACCGCGCGACGATACGGCAGCTTAGATGCCGGCGAGTCGTTCGAGTCGGCGATGCTGGGCCTCGCGGAAACCTGCCAACGAATCGTTGATGAGCATGTGCTTGAGCAGATCCTGCATCCGCTTCAGCACGCCATTGCGATCAAGTGATTCTGAGATTGCCGCCTCCTTCGAGCAGTCTTGGGGCGAACTGGATCGACAGGCCCCTCGCAGCTTCCCTCCTTCCAGACAAATCGCTGCGCACAAATCGCTGCGCACAAATCGCT
>CAZWOU010000121.1:0-18902 GCA_964635375.1 uncultured Pirellulaceae bacterium | reverse complement strand
ACAAATCGCTGCGCACAAATCGCTGCGCACAAATCGCTCAGTGGTTGGTTGCGTAGCCTCGCTGACTGGGGTCAGATAGTAGTGGTTGCCGCCCGCGAGTCGTTGTGCTTGTCGTTGGCGGTGACGACTCGTCTTTCCACCGGGCCTTACACGGGAGTCGCCTCGCCCATGTTTTCTAGCCGCAACTACCTGCTAACTTTACTCGCCGCGTCTCTACCAGGCATCTTCGTCAGCGGCTGCGGACCGCGAGCTGACAATGAGAGCCCCGCATTGGTGCGCACGGTCGGCTACTCGGCTATGTCGCTAACCAATCCGTTTTTTCAAGAGATTGCAGACACATTGAAGGAAGAAGGCAGGCAGTACAACATGGTGTTTGAGGTTAACGACGCGGACAACAAGGCGGACGTTCAAACCAAGCAGATCGAAAACTACATCGCCTCCGGGATGGACGCGATCGTGATCAACCCGGTCGACCGAACGGCACTCGGGCCGGCGATCAAGAAGGCCAATGAAGCTGGTATCCCCGTGTTTACCTGCGACCTGCAGTGCACGGCGAAGGGCGTAAAGATCGCGGCGCATATTGGAACCGACAATCTTCAGGGCGGTCGCCTCGCGGGTGACGCGATGGTGGAGGCCATTGGCGACCAAGGCGGCCAGGTCTTGGTGCTGCACTTCAAGCAGGCCAATTCTTGCGTGCTGCGAGTCGACGGATTCGTGGAAGTCATCAAGAAACACAACGAAGAGAACCCGGATAGGAAGATCGACATCGTCGCCGAACTCGAAGGGGGCGGCTCACGCGACGTCGCCGTCAAAGCCATGGCCGATGCACTACAGGCGAATCCCGACTTGACTGGCGTCTTCGCGATCAACGATCCGTCTGCTCTCGGCGCCTGGCGGGCAATTAACGACGTCGGAAAGACTGACCAGATTACTATCATTGGCTTTGATGGAGCCAAAAAGGGGAAGATCGCCATCCGAGAGGGCAAGATCTACGCCGACCCGATTCAGTTCCCTAAGCGAATGGCAAGGGAAACCGTGACCAACATTATCACCTACATCAACGGCGATGAAGTGCCGGCAGTCACCCTGATCCCAACCAAGCTTTACCGCAAGGCCGACGCGGAGGCAGATCCCGAGCTGAAGCCGCAAGCTAAGGACGAATGAGCAAGGCCCCCACCAACCGCCAGCCGCTACTTCGCATGCGGGGCGTAAGCAAACGGTTTCCCGGCGTTCTCGCCTTGCACAACGTTGACCTCGACCTGTTCCCCGGCGAGGTGCTCGCCTTAATGGGTGAGAACGGGGCGGGCAAGAGCACGTTGATGAAAGTGCTGGGCGGGTCGACTCGGCCGGACACAGCCGAGATCGAGATCGAAGGTCGCCCAGTTGCGATCTCCTCGCCCGCCGATTCGCAACGACTGGGCGTCGGCGTGATCTACCAAGAGTTCAATCTGGCGCCGGAAATGTCCGTCCGAGAGAACGTGTTCTTGGGCCAAGAGAGCACGTGGCTGCAAGCCGACGCCGAACGCCGCAAAGCTCGATCGCTGTTTGAGCAGATTCAAGTCGCCATCGACCCAGACCGGTTGGTAAAGGAGTTGTCGGTCGCCGAACAGCAGGCCGTCGAGATCGCCAAAGTGCTGGCGATGGATGCTCAGATCATCGTCATGGACGAGCCGAGCGCGGCGCTATCTCCTCGAGAGGTCGAAGGGTTGTTTCAGACGATTCGAGGTCTCACGCAGCAAGGCATTGGCGTGATCTATATTAGCCACCGCATGGGCGAGATCTTGGAAATTGCCGACCGCGTGATGGTAATGCGAGATGGACAACACGTTTCGACGAAGTCGATTCAAGACGTCACGCGCGAGCAGATCATCGAGTCGATGGTTGGTCGTACGCTTGACCAAGAGTTTCCCAAACGACCCGCGGTCGTCGGCGACGCCCGACTGACCGTGCGAGGCCTAAGCCGGGGCGGCGCCGTTCGAGATGTCTCGCTCACGGTCCGAGCTGGAGAGGTGTTGGCGCTCACGGGCCTGGTTGGATCCGGCCGCACCGAAACAGCTCGGCTGATCTTCGGCGCCGATCGCTTGGATTCGGGGCAGATCGAACTGGACGGCAAGCCGATTCGCATTCGATCGCCGCGCGACGCGATCGCGGCGGGGATTTGCTTACTCAGCGAAGATCGCAAGCACCAGGGCCTCGTCCTGCCGCTCTCCTGCCAGGCAAACTTCGGGCTCCCCAACATGGCTCGATTCGCCCGCCGCGGCCTCCTCAGCCAACGCGCAGAACGGCAGGGCTTTGAAGCGTTCATCGAAACACTAAAAATACAACTGGCCTCGCCCGACCAATCGGCATCGACTCTCTCAGGCGGAAATCAACAGAAACTGGTGCTCGCCAAGTGGCTGCAACGCGAGGCGCGTGTGTTAATATTCGACGAGCCGACTCGAGGTATTGATGTCGGCGCGAAGTATGAAATCTATCTGCTGATGAACCGATTGTGCGAGCAAGGCAAGGCGATCGTGATGATCAGCAGCGAACTTCCCGAGGTCATTGGGATGGCGGATCGAATTCTGGTCATGCACGAGGGGCGCGTAACTGGTGAAATCGAAGATGCCCCAAACGCGACGCAACAACAGATCATGAAACTGGCAGTTCTCTGATCGTCGATAAGAATCAACTCAGCACATTGTAGGAAAAACCATTGGCGAATCATAGTTTGGCGATGAAGAGGGGATCTCGCGCTTTGCAGTTCGTGAGTAAGCACTCATCAGCGCTCGTACTGCTGACGCTTTGCCTGATCTACAGCATCGCTACCTTCGATGAACAGCATCCAACAAGCGTCTCGGCCGGGGCCTCGCTCGGCAAACGCATCGCCTCACAGAAACAACTCGATGGCGTGGTCCTGATTTTCGGTCGCGACACGGTTGGAGACAGAAAGTTTGCAGACGCCATTCAAGCCGCGTTGCCCAAAGACGCTCGGGTCGAACGCGTGCATGGCAGCCCCCGCGATGTGGCGTTGGCGCTCAAGCAATTCGGCGAGGACAATATAGAGATCGCGTTCGTCGCGACCCATCATGCGGGAAGCATCTCCGGGCCGCTGCAACCTCAACTGCTGAAGGTAACTCAATCCAAATACCCTGCCCTTCGGAAGCTGGAAGTTCTCTCGCCTCCGAGCTATTACTGGCCGAGTTTTCTAACGAGATCCAACCTGATCAACGTGATCAACCGCAACGCCGATGTGGCGATTATCGCCATCGGCATGACGATGGTGATCATCGCAGCGGGGATCGACCTATCAGTTGGCAGCGTGCTCGCCTTCTCGGCGGTGCTGACTGCCTATGGGATTGAACATTGGGCGGGCGGAACCAGTGTCGGAGTGGTCGGGCTACTGGGATGTGGGCTCATCGCCGCACTTGTTGGCGCGATCGTGGGGGCGTTTACCGGCGCCGCGAGCACTTATTTCAGCGTCCCTTCGTTTGTGGTCACGTTGAGTGTGATGATGATGGCGCGTGGCGGCGCCTTCATGCTTGCAGGCTCCCCAGATGGAATCTCGGTTGAGTCGCTCGCTTTTTCCCGATTCGCCAACGGATCATTTCTTGGCGCACCGAATCCGATTTGGATCATGTTGGTGCTGTACGCCTTGGCCCACGTGATGATGACTCGCACGGCATTCGGCCGCTATATCTACGCGGTAGGAGGAAATGCCGAGGCAGCCAGGCTCTCGGGAGTGCCTGTCAATGGCGTTCGCGTTTCGGTCTTTGCCATTTGCGGCGGCCTGGCCGGATTGTGCGGAGTTATCAGCGCCTCGCGGTTTGAGACCGGATTGCCCGCGGCCGGCCAACTCTATGAGTTGCAAGTCATTGCCGCCGTCGTTGTGGGAGGCGCCAGCTTGTCTGGCGGATCAGGCCGCGTGCTGGGAACCCTGAGCGGCGCCATGATTCTGGCCGTGATTGAAAACGGGCTCAACATGGCCCATGTGGGCACGTACGAGAAAATGGTCGTGTTTGGAGGGCTGATTTTGACCGCCGTCCTGCTCGATCAACTCAAGAAACGTTGAAGATTGCTCGCGATGCCGCCATGCCGATCCCTCCGCCGCGACCACGCTAGCACTCACGGCGCGCACTGATAGCGGATTGGCGTAGGAGAATGTCCCGCTCGACGGTAAACTACGCAGCCTGTTGGGACAGCGCCACCTTGTGGTTGCGCTTGACCGGTTGCCCTTGCCGAGGTCATCATCAAATGAATCGGTTTGGTTTCCTCGCCTGGGGCAACAGGTTTAGCGACATACGCGTTGGCGACGGAGAACTTCTGCGAGCGATGCAGGATGGCATAGCCGCGGTGGACTTCTCCGCAGCGAATGGTCGTGAAGTGGAGCAAGAATAGGCCGGCATTATCGGCCCATATCGAATTGGGCCAGCACATTTCGTAGCGCAGGGAGGTGCCAACGATGGGCGAGTCGTTTCGCTTTTTACACGCGGGCCAACTTCATCTTGAGCAACCCGTTTCGGGCTTGGCTGAGATTCCCCCTCACCTGCGCGACGCGTTGATCGAAGCTCCATTGACTTCGGCGGCGAAGGTGTTTGACGCCGCGGTTGGCGAAGAAGTCGATTTCGTTTTGCTGACGGGCGACGTGGTGCACCCACAACTTGCCGGGCCGCGAGTGCTCTCATTTCTGTTGGACCAATTCGACAAGATGCAGCAGCACGACATCGCTGTTTACTGGGTGGGCGGCGAAGTCGACACGCCCGACCGTTGGCCGGAGTCCGTAGGCCTTCCGCTGGGCGTCCACTATTTCTCGGCGAATCAAGTCGAAGAGATATCCCATATGCGCGGCGACGCGCCGATCGCGACCATTCTGGGCAAGAGCTACAACGGGCGGCGGCAAATTGTCTGCTCAGAGTTTCGAGCCGATACGGCTCAGCAGTTCATCATCGCGGCCGCCTATGGGACAGCGCCGGCCGACGCGATCGATGCGTCAAGCGTCGGATACTGGGCTTTGGGCGGCGCGCAGGAACGGGCCACGGTTGTTTCAACCCAGCACATGACGGCCCACTATTGCGGTACGCCGCAGAGTCGTTCCGTCGAACAAACCGGGGCCCAAGGATGCACGGTGGTCACGGTGGACGGCGAGGGAAGAACACGCACGAAGATGATTGCCTGCGACGCGATTCGTTGGGAGAAGGAACGTATTTCGCTTGACTCGGACGCCACCAAGGAAACGCTGATTCGTCGGTTGCAGGAGCGAGTTCAATCGCTTTCCAGCGACTGCGGCGACCGACCAGTGCTTGTGGAGTGGATCGTCCAGTGCGAGGGCGCGTTGGGCCGCAAACTTCGCGGCGGAGCGGTCACGGATGAAATAGTCGCCGATCTGCGGCGTCGATACGGCGAGCAGTCGCCGTCGGTTTGGAGCGCCCGCATGACTGCGACCCTGCCATCGGCCTTGCCATCGACGTGGTATGAAGAGGATACGATTCGGGGAGACTACTTACGAGCAGTTCGGCGGTTTCAATCGGGCGGTCCGGGATTGATCGACCTGCAGAAGATGTTGTCCGCCAACCATGATGCGGGCTTGATGAACGCGGTGACGGACTTGAACTATGTCGAAACGCCGGAGGGCGTTCTGCGTGAGGCCGAGGCGGCCGGCGCGGATCTACTCAGCGGCGAAGTTGACGCGGCCTAGCGTCCAGTGGCTGTAGAGCGTAGTCGCGGCCGAAATGGATTTCAGTAACGGCCGTTTCGCAAACCTGCAAGAGGAGTTGCAGTCGTGAAAATCACGGATGTGCGAGTAGATGGGTTTGGCGTGTGGACCGGACTTGAGGTCCGCGATCTCTCCCAGAATATGACCGTATTTTTTGGCCGCAATGAAGCGGGCAAGACGACACTGATGCAGTTCATCCGAACGGTGCTTTACGGGTTTTCCGCCCACCGTCGCAATCGCTACTTGCCCCCTCTGCATGGCGGGGTCCCTGGGGGCTCGGTGTGGGTCTCGACGGCGGCTGGCCCGATGGAGTTGTCGAGGCAAAGCAAGCTCGGCGATACACACAAGTCACCCGGCGAGATCGTCATTCGCTCTGAGGAAGGAGCAGTTCAAGGCAACCATCAACTGGTCGCAATGATCGGCGACATCGACGAGTCGATCTTTAACAACGTGTTTGCGGTTGGGCTTCGAGAGTTGCAGGAACTCGGCTCCCTCAACGATACGGAAGCGGCTGACCAACTCTATAAGATGACCAGCGGGATGGATCGCGTCTCGCTAGTCGACGTCATGCGAAGGCTCTCCAAGTCCCGCAGTCAACTGCTGGGCGATGAGGAGGGTTGCGAAATCGCCGAGTTGGTGAAACAGCAGGAATCGCTGCAACGCGAGCTTGAAGATCTCGGGCAGGGAACTCGCCGCTGGACCAGCCTGGCAGCCCAACGCACCGCCTTGCAGCGAGAGATCGCACAGCTCGAACAGAAGACAGAAGAGCTGGAGCGTGAATCTCGCTTGATCGAAATCGCCCGGCAAGCCAAGGAGCCGTGGTTCGAGCGAGTCGCCACGGTTCGCCGACTAGAGGGCATGGGGGCGGTCGCCGAGCTGCCAATGGACGCGATTGAACGCATTGGCAAGATCAACGAGCTAATGGATCGCCGGCACAATCGACTGGATGAGTTGATTACGCAGCGGGGCCTGCTGAGAGAAGAAGCCAACCGGCTGCCGATCAACCGCGATTTGTGGCAACACGCGTCGCGAGTTGAAGCGATTTGCGAGCATTCTCAGTGGATCGCTTCGCTAACCAATCAGGTCGACCGAATTCGGCCAGAGGTGGACGAGTTCGAGATGGAACTCGAGGCCCAACGCGCCCGGCTCGGCGTCTCGACTGGAATCAGCAAAGATGGGCTGCCCGAGGTCAACGCCAAGGCGCTCGCGTCCATCCGCTCGCCGGCAAAAGTGCTCGGTGAAGCCAAGAAACAGCTGGAGCAGGCCGAAGAGGAGCGGGCTCAATACGAGGCTGAACTCGAGAAGACGACGAGTCGTTTTAAGCGGGCGACCAAGGAACGCGGTGGGACGACTCTGGCTGCCACAATCGCTGACGCGAACGACGCTGTCGACTTGATTCAGAAGCGAATTCAGGCGGAAGAGCGGCTCGACCAACTGGCTCGCCAGGGCCGCGAGCTCGAGGAAGATCGCCTCGATTTGATGGACGCTCAGATCTTGCATCCACACCATCACCTACTCTGCGCGGCGGCAGTGGTGCTGGGCGGGGCGACTTTCGTGGCGTCCTTGCTCTTCTTCAATTCGCTGGGCGCAATGGCGTGGCTGGGAATTATCGTCGGCGCTTTTGTCTTTGTTGGCGGCCTTCTCTACAAGTACGTAAAAGCGCAAGCGGCCGATGATGAATTACGAGATTGCGAGCGACAACTTCGCACCCTCGACGACACGGTCAAACGGGCCAAGAAAGACCGCGATCAAGTCGACCGCGAGTTGCCCAGCGGCGGCGGTTCGCTCGATCGCCGACTGGCGGATGCGGAATCGCATCTTAAGTCGCTGCAGGACATGACGCCGATGGAGAACGAACTCGAGAGCGTCGAGCGAATCTACGACGACTTCGAAAGGACCGTCGATGACGCCCGTCGCAACTTGAAGAAAGCTGAAGCGGCTTGGCACGACACGCTCAGTCGACTCGGATTGCCGACCAGCCTCTCTCCTAACGATATCCGAAAACTCGCCAGCTCGTTCGACTTGATTCGTTCAACTCGCAAGCAGCTTGAAGTGCGGCGAGAGGAATTGCAGGCGAGAGAGCGCGAGTTGAAGGCAGTTGTGTCACGAATCGCTCAGCTAATGAGCGAAGTTGGCGTGACTCCCACCGACGACGACCCGCAACATCGACTCCACCAATTGTCGGCCGAGTTGGGAACCCAAAAGAAGCTCATGGATCGGCGATCCGGACTCAAACGGCAATTCCGCCAATGCACAAAAGAGGCCGGGCGGTATGGCCGCAACCTGCGCAAGCTGTCGATGGAACGAGCGGCTTTGCTCGACAAGTCCGGCGTCGACGACGAGGACGCGTTGACAGTATTGGCCACTCGCTTTGAGCAGTTCAAAGGCTTGACGCAAGACCGAGAGCGACTGAACGAGCAACTTGCGACTATGGTCGGAGCACATTATGCCGAGTCCGAGTTGGCGGAAGTGTTTTCGCAACACGGAGAGGCCCGGCTTGAATCGGCCTGGGAGAGAATTACCGAAGAACTCACAGAGGTGCAGCACAAGACTGGATCGCTTCACCAGGAACTGGGCGGCGTCTCGCAGGAAATGAAGGCGCTTACTGTCGATCGCCGTCCCGCCGAGATTCGCCTTGATCTCGACGCAGTTTCGCATCAACTCCGAGACGCTGTACAACAATGGCAAGTCTTGGCCGTCTCCGGACTGCTGCTCGAATCGACTCGCCAAATCTACGAAACGGAACGCCAACCGGAAACGCTGCGTGAGGCCTCTCATTTCCTCAAAGACTTGACCGACGGCCAGTACCGACGCGTCTGGACTCCTCTCGAGCAAGATACGTTGATGGTCGACGATGTTAACGGCGATTCGCTCTCAATCGATTTTCTCAGCCGCGGTACTCGCGAGAGCGTGTTCTTGAGTCTGCGATTGGCGCTGGCCTCGGCCTATGCGAGGCGAGGCGCCATGCTCCCGTTGGTCCTCGACGACGTGCTCGTCAACCTTGATGGGCGACGAGCTAAGGCGGCCGTTCGCGTCCTGCGAGATTTCGCCAGCGGCGACCGCCAACTGCTCCTCTTCACGTGCCACGAACACATCGTGGAACTGTTCGCCGAACAACGCATAGAAATCCGCGAACTGCCACGCCACTCGGACATCGCCGGCCTCGTCGAACCGACCACGCCGGTAATCGAGTATGAGTACGAGGAAGAGGAAGTAGAAGTAGAAGCTGAATACGAACTAGTCGACTTTGAAGACGAAGAAGTAGAGGAAGAGGCTGAAGCGGAGGAAGAAGAGGCGGAAGCGGAGGCGGAGGCAGCGGAGGAGGAGGAAGAGGCGGAGGCAGAGGAGGAAGAGGCGGAGGCAGAGGATGAGGAAGAGTACGAGTATGACGAGTACGACGAGAGGGACGATGAGTTTGAGAAATCGTTCACCTGGGAGTCGCCGGACATGTGGAACGGAGCTTCGCCGGGCGAATGGAATGAGGATGACGAAGCGGAAGGCGAGGCAGCCTAGCTAGCGTTTGCCCGAAGAATGCTGGGCGAACGAGTCGGCGGGAGAATCGTCCCGACAATTGGCTTTCCCAAATTACCTGGAAACGGTTACATTATCTCGATCACAGAGACGCGATGAACGGGTTGCGCGTGTTGCGGTTGAGGGAGATCGGACATGAACGGAGTCGTGTTGCTTCTGGCCTTGGCCACGCCAACGGTTGACTACGGTTGGCGGATGGCGGATGGCGGCAGTGTCGAGTGCATTGTGCAGGTCGAGCCTGCGTTGCTTTCGGCCATGGTTGACGGGGAAACAAAGCACGCCTCTGCGCGTGACAATGGGCCCCAATCGGCGCGCAAACGTTTTCTTCTGCAAATTGGCAGCGAACAGCTCCCCCGAGAGACGGTCCAAGACGCAGCTGTCCGGCCAGCCACTTATGGGGCAGCGGCTCAGGACTCGTTCCCCAACGCGTCGCTCGTCCGTTACGGTTGGCGGGCCCTCGACAATGGCGAGGTGGAGTGTCTCCTTCGAATTGACCCACGATTGGCCCGAGCCGTGTTGGAGGGCCGAGCATCGCCGAAGTTGGTCGGGGGCGAGATGCCGTCGACTGATCGCCCCATCCAGTTCGTGGTTCAAGTCGACGACCGCGCCTTGCCTGCCGACGCCGTTGCGGCAGCTGATCTGATTCGCCGAGTCGCGTTTACGGACAACCGCCAGCCAACGGCGCCGCGGTCCGTCGAGCTCTCGACTGCAGGCGGGGACATCGACACAGTCCGTACCGTCTTCGAAACTCAATTACAATTGCGCCGCGGCGGCGCCGACTCGCAATTCGAAACTCGCGAGGAACTCAGCCCACGGACGACCTCGCTTATCGACAATTGGAATAATCGAGCGGGCGCGGCAACTGGAAGCGTAGGCGACGCTCCGGGAACTCGTTTCGCTGACAGCCGCTTTGGCGCCCGCGGCGAAAGTTCGACACTGAGCCCCGCTACCTTGAATCCAGCCGCGCCAAGCCGTTATGGCGGCGCGCCGCCGTTGGAATCGCCGCGTGGGGATGAGGGCGGCCTGCGAATCCGTTACGGCGACACCGCAACACAGCCTCCGCCCGCGCGTGGTCTCACAGGCCAGCCGGCGGCTGGTTCACAGGTTGCTCCAAGCAGATATCAGCCAGCGACCACTCCGCCTTACACACCAGTGGCGCCCCCGCTGGATCCATCCTCATATGCTGCCGAGCGGCAGCGAGCGACAGCGAGGCCCCCGATGGCGCCAATTCGCCAACCCGCTGCTCAGCCTGGCTACGCGCCACGCGGCTCCGTTCAGCCGCCGCCTTACGCCAGCGGCCATGATCCCCAGACGGGATACCGCGACCCATACTACCCCCCCGTGCAAGCAGCAGCCCCTGCAGGCGCGGTCGGCAACAGTGAAAGACTAGCGGCCCGCGGTCAATATGCCGGGCCCTTTCAAGGCGGAACGGGCGCCAACTCCGGCGCGGCAATCAACGCGAAGCCGGAGGCCGCGGCCGCGGATGACAAGGCTCTTGAGCCAGCTGAAAAGACAGCTGCCGAACCCGAGTTGGGCGCGTGGGTGATGGTCGTCGTCTTGCTGTTGATTTCGCTTGTCGGCAACGCGTACTTGGGTCACACCGGCTGGGTGCTCTATCGTCGTTACCGCGCGCTCACCAATGACATGCGGGCATCAAGCGTCGCTTCATCATATGCTGATGGTGCGACTGAGCCTTCCACTTCGGGCCGTCGACAACGCGATCGATTGGCCGCTCGCTACTAGTTTGGCTAGGACGCCCAAATTCTACGCCGATGCGGAAATAGTGTGAACCAGCAGCTTTGCCACGCGCGGGAAGAGCAAGCCAAGTAGGGCGCCGCAGCAAGCCCCAACGCGCATCGAGCTCCAGAAACTCGCTTGGTCCAGTGGAAACCAGTAGTCGATGATGACCACCGTCGCAGCCCCAACAGCCGCGCCGCCAGTGAGTCCCACGATTCGCGCCAACGCGATTGCCTTCGGCCGATCCAGTACCGCATCTTCATCGTCTTGTTGGCGCACGAGATTCTCCCCGATAGGCTCTACCTAGTGTTTCGGCGTTACCTGCGATTTCTTGCCATTGAAGCAGCACGAGAGCGGAAGGCTTCGGCCGTCAGGCGCGCGTGTCTTGGCAATCGGTTTGAAACATCCGTCCAGTCTGGAAACCCGAGCTCGTCTTGGTCAAACAGGCCGCAGTCGCTCCGCGAGCGGCGAATGTTCACTGGTTGGTTCGTTCTGTCTCATTGCTAGTTAGGAATTGCTCATGGCGGTAGTCGCTCGATCGACGGCTACCACCCGCCACGCTTCATAAGTGTTCGCTGAAGTGCAGAGCCGGGGGTTGCATCAGCAGCCCAAACTTCACGATAATCCAGCTCCAATCCCGCGATAACCTTGTGGTAACGACGATGCCGCCGGAAATCACCCGGTTGATGAATTAAGTCATGCAGGATTGCAGCGCAACAACATCAGTCGGGTCGTCAGCAGAGCGAAGTCTACTCTTGGAAAGCAACGGCCACGCGAGCAGAACGAGCAGAATAATGAGTTCCATTGCAAGAAGCGTCTTCGCGGTCATTGTCGTTTTGTTGCCGGCAGCGTGGTCAATCTTGGATTGATCAACATTGGAATGTCGTTGATTCCACTTCCCCAAGGCGCTGACGTCTCCACAATGGAAGGCCTTCGCGAGAGTATGAAGCTTTTTACGCTCTCGAACTTCATATTTCCGTTCCTGGCTCACTCGCTCGGAACGCTCGCCGGTGCTTTCGTCGCTGCCAAGCTCGCGGCCAGCCACCCTATGAAGTTTGCAATTGGCATCGGCGTGTGTTTTCTGATTGGAGGCGCCACGATGGTCTTTATGTGCGGCGGTCCCATGTGGTTCATCGCGGCCGATCTTCTGCTCGCGTACATTCCGATGGGGTTCCTAGGAGGCATCCTTGCTGGCGGGAAGCACTCTCAAGCAGCATGAGGAGCTTCAGCTCCAACAACGAGGCAGCGCCTCCCAGTTGTCAAACGACACCAGGTTCTGTGACTGCGGATTTGATTCCCTGAATGGGCCTGACCCAGCCGGTGGTTCAACCCAACCGACCTTTAGATCTCCCAGCCTTCGCGGGGAGTTTCCTGCAGGTAACCGGCAACGTTGTCATTGCCCTTGGCAGTCAGGGTTGTGGCGTCCCAGTCAAACGGCTCAGGTCCGGCTCGGAAAGCGGCATTCGCGAGGATGACAGTTTCGGCCAACGGCCCGGAATAATCGAAGGCGCAGGTCGCCTTCTTGTCGCCCTTGCAGGCATTGATCCACTCCTTGTGGAAACCGGGGCTCTTGGGGATCGTCTTGGCGGGCAAGGGGCCAAGCGTCTTACCCTCGCGTGGAATCAGCGTGGGATTGCCGAAGCCGCAGAGCAGATACCCTTTGGAGCCTATGAACAAGGTGTTGCCGCCTCCCTTTATGCCGAGTTCCTTAAGAATGGGGGGCTTTGAAATTTGATACCAGTGCAGTACGGCTGGGCCTCTTTTGCCAACGGCTGGGAATTCCATTCGAGAAGTCATGGTCTTGGGTGTGGTCACCGCATGAATCTCGCCGCCAGACGCTTGTACTCTGGTCGGATAGGTCAGGCCTAGCGCCCAGAACGGAATATCAAGAATGTGGCAGCCCCAATTGCCCGCCTCGCCCGTGCCGTAATCCCAGAAGAATCGCCACTTATAAGGCGCGATGCTCGGCGTGTAAGGGCGCATCTTTCCTGCGCCAATCCAGAGATCCCATTTCATTGTTGGAGGAACGGTTGGCGTTTCGGTCGGCACCTTAGGCATCCCCCGCCCGCTGCTGACCCAGCTATGAACTTCCGACACTTCGCCAATCACGCCGGCCTGGATGTACTCCACGGTGCGATGCATGCCGGTGATCGTGTGGCGTTGTACGCCTAGTTGGGTGGCGACCTTCGATTTGGCCGCCGTCTCGGTCATCGTTCGCACTTGATGAACATTATGGGCCATCGGTTTTTCGCAATAGAGATGCTTGCCCATATTCATCGCCATCATCGAAGGATTGAAATGCATGTGATCCGGCGTGCTAACCGTCACAGCATCGATCTGCTTATCCATCTCAGACAACATCCGGCGAAAGTCGTAATACTTCTTCGCCTTGGGGAAGCGGTCGTATTGTTTACCTGCTTTGACGTCGTCGACATCACACAAGCCGACAATGTTCTGGCCGGCTCGATCGACTCCGTTTATCTGAAAACCGCCTTGCCCGCCGATGCCGATGCAAGCGACGTTTAGTTTCTCGTTCGGCGAAGTCGAGATCGCGGCAGCGGCGGGATTGAGCCAATACCCGGCGCCAAACGCAGCGGTGGCCTTGAGGGCGGTACGACGTGTCAGCGGCATGTTCATCAGCAAGTCCTTCAGGCCAAAGTGAAACCCCATGAACCGGCATTCAAAGCCGGAAGAGGAACCTAGTCGATGCAGGAATTCGGTCGCGCTGGGCGATCGCGTATCGACAGCTATTCTAACAGATGCAAACGTGTTTCCCATTAGACTTAAGCGCCGATTCACCTGGAGCCGCCGTCTCGACCTATTTGTCTTGATTCCGGTCGCTCGTCGATTCGATCTTCCGCTGCAGTTCGGCGACTCGTTCGCCATTCGACGTCAGATACTCCTGCTGAGCGCGCCAGGAGGCGGCGCGTGCGTTGTTGGCTTCGCGAAATCCCGGGTCGTCTCGAAGTTCTTCACGTCGCCGCTTTCGAGTGGTGTTGATCTGTTCGTTCGCTACAAACAGGCGGGGGTACGCCTCTTCAAGCCGTGTTTGAGCGGCATTCAGCAACGTCACCAGAGACAGATAGCGGGAATCGCGGTGGAATCTCTCCCGCAGTCGCTCCAGCTCGCGCTTACGCCTGCTTTCTGGGAGTTCTGAAACGCGTGGTGCTTGCGCGATCAGGAAAGCGTCGAGCGCTCGGGTTGCCCGATGGGTCGCAAACAGAAGCTCCTTATAGCGGGGATCCTCTTGCTGCAGCTTGCGTCGTAATTTCGCAGCTTCTTTGTGAATCTCTTTGTGGGTGCGAAAGACGGTGGGAAACGCCTTTTTGTTTTGCGAATCGCGTTCCTCGACTTGCTCGACCAACTTTCGATATTTTCTGTCTGTCCGATACAACTGATCGTGGGCATTAGACCTGGCGATGCGAAGTTGCTCGTCCAACGATCGTGGCACTGGATACTCATTAGCAACCGACTTGATGTGGCGCAAGTTCACTGCTACTTGCGAATGTTCACGGGTCGTAAAGACCTGCACGTTGTCGAAGGCCGCGACGCCATCGTCGACTTGAAACGCGAAATAGTCTCGCGTCTTATCGAGGACCGGATGCTGGGCATAGGCGACGTGAGCGCGGTCAATGTGGGCAACGAGCTGGTCGCCGAGAAATTCAACGGTCATCGTATACCAACGATTGGGAACAAACTGGTAGGCGCACTCGCCATGCCAATGGGGGAAGTAAGGCCCGCTCTTATCTTTCGCGGTCTGAATGCGAAAATGATCGGGATGAATATGAACGACCGCGTTATACGAGCCCTCACTGCCTGAAAGAAACCGAATGTCCTTCGCACCCGCCAATCGAAAATCGAAGCGAATGAGCGTATCGCGGTATTGAAGATCTTTCGCGAAGATTCGCGTCGACGTCGAATGTGTGCGATCACGGAGCAGAAAACCGCTGCGAGCTTCCCAGTCTCCGTTGAAGAACCAACGTGAGCTAATCTGTCCCGTGGAGAAGTGCTCTGCAAATGTGAGCCGACGAGGTTCGACAAGCATCGGCGGCGACGGAGTGCGGGCGTCGACCGACTGGCGCCACGCCAGCAGACTTGCCTTGAGCATCGCCGTCATTTGAGGATGATCCGAAGCGATGTTGTGTTCTTCCGCAGGGTCATCGTTCAGAGCATAAAGCTCGCTCTCCCCAGTGTCGAAAAATTCGATTAGCTTCCAGCCCCCTTGGCGAATCGCCCCCGAAGACCGGCCGCCGAGGAAATGGGCCCGATCAAGGGGGTAGTGCCAGTAGAGCGCGCTGCGGTCGACTCGACCCTGAGAGTCTCTCCAAGTCGGAAGTATGGAAACACCGTCTAGCGGCTGAGCTTCATCCGCCTCGATTCCAGCCGCTTCCAGAAGGGTCGGATAAAAATCGACGTTGCTCACCGCTTCGCTGCAGACGGAGCTGGCCGGAGTCTGGCCCGGCCAGTGAACGACCATCGGCACGCGTATGCCACCTTCATAGAGTTCACTCTTGCCGCCGCGAAGTGGCGCGTTCGACGTGACGTTGGTTTCGCCGCCGTTGTCGCTTGTAAAAATCACGATGGTGTTGTCGGCGAGCCCGAGCTCATCGAGCTTGTTGCGAACCATGCCGATCCCGTCGTCGATGCTCTCCAACATAGCGGCCAAGTGCGGGTTGTGGTCTCCGGCCCAGTGGTGAAGCGAATCACCTGGGCGTCCGCGGTCCTTGCACAAGTAACATTTCTCGCGCGTGCTCTTCCCGGGGGCATGCTTGCTTCGATATTTCTCAACAAGCTCTGGTTTGCCATTTAGAATCGTGTGCGGAGCGTAGTGACTCAGGTAAAGAAAGAACGGGCCGTCCTTGTTCCGTTCGATAAAATCGACTGCCTCCCGGTTCATGCGATCGACAAGAAACTCCTCCTCGCCGAGGCGGTTCTCGGGGATATTGATCCAGCGGACGCCCTGATCGCGAAAGACGTACGGCCAGAAGTTCGCACCGTTGCCAACGCCCTTTACCTCGCGGGCGATTTCCCAGCCAAACCCCTGGTCAACCGGTTTGACTTCATGCTCGGCGCCGTGATGCGCATAGCCTGTCAGATGCCACTTGCCGATCATGCCGGTGCGATAGCCGCCACGCCTGAACATCTCGGGCAACGTCAGGTGATCGGTCGATAACGCGTTTGCAGAGTTGGGTCGAAGATAATCAGTGATGCCAACCCTCGCTGGGTATTGCCCGGTCAGCAAAGCGGCGCGATACGGCGAACAGACGGGAGCGGCCGCATACGCTTGCGTGAACCGCATGCCGCCCTTCGCCAGTCGGTCCAAGTGCGGCGTCTCATTGAAACCGTTTCCATAACAACCCAACTCGCCCCAGCCCAGGTCGTCGGCAAGCACAAAGATGACGTTGGGTTTGACGGCGTCGCCCGAAAGAACTGGCTGAGCCAGCGATAGAAACACCAGAATGGCCAAGAATCTCGAAAACATGACGGAATCCTATCGAACAGGCTGAAGGACATACGCGTTGATCTTATCGCGTTGATCTTATCTTGCGCGTTACGCGCCGGCGAGAGTGCCAGAGCCCCCTCCACTGCCGACTTCCCTCTACACCGGGTCTTCAAAGCGACTTCGCCTGTGCGTAAACTGGTAACCTGCGTGACTTGGCATGCCAAACTGGTGAGAGAGAACCTTGCCAGGCTAATATCGCCCCCCCCTGGAGATCGACTCATGCAATTCTTGCGGTTTTCATCGCTGCTCCCACCGCTGACGGCCCTACTGGCTGGCGTGTCTTTGCCCGCGTTGGTTTTGGCTGACAAGCCACGCCCGCTCAAGGTCTTCATCCTCTCTGGGCAGTCGAACATGCAAGCGTGTTGCGTTTACAACCCTGACTCTACACAATGTCGCACATGCAATTCACTGAAAGAATCGAGGCATCCCTCCAAGACATGCGGCCCGGTGAGGCCGACGTGGCCAGGCATCTGCTGCGCGATCCATCAAGGGTTGCCACCGGCAGCCTGCGGGACGTTGCCGCGTGGTGTGGAACGAGCGATGCGACCGTGCTGCGAGCCGTTCGCGCGGCCGGCTTCGATGGCTACCAGGATCTGAAGTATCACGTGCTGAGAGAACTCACGACACGTGATTCGGTACGAGAGTCGGAAAAACCGACGACACAAATTCCCTCAGAAGACATGCAGGCGAGTCTGACAGCGTGCCGGTCAACTCTTAAAAAGGCGGCGGCTATGCTCCGCCGATCAAAGCGCATTGCGATCGTCGGCTCGGGAGCTTCCGGAGGTGTTGGTCAAATCCTGGGTGATGTTCTGTGTGCCTTTGGCAGGCACGCAGTTTCTCTGCTGGACGATCAGGCTGTTGATTTCGCGCTTGCACCGTCGGCGAAAGGGCTCGTGTTGGTGGCCATCTCGCACTCAGGCGAAACGAGTTTTCCTGTTCGTGCAGTGCGCAAAGCAAAGCAGGCTCAAATTCCCACAATTGGATTGACCAACGAACCTGCGAGTGAGCTTGGTCAGTTGGTCGACGTTTTGCTTCCAACGCAGTCCGTTGAACGTCCCGAGGGCAGTTTTTCCATCGTTCCACGGCTATGCCAGTTGGCTATCCTGGATCAGCTGATCGAGGAGCTCAAGAGCGAGAATCAGTCAAACGGCGGAAAATAACGTCGACGTATCAGACCGAAAGTGACTGTCTGATGAACAAGACCGCCACGCAAACTGAAATGAATACGAGTCATTCGACAATTCAAAGTGCCTGGAAGATCGAATGACGTCATCTCATCGAGTAACGCGATACGTTGCGGTTGCGGCCCTGGCGGCCTTGATCACGGGATTTCAGTACGGTTTCACGCTGGCCATCATCGCCGGAGCTGAGCCGTTTCTCGCAGACCAGTTTCAGCTTTCCACATGGCAGCTCGGACTCGTTGTCAGCAATCTGAGCCTTGGTGCAGCGGTGGGCTCCTTGCTCGCTGGCCCACTGAGCGACCGACTGGGACGCAGGAAAGTGCTGGTAGCGACGGCGTTGGTATTCCTGGTGTCGGCGGTGCTGTCAGCCGCTGCCAACAATATCTCGATTCTCCTGGTGAGCAGATCCTTGGCGGGTCTTGCCGTAGGCGCGGCCATGATCATTCCGCTTTACCTCGCGGAAATCTCCCCGGCGAAGTCTCGCGGGCTACTGGTGTCGCTGGTTCAAATCGGAATCGTGACGGGCATCCTGGCCGCGTTCTACACAGGTTGGAAGGCGGCGGACTTGGGTTCGGAAAGCTGGCGGTGGATGTTTGGCATGGGAGTGCCATCAGCGCTGCTCATGTTGGTTGCGACGTTTGTGTTGCCGGAAAGCCCGCGCTGGTTAATCACCAGAGGCAACACTCAGGAGGCCATGCGCGTGCTTGCTCCGGTGATGGGCGAAAGCGAGGCAAGCAACGAACTGCGGACTATTGAAGAAGCGGTGAAACGTGAATCAGCCCGATGGCAGGATCTGTTCCATAGGAAGATACGCTGGGCACTCATCACTGGACTTGTGCTTGCCGTACTTTCGGTCACTGTCGGCATCAATGCTGTGATTCTGTACGGGCCGGCAATTCTCATGAGGGGAGCCGGTGAAGATGTGTCGACGGCTCTTCTGGGTGCCGTTGTACTGGGATGCGTTAACTTCGCCTTCTCGCTGTTGGCGATGCTGACGATCGACAAACTAGGCCGCAAGCCCTTGCTGTTGTGCGGACTGGCTGGCATGGGAATTTCCATGCTTGTCCTGGGGTTGCGATTCAGTGATTCCACGTTGCCAGCTTCGTCGGGACTGCTGGCTCCTATTTTATCGTTTGTGGCCTTCTATGCCGTCAGTCTGGGACCAATCATCTGGGTGATCGTATCGGAAATGGTGGTGTACCTTTTGTTCTGTAAAAACAGAGCGGCAGTCCGGCGTAGCGTAGCGAAGCCAGACTGC
>CAZWOU010000120.1:0-21924 GCA_964635375.1 uncultured Pirellulaceae bacterium | reverse complement strand
CCGGCTGCCGCCAACGCCGCCCAAAAGGCTGCTGACTCGTCAAATCAGGCCGAGGACTTTTTGCAACAAGACAAGACAGAAGAAGGCCTCGACTCACAAAAGACGACGGCCCAGGCTCTGGACAATTCGGAAAAAGAGCTTCGTCAGGCGATTTCGGAGAACGCCGCCGCGCAAGCTGATTCTCTCAGCAAGAAGAGCGAACAATTCGAACAACTTGCCAAGCAAGCCTCCAAATTGGACCCCAGCGCAGCCTCTGCTCTGGAACGAGCGAAGAAGGCGGCGAGCGGCGTTGAGCCACAATCGGCGAGTGAGCCCAGCGAGGCGGGCAGTGAACCCGGCAGCAGTGAACCCGGCAAAGGCGAACCGGACAGCAGCGAACCGGGCGCCGCTGGAGAAGCACAACCATCAAGCCCACAGCCTGCGACGGACCAGCCGTTTCGGGCTCAGGAGGAAGCCAAGCAATCCGTTGAACGGGCGGTCGCCAGTTTGGCGGCGCGACAACGGCGAATCGAACGCGACCGTCAAATCGCCCAGGCGATCGCAGCATTGGCTGCCGAGCAACAGGCTGCTCGTGAACAGATCGAAGAGCAGGCCAATCGGCTCGGCGAATTGGCGGACACGACGCCCAAAGCCAATCCCGATGATCCTCACCCCAACGCCGAAGCCCAACGGGCGGCCGCCGAGGCGCTCCAGCAGGCTCAGCAAACTTTCGCGGACGCCCAGCGCGCCACGGGCGAAGGCGCGGCTGAAGTCTCGGGGCAGACGCAAGTCGCCAACGAACCGATCCGCAAGGGGCTGGAGTCCGCCTCTCAACTTCAAGCCGCCAAGCCGCCAACCGATGCGGCCGCCGCAGCTGATTCCGCGGCACAGCCCGGAGATGCACAGGCAGGCGAGCCGGCCGATCAACCGCCTCAGGGCCAGGCTGGCGAACCGTCGAGTGGCGAGCCAATGGCGCCCGCCGACAGCAGTCAGGGTCAACCGGGCGAGGGGCAGCCAAGTGAGGGGCAGCCAGGAGAGGGACAGCCAGGAGAGGGACAGCCGGGAGAGGGCGAGCAGGCCTCGTCCGAACTCGGTTCGGGACTCGTCCCCAACTCGCCTGAAACAACGGCCCAACAAATCGCCGGGGCCAAGGCCTCGGAGTTGCAAGCGGCCGCGCTCGCCCAAGCCGCCGCGGACCCGATGGCTGGCCAGGACGATTTGAATTCCGAGCAGTCAGAGTCACAGTCCTCTTCGAAGTCGAAGCAGAATGGAGAGCAATCGAAAAGCGATTCCTCGAAAAAGCAGCAGGGCGACCAGCAATCGGATATGCCCGGCGACACTCCCGCGGAAGGCGATTCCGATGCTGGCGGCGAAGGCGAGGACTCGACCGTTGAGGCCAAGCGATTCGACGGAGACCCTTGGTTCGCGAAACTGCCGCCCTCGTTGAGAAAAGCCATCCAAGCTCGCGCTCGTCGCAACGCGCCCAAAGGCTATGAAGAGCGACTGCGACGTTATTTCCAAAGTATCGATTAGCCGGCGAGATTACCTCGCCGGTCGTTTCCAGCCGCCATTAATCCCCGCCACATAGAGCCCACCCAACAATGACTGACCCAGATGTCGCCGCAGTTGAGAAATGTCGCCAACAATACGAGAAGATTCGCACGGAACTGTCCAAGGCGATCGTTGGCCAGGACGCAGTGATTGAGCAAGTCCTGATCGCGATGCTGGCAGGCGGACACGCGCTGCTAGAAGGCGTTCCAGGATTGGCCAAGACCCTGCTCGTTGGCTCACTGGCCCAATCATTGCACCTGACGTTCAAGCGTATTCAGTTCACGCCAGACCTGATGCCGAGCGATGTGACTGGCGCCGAGGTGATTCAAGAAGATCCGGTCACGCACGAAAGACGCTATCGGTTCTTGCCGGGACCGATTTTCGCCAATCTCCTGCTGGCCGACGAAATCAATCGAACGCCGCCTAAGACCCAAGCTGCGATGCTCGAAGCCATGCAGGAAAGGCAAATCAGCGTGGGCGGCGAAGCCCACGCCCTGCCCGCGCCCTTCTTCGTGTTGGCCACCCAGAATCCACTGGAGCAAGAGGGGACGTACCCGTTGCCCGAAGCCCAACTCGACCGATTCTTGCTCTACATTCGTGTCGACTACCCAACGGGCGCTGAAGAATGGGACATTGCCAGACGAGTCACTAGCGGCGATTTGGGCGATATCGCGCCTTGCATGCACGGTGAAGAGATCATCGAACTGCAACAGCTGGTCAAGCGAGTGCCCGTGAGCGATCAAGTTCTCGGCTATGCCTGGGCGCTTGTGAGGGCCTCAAGGCCCGGGACCGAGGAGGCTCCCGATTTTGTCAATCAATGGGTCAACTGGGGCGCCGGCCCCCGCGGCGTGTTGACTTTGGTCGGCTGCGCAAAAGCTCGAGCAGCACTTCAGGGGCGTTTTCACGCCGGCATCGAAGATGTACAGGCAGTCGCCAAGCCCGCCTTAAGACACCGCATTGCGGCCAACTTCTCGGCCCAAGCTAACGGAGTCGATAGCGAACTGTTGATCGAAAAACTGCTCG
Organism: uncultured Pirellulaceae bacterium; assembly: GCA_964635375.1. Classification (GTDB taxonomy): domain Bacteria; phylum Planctomycetota; class Planctomycetia; order Pirellulales; family Pirellulaceae; genus CAZMNY01. Next base: position 19,371 of record CAZWOU010000120.1, on the reverse strand, counting down.
AAGCGATACCCGCCGATCGCGAATACAATCGACCGGCAGCCTAGACGCTCGTCCCGCCTCAAGACCCACCCGAACGCAGTTGCTCTAGGCAAGAATGCGAAATGAAAAGCGCGCTTTCCAAATACCTCGAACCAGAAATCCTAGCCGCGATGGCCCAACGGCCATTTCGTCCGCAGGGCCTCGTCGTGGGCAATCTTGCCGGCGCCCACAAATCACCGCTCTCTGGCTTTGCCGTTGAATTCGCCGGACATCGCGAATACTCGCCGGGCGATGATCCCAAACACATCGACTGGCGCGTTTACTACACTCGCGAGAAACTATTTGTCAAGCAGTACGAACTGGAAACGAACTTCGTCTGCCACTTGATCCTCGATGTCAGCGCATCAATGCGATATGGCGAAGGCGATCAACAGAAGATGCTCTACGGCGCCAAGCTGGCCACGGCGATGGCGTACGCCGTCGTAAGACAAAGCGATAAGATCTCGCTTTCGACTTTCGATACGGCACTGCGTGGGTATGTCCCGCCTTCCAATCATCTCGATCAAGTGATTCGGATGACCGAACATCTTGATAGCATCAAGCCCGAGTCGCAAACGGATCTTGGGGCTTGCCTCAACGAACTGGAGAGCCGGATCGGCCGGCGGGAAATCGTGGTCGTCATCAGTGATTTCTTTGGAGACTTGGATGCGCTGGAATCCGCGTTGCAACGGCTCCGCTACCGCAAGCATGAAGTTGTGCTATTCCAAGTCATGCACAACGACGAACTTGAATTCAGCTTCGACGGGATGATCAAGTTTCTGGGACTCGAAGTCGACCAATCGTTGCTCGCCCAACCCAATGACCTTCGCAATGATTACCTGACCGCAATGCGAGCCTTCAACGAACAACTTGAGGAAGTCGCCCTTCGCAACCGGTGTGAACGGGTTCTGATCGACACGAGTCGCAATCCGGGTGAGATGATGATTGACTATATGAATCGCCGAAGCCGCCTCAACCGCGGGCGTTAGCCTTCAAATCTCACTTTGCGGACCCGCCAGAAGGCGCGGGCGTCGCGTCTCTTCCTGGCGATTGCAGATCCAGCCAGCACTCCGTCTTGGGGCGTCGTTTCGCCCCTGCGGGGCCCTCTCGCCGACGTCTGGCAGAATCGCCGCTCCATTGACGTCTGTCGCCGGCATCGCTACAGTGTATATACACGCCGTAGATTCATCTATTTGATGATGCGGGCTCTTACTTCCCCCTTAACTGGAGGGTTGTGGTGCGATATTCGTTTCGTTTGGCGGAATTGCTGGGGCATGTCCCGGACCCCAGAAAACGACCAGGGACGATCAAATCGATCGTGGAACACACCGGGCTTGACCGCCACCAGGTGGCTAATCTGCTCAAGAACGAGGTCAAGTACATACCATTGCAGGCCCTCTCGCGGCTTTGCGACTATCTCATCGAACATGGCTATGTGACGGCCGACCAATTGCCCGGCGTGCTGTTCGCGGTGGAGCCCGAGAATTTCTGGGAGTTGTTGGCTCGCCGGCGCCGTTTGGAACTCTGCCTCGGCGTGCGTCGAGCCAATCGCGAGGAGTGGGCGGAAGGCGCCTGGGTGGTCGCCTCGGATTCGCTCCTGCTCGGTGCCTTGCTCAATGGCGTCTCCACCCTTGGCGGCGCCGCACAACACGGCGCCAGCGACGAGGCGGACCAGGGGCGGGAACGCAAGATCTCAACGCCTCATCCCGAGCACATTCGTCAGTCGCTGGTATGGAGCCCGGGCCAGGGGACGGCGGAGGAAGTAGCGGAGCGGGCGGGTACCGTGTTTCAGAAATTCGCCCGTTCGCCGCACGACAAGGCGCTGTTATGCCTGGGAAGTACGAAGAGCAACCCTGTCGTAGAACTTGTCTTGGCCGATTCGTTTGGCTGCACGCCGTTTAAGAGCCAGGATGACGTGCGGACGCCGACGGAGCGGTCCTGCCCAATTTGGTTTCGCTATCGTGACGAGGATCCCAAGCCGCCGTCGTGCGCGGGCGGCGTGACCTTGTCTCAGGGCGGCGAGTCAAAGATGCCCGGAATCTACTTTGAAGGTCCTGGCGGCAAGTGGGACCACGTCCCCTGGCAAGATTCCAATCAAGACGCGGCGATGGTCTTCTACATTCACCGCGAGTCGCAAGGACGGCTGGAGATGGCCTTGGGCGGATTCTCGGGTCGAGCCACTAGATTGCTGGCTAGAACGCTCGCCACCGACGCCCAGTCCTTTTGGCCGCCTGTTTATGTTGGCCAAGGCATCAGTATTGGAGCCTACATCGTGCAGTACACGTTCAACTCCATGGATAACCAGGATCGCGACATTCTGGAAACGGAATTGACCGCAACCTCACGCGTCATTCCCGTTGATGGAGAAGCGGTGCGGCGGCGAATCGAACGCGTGCGAAACGAGTAGCCGATTGGGCCCAGATTCGGCGTCGTCCGACTCCGATTGCGTGCGCGTACTTAGTCGCCCGAGAGAACTCGGCGCCCGTCCATTTGGATGCGGCCATCGGCAAATCGTTGAATTGCTTGTGGATAGGCGCTGCATTCAGCGTCAAAAACTCGAGCGGCCAAGGATTCGGGAGTGTCGATGTCGCGCACCTCGACAACTCGCTGCAAGATGATTGGACCGTGATCGTATTCATCGTCGACAAAGTGGATTGTGCAGCCGCTCACCTTTGCCCCGTATTCGAGCACTGCCGAGTGGACACGCAAGCCGTAGTAGCCTCGCCCACAGAAGGCCGGGATCAGGCCGGGATGAATGTTCATCACCCGGTTCTCAAAGTCCTTTGGAATCAGAACATGTTTGAGGAACCCCGCCATCACCACCAATTGCACTCCGCGTTGACGGCAGGGTTCAAACACGGCTTGCCGAAATGCCTGATCGTCGCTGCAAAGCTCTTTTTCGACAGTGACGGTGTCGATGCCCGCTTGCTCGGCGTAGCGCAGTCCACGAGCCTTGGGATTGCTGGAAATGACTAGTTTGATGTCGACACGAAGCGCGCCCGCTTCGATTTGGTCGAGCAGGTTCTTGAGTGTCGTCCCGCCACCGGAGATCAAGACGGCTACCGGCAGTAACGCTGTGGGATCGGACATGGTTTCGGGCGCCGTATTCGCTGGGTTGACTTCGAGCCGCTAAGCAGTCGCTGGGAACATTCGCCAATCCAGGGTTATCGAACGGCTGGCGAAGCTCATCGAATTCTAAGTAGTTACAATCTTGACATTGATGGAAACATTGCCTTCCACCGTCTCGAAGGCTCGCGGGGGAACGTTGTCGAGCGCGGCCGTCGTCACGGAAACCGCCAGAGTCTCGCCGCCGATAAACTCGGCGTGTTCGATTACGGTTTCGTCCCAGGGGCCGACGATGCCGACTTCGATGCGGTCTGTGTATTGGCAGTCGAGCTCTTTGCGAACCTCTTGAATCATCCGTACGAGATCGCGGGCTCGCCCTTTCCGAATCAACTCATCCGTCAGTTCGGTGGCCAGAACAACGACGCAGCCGCGATCCCCGGCCGCCGCCCAACCCGGTTTGGCCTGCATGCGAATTTCGATGTCGTCGTTGTCTAGTTCGAACTCGGCGCCGTCGACCTGCACACAAATCTTGCCCGCCTCATCCATGTCTGCGAGCAACGAGGCGCCATCGGCCTGATTCAGCCATTTCTTCACCGCAGGCATGTGCTGGCGCAACCGCGCTCCGAGGCGTTTGAAGTTGGGGTGTACTTCGTAGTCAATATAGTGGTCCGCGCTTTGGGCGTATTCGATCGATTCGACGTTGAGCTCCTCTCGCAACAAAGCGTCGTGCTGCGAAAGCCACTGCTGATGATCCGAATCGGCGCGAATCACCTCCACCCTCGCGAGCGGTTGGCGAGTCTTCAGTTTCGCGCCAATTCGAGCAGAAAGCCCGAGCGAAGCAATTTGCCTCAAGAGACCCATTTGCTGCGACAGAGTTTCGTCGATCACTCGCTCGTCGCCCGTCGGATAGTCGCAGAGATGGACGCTCTCCACCGCGCGTTCGCCGAATCCTCCGGCGAGGTTGCTCCAAATCATCTCAGCCATAAACGGCGTAAACGGGGCAACCAGTTTCGTGACCGTGATCAGACATTCATAGAGCGTCCAGGCGGCGTCGAGTTTCTCGACGGATTGATTGTCGCTGCTCCACAACCGATCGCGACTGCGGCGCAACCACCAGTTGCTGAGCAGTTCAACGAACGACTCTAGCCTCTGGGCCGCTGCGAAGTTGTCATAGTTGTCCATGCGGTCGACCAAGGCTGCTGCTGTCGCATGCAGTTCGCTCAGGATCCAACGGTCGATTTCGTCGCGCTCGGCCAGCGGGCGGTAACTCTCAGCTCGGGATAAGTCGTCCGAGGTCAACTGACCTGCGTCGCCGCTGATCCAGGACTCCGGTACAAAGAAATTATCGGCGTTGGCGTTTAGCACGAAGAACTTGTAGACATTCCAAAGCGTCAGACGAAAACTCGCGCTGCTCTCCTTGATCGCTCGCTCACTGTAAATGATTGAGCTCCAAGGCGCTTGATTGGCGAAGAAATACCAACGCAACGCATCCGCTCCGTGATTGTCGAATATCTGCTGAGGCTCGCGATAGTTGCGCAGCTTCTTCGACATCTTCTCAACCTTGCGATCGACCTTGCCGCCGCACTTCTCGCATTCCCGAACTTCCGTGAGGTGGCGGTGATCGCATTTTCGGCACGCATACGCCTCAGCCAGCATTAAACCCAACACGATACAGTTGCGAAACGGATGGGGCAGTTCATGCTCGGACATCAACGGATCGCCAGAGTTCCCGTCAGCGGAGACGAGTTGGCCGTCCTCTCGATTGTCTGCGTTGTTCTCGGGTTTCCCGTGAAGCAGCGTGCTGATCGCCAGCAGGCTATAGAACCAACCGCGAGTTTGGTCGATTGCTTCACTGATGAAGTCGGCGGGAAACTGGGCCTCGAACGCGTCGCGATTCTGATGGGGATAACCCCATTGGGCGAAGGGCATCGCGCCGGAGTCATACCAGCAGTCGATCACTTCGGTAACGCGTTCCATTCTCGCGCCCTGGGCGAACGGCGAGTCGTAGGTGATCGCGTCGATGTATGGCTTGTGCACCCGCAGGTCGTCCGGCAGGTCGGGGTTGGCCGCCTTCGCTTGCTCCCAAACCTCAGTTCCCTTGAGGCCGGGTTTCTTCAGCACCTCGTCATATTGTGCGACCGCTTCGCGTTTTCCCGTTTCCGAGCAGACCCAGATCGGCAACGGGGTCCCCCAGAAGCGTTCGCGCGACAACGCCCAGTCGACGTTGGATTCCAGGAAGTTACCGAAACGGCCGCGCTTGATGTGTTCCGGCAGCCAGTTGATCTCGCAGTTATTGGCGAGCAACTGTTCCTTGAACTCGGTGGTGCGAATAAACCAACTTTTTCTGGGGTACTGAATCAGCGGGTCTTGGTCAGCTCGCCAACAGAACGGGTAGTCGTGGAGGTATTGCTCCAGGTGATACAACACGCCTGCTTCCCGCAGCGCGCGGGTGATGTCTTTGTCGGCGTCCTTCACCCAGACGCCCTCGAAGTCGGGGACGTCGGAGGTGAAGCGGCCATCGGGCCCAACCGCACAGATCAAGCGAGGTCCTTCGCCTTCTGCGAATCGGGTCTGCTCGGCCAGTAGAACTTCGTAGTCGTCTTGGCCGAAAGCAGGTGCTTGATGGACGATCCCCGTCCCGCTCTCTGTGGTCACGAACGGCGCCTCGACCACTCGCCAAGCGAGATGCTGAGTTCCGCCATCGAGCAGGCTGCCCTGTTCGTCGGCTTGCTGTGCGTAATAGTAGTCGAACGGCGGTCGGTATCGGAGGCCAAGAAGCTCTGAGCCCGGTCGAGTCGAAATGACCTTCCACTCTCGGCCCGCCTTGGCCGACACCTTCTCCACTAGATCGGCGGCTAGAACCAGTTGCTCGCCCGACTCAACGTCCTCCACCGTTGAATATTCAATTTGGCTGCGGACCGCGGCGAACTGGTTGCTAGGCAGGGTCCATGGCGTCGTTGTCCAAACTAAGAGCGAGGCGTCTTCATCGAGCAACGGGAACCTGATGAACACACTGGGATCGGCAACGGGCCGATAACCCTCGCCCACTTCCCCGGCGCTCAGGGCAGTTCCCCCTTGGGCCCACCACCAGACAATCTTGTAGCCTTCATACAGCAAACCGCGATCGAACAGGCTCTTCAGCGACCACCAAACACTCTCTACGTAGCTCTGGTGGTACGTGACGTAGGCATCCTCCAAGTGAATCCAAAAGCCCAGCCGTTCGGTGAGTTGCTCCCATTGTTTCATGTAGCGCCAAACGCTTGCCTGGCATTGGTGAATGAATGGTTCAATCCCGAACGCCTCAATCTCCTCCTTGCGGTGGATGCCCAGTTCCTTGCAAACTTCTACCTCGACAGGCAAGCCGTGTGTGTCCCAGCCGGCTTTGCGCTCGCACCGGTAGCCTCGCATGGTGCGGTAACGAGGGAACAAGTCCTTGATCGCTCGAGTCAGGCAATGGCCTGGATGAGGCAAACCGTTGGCCGTAGGCGGTCCCTCGAAAAATACAAACGGCTTGGCGTCGGCGCGATTCGCGAGAGACTTTTCATAGATGGCGTTGGCCTTCCAGAACTCTAGGATGTCCTCTTCAAGTCGCGGGAAGTCGGGCCGGTTGGGAAGATCTTGAAACATTGTCTGGCGCAAATCTGCTACGGGGAGGGCTGTGTTGGCTGGAAAAACGCGGAGTGAAATAGACACGGCCTTCGTCACCACATCAACGAAGGCCGCTCAATTGCTCAAATGGACGAGGCCGCTATTTGGCGTCATCGTCGTCATCGTCATCATCGAAGTCGTCATCGTCGTCTTCGACATGGATTCCTATATCGTCGAATTCATCATCGAGCGTCTCGTACTCGTCGTCAGTTTCCTCTTCAAAGTCGTCGTCGAAGTCGTCATCAAAGTCGTCGAAATCATCCATGCTGTCGGCGTCGTCCTCGTCCTCGAAATCAGAGACGTCGCTCTGCTCGTCCGCCACGATAACGTCTGCCGCTGGGACGTCTGGCGCTGGGACGACCGGCGCTGGGACGACCGGCGCTGGGACGATCGGCTGGGTGATCGTCGTCGCCTCAAGGTCGTCGCCCAAAACGTGGGAAACGCCGGTCGTCGGACCGTCCGATTCGGTCAGCTCATTCAAAGTCATTCTTTCACTCCCACACCTTTGCTCTACGCAAGAGGACATCGAATCGACTCGCTTGGGCCGTCGTTGCCTCGTTCTTAATGCCGACCCAGAGCCGAGCACGTCCTTAGTCCGATAAATGTAACGGTAAACGCGAGTTTTTACAGTCCCCGTCCCCTACCGATGGGCCAACTGTTCGCCGAGAAATGCGAGAAAAGGGGGGATCGACGCCTGATATGCTCCAAACGCACTGACGCTTGGTCGCGCCCCTCGCCCAAGGGCCAAGAACGAAAAAAGGGCAGGCATGCCGGGAGTGGCAAAACCTGCCCCAAAACACGGGGGTGAGAAAGCCTCATTTGGGCTGGCGACGTCGTCGTCAGCACCTTAAACATACACCGCCCAAGGCCGACTCTTCAGCCGAAATTGGCCCGGGTGGTGCAAATGGCCAGAAACCGCCGCCCAAACCGACGGTTTGGCGCGGTGGCGCCGATTTTGCGTTCCGCACGCTGAGCCCAGACCTCAGGTCTTACTCGGCCCTCGCGGAATCGCGCGACAGTCTGCTGCCGCGATGTCTCCAACTCCCAGACGATCAGTCGTTCGATATGGGCGGCACGGGAATGCCCAGATGCGTTCGAGCGAGGTGCGGTCGTACGGCTGCCTTGCCGTCCAGACGTGTACCAGGAGGGAGGGCAGCGGCGGGGGTCGCCTCCCCTGCGGGCTCGTCCTGAGTCGCCTCGGGGGCAGCGGGGGCAATCATCGCCAGGTAGCTCTTTAGCTCGGCGTCGTGAGCATCGACGGCTTCCCACTCGGCCAACACAACCTTGGCCTCATTGACTAGTCCTTGGCGAAGCAGGGCAACGGCATACCAACGCAGACAGACGACGTCTCGACACCCGGCGTCAAAGGCTGTCTTGAGATAGGCATTTGCCGGCAGCCAGTTCTCTTTGCTCGCCAAGCAGGCTCCACGAACGGCGCTGGTCAGCGCCTCCTTGTGCTCGGTGATTCCGAGATGGCCAACCAACTGAATCGCTTCATCTCGCAGGCCCTGCCGGATGTAGGCGTTCAGCAAGTGCCTGGTTAGCGTTTCCGACTCCGGCTGTTGGGCGACGGCCGTCGTAAACGCTTCCAGCGACTTCAGGTCTTCGCCTTGGGCTTGCAAGGAGAGGCCGAAACAGACGGCGCAGATCTCCTGGATGCGGCCCACATGGGCGACTTCCGGATTGACTTGCCCAAACCGAAATGCGGTCTCGTAGGATCGAGAGGCCAGATCCATGCGTTGCTGCCGCTGCAGGTAGCTGCCCATCGCGCACAACAGCTGGGAATCGAGCGGGTAGATTTCCAACGCTTTCAAGCAGAGTTGTAGTTGCTGTTCGTCGCTTCCGGCAACGGAATCGAGCGTGGTCAGCAAGCCGTAATAACCTTCCAACATGTCAGAAGAACCTGGCGCGGCGATGTCAACTGCGACAGCAAACGCCTTCACCGCCCGCTCAGCATCGCCGAGATCTTGGTAGGCCGCCGCGGAGCAGTTAGACATCCGAGCGGTCGGCCCGCTCGCTGCAATCTGGAGGTCGGCAAGTTTCAAGTTGCGCCGCGCTCTCGTCGCTTTCCGGTCCGCGTCATGCTCGCGCTCGCTGCGGAGGATCCGGAGAGGCAGGCCTTCCATGTTCATCTTCGCGCCCAGTATCGAAACGGTTGCCGTTTCAGACACGCGACCCTCGAAGATCATGTCGTCTCGGCGAGGCAGCAAGCGAAACTGCCCGATCTGTTCTGCGTCCCGTTGTTCTTTCGATGGCGCGGAAGCCACCAGTAGCATATAGGCCGTGTTCGAATCCGCCTCGTTGAGTACGAACGCGCGTAGGTTCTCCGCGTCTTCCAGGCTGATCGTCTCGCCGGCGTTGAGCCACAACAGCCAGTCCGCGCTCACTTGGGCGGAGCAGGCGTTACGGGCTGCCGAGAAGTCGTCGCTCCAATCACCTCGAATCCAGTTCGTATCGAACTCCGCGGCGGCTTGCTGCGTCTCGTCGTCGTCGCTTGTGTCGAAAACAACGATCTCGTCGGCGATCGGCGCGATCGCGGCCAGACTGTCTCGGATGGTCTCCGCCTCGTTCCTCACGATCATCGCAACGGCGAAGCGGTTGAGCAACTTGTCGGTTATCGAGCGAATCCTCGTAACGGGCGTATCGGAGCATTGGTAATAATCAGGGCTCTGGCGGGCCAGTGGACGGCCGCCTCCGACTTGTCATCGTCGGGAAATTGGGGCGAAGTCTATCGGATTTGAAGATGCGAGGATAGACAGTTCTGCACTGAATAGTTGAGTGCTAGCAGATGTGACGCCCGAAAGTGACCTCGGGAAGTGACCTCGGGAAGCTGGCCCGCGTCAGAGCACGTATCTCCGCCGAAACGTCTCGATATCTTCGGCGTGGCCCATAACGAGGAGAATATCCTCAAGCTGAACGACGTAGTCGGCGGGCGGGTTGAACACCATTTTCTGATCGGCATTCTTGATCGCAACAACAAGCAGCTTGTGGGTGCGGTGGGCTTCACTCTCGCGGACATCCATTCCCACGAGCGGGCTGTTTTCCGGCACCATCAACTCATCGAGCTCGACGTCAAGCTGGGCGTCTGACATCAAGTTGAGCAGATCGGCTGTGGTGGGTTTGGTGATCGTCCGAGCCATTTGATGGGCGCCCACAATCGTGGGCATCACCACTCGATCCGCGCCGGCTTGGCGCAGTTTCTTCTCTGTTGACGGATGTTCGGCTCGCGTCACAATCAGGATGTCCCGGTTTTGCTCCCTGGCGGTCAAGGTGATGAAGACGTTCTCCGCGTCGTTTGGAATGGACGAGACGATAGCGCGTGCATGCTCAAGCCCGGCCTGCTGCAGCAACTCCTCCTCGGTCGCATCGCCAATCAAACGCAGGCAATCATCGACTTGCTGTTCCTCTTGGTTGGGAGCATCTTTGTCGATCACAACGTAGGGCATCTTCATTCGCTCGAGCGAATCGCTGAGCTCCTGTCCCATTCTTCCAAACCCGCAGAGGATCACGTGGTTTCGAAGTTGTCCGATTTCGCGTTTCATACGATTGTTTCCCAGTGCCGATGCAAGTTCGCCGCCGACCAACACCTGAACGAATCCGCCGAATGTGTAGGCAGCGGCGGACATACCAATGACAATCACCGCGATTGTAAACAACTGAAAGCCGGGATCTTTGACGCTCTCCTCGCCGAAGCCGACGCTAGAGATGGTCACGACAACCATCCACACCGAGGCAAGCCATGTATACCCGGCGCCAAACCGATAGCCTAGCACAGCGACTATGAAGATTGCCGCAAAGATGCAGGCGCCTCGTCGCACTCTCCAGACTGGATCATTCATGTATGGTAGTCGGCGTTAAATGTCACATAGTCGCAGGTCAGATCGCTGGCCCAATAGCAGCATTTTCCGCTGCCTGCGCCGAGCGACAATTGGATCGTAAGTTGACGATTCTCTCGCATGGAACGGCTCACCTGCTCCGCCTGGAACGGGACTGGTTGGCCGTTCTGAAAAAGTAAAGTTCCGTTGATTTGTAACGTCACGCGATTGGGGTCGAATTGGGCGCCGGCGTATCCGGCGGCCGAGACAATGCGGCCCCAATTGGGATCATCGCCGCTGACAGCAGTCTTGACCAGCGGGCTGTCGCCAACGGCTCGGGCCACCCGGTCGGCGTCCTGATCGTCGGCGGCCCCCTCGATTTCGACTTGAATCAGGTGCGAGGCCCCCTCGCCGTCATCAGGAATCATCTTGGCTAGGTCAATGCAGACTTGTTGGATGCATTGCTGGAGGGTCTCAAAATCAATGCCCGTCGCACCTTCCCCCGCTTCGCCACTAGCGATGAGCAAGGCGGTGTCGTTCGTGCTGGTGTGGCCGTCGACGCTAATGCGATTGAAGCTGACGTCGACAGCGGAACGCAGAATGTCAGCGGCAGCGGGAGGGCTCAGTTTTGCATCTGTTGTGATCACTGCGAGCATCGTGGCCATTTTTGGGCCAATCATCCCGGCGCCTTTGGCGATGCCGGTCACGCGGACAGGGCCAGAGGACAGCTGGGCGACCGCACTGGCTGTCTTGGGCCCTCGGTCACTGGTGAGGATTCCGCGAGAGGCGGCAGCCGCATGTTCATCGGTTTCTCCCAAGCCATCCGCTGCGGCCATCACGCCGTTGGCGACAGCCTCCATCGGCAAGTATTCGCCGATGATGCCAGTCGACATGACGAGCGCTTGGGAGTCTTCGGCGCCGACGCTGCGGGCTGCTATTTCGGCCATTCGCCTAGCGTCCTGCATCCCTCGATCACCGGTGCAGGCATTCGCATTGCCCGAGTTGACAACGAGCACACGAAACTTGTCGGTCGGCGTCCGCTCGCGGTCAATAGCGACAGGCGCCGCGAAGACAAGGTTCTGCGTGTAGACGCCCGCCGCAACCGCGTCTCGCGGACAGTGAATAAGGACAAGATCCTCAGCGGCAGGATCCAATTTGATTCCACAGTGAACGGCCGCTGCTTGGAATCCCTTGGGCAAGGGCGCAGTCATTTCATTTGTGTCCTGTCGTTCGGTGAAAGCTAGTTTTCTGGAGTAGTCGAACGCGGCAAATCAAAGCGCCGTCGTTTCGGGAAAGCCAAACAGGTGATTGAAGTTTTGAACAGCCGCGCCGGACGCTCCCTTGACCAGATTGTCCAGGCAGCTAATTAGGATCAGTCGACCGCGGGTGACTCTCGCCGTAATGTCACAGAAGTTCGAGCCTGATGTGTCCTTGGTGCCCGGCAATCGCTCCACAACGCGCACAAATGGCGACTCGCGATAGAATTCACGCAGCACGTTTATCGAGGCTTCTTCACTGAGTGAATCCGAGACTGGCCGACAATAACAGGTGGAGAGGATCCCGCGATCCATGGGGACTAAGTGCGGAGTGAACACAACTTGAGTCTTGACGCCGGTGAAACGCTGAAGAATCTGATCGATCTCCGGCGTGTGTCGATGGCGGCCCACGTTATAGGCCGCCAGACTTTCATTGCATTCGGGGTAGTGAAAAGCGAGCTTGGGGCTTCGCCCGGCGCCCGAGACGCCAGTCTTGGAATCGACAACAATGTCCTGCGGGTCAATCAAGCCTTGTTGGATGAACGGGGCCAAGGGCAAAATCGCCGACGTGGGGAAGCACCCCGGATTGGCGATGAGATCGGCCTCTCGAAGTTCTCCGCCAAACAACTCCGGCAACCCGTAGGGCGTGCAGCCGACTCGCGTTGGATCGGGATGAGTGTTGCCATACCAGTGTTGATATGTATCGACATCGTTCAGGCGGTAGTCCGCGCTGAAGTCGATGACTTTCACGCCCGCGTCCAAGAGAACCTTGACGCTCGACGCCGAAGCAGCGTGTGGCAAACAACTGAAGACGCAATCGACGCGGCCGCTGATAGCTTCGGGGCCAATGTTCTCTAGTTGCAAATCAAACAGGCCGGCGAGCGACGGGTGCACCGAACCCAAATGCGGGTTGCCCTCGCGGCGGCTCGTGACCACGGCCAAGTCGACCTCGGGATGCCTCCGAAATAACTTCATCAACTCCAGCGCTGTGTAGCCTGTTGCGCCCATTACGCCAACTCGCACCATGAAACTGCTCCTTGCGACAACGCCTCTTGACCGATCACACTGTGTGACAGTCGGACCGCCAGCCGAGGTTCGCGCGGCCAGCCAAAAGGCCGCCGTTAAACCGAGCAACTCGAGTCGCCAATGGCTTTGCCAACGTTGCGACACGCAGGCGGGGCGAAAGGCGACAGTGCCGTTCCGTCACGAACCAATGCTTGGAATAGTCTCAGAATATAGCCTTCCAGCACATTTTAGGGGAGACCGAACGACGCCCGCACTCCGCCGGCGCTGGCCGTCTTCCCTTCTTTTCCCCGGCTAGACGCCCAGTGAGATCGACTCGGCCACCGCGCCCAGTTCGGCTAGGATGACCGCGGTCGCACCCCAAATCAGATCCCCCTCAAAATGATAGTGGGGCGCGCCGAAACGGGTGCCCCAGCGATGGGTAACGTGCCGGCCTCGACATCGCGGATCGAACAACAACTCAAGGGGAAACTCAATCACCTGTTCGACCTCGTCGACGTTGGGAACATAGTCTGGCGGTTGACAGAAGGCGACGAACGGTCGGACAAAGTGATTGCTGACAAAGACGTAGACAGGCGACAATTCGCCCACGAGACGCCAACTCGACGCGTGGGGGCCAAGTTCTTCGCTCCATTCACGATAGGCGCATTCAGCCGCATTTTCATCGGGATCTTGTGCGCCTCCGGGAAAGCAGACCTGCCCGGCGTGAGCCTTGAGACGCGGGTTGCGTCGAGTCAACGTGGTTCGCCATTTCCCATCTCGGTGGAACAAGGCGATCAAGACGGACGAAGGGCGAGCGTGATGCGGCGGCGGGCCGAACTGTCTTCCGTAACTCAACTCCGGCGCAAACGCCGCCTGTGCTCGACGCCCTGGCGGCGAGGCCAATTTCGACTGCAAGGCGAGAATCTCGGCTGGCAAAGGGCTCATCTAGTTCGCCGCCTAAGCTCTGCTGGCTAGGGAGGAAATACTGCTAGGCGCAATCTGAAACTAACTTCCGCGGTCATACCTCAACCTAACATCAACGATCGCGGGGGACGACCCAGGGCCCATTTACGGCGGAGCTTTAGGGCGCGTAACGAGCCTCTAACGCAGTTGGTAAATGGCGAAGGTCGATTCGGTAAATGGATCCGGATAGACGCGGCGAAGACCGGTGATTCGAGACGAGAGGGATTGGTCGACGACGACGTACTCCGCCCCATATTTTTTCCCCAACGCTTTGAGCTCACGCGCGCCGCGGCCGCCGAGCCCGAACTGTCGAGTGACGGGCGTGTAGACGTCGTCCATGCGGTTGCGCCAATCGATAATGGCCTGGGCGTTTTGCGGCACGTCTTTCCAATTGGCGACTTCCCCACGATGTGAGTACCACTTGAAGGTCTGCTGGTGCCGCGGCGTGAGAAAACGCGCGTCTGGCGGCGTGTTGTCTTTCGCCCAGCGACAGGCGTCGCGCCAATCCAACACCCAACGATCGCGACGCGTCGGCGTCATGTTTCGCAATGGCTGCCTGACGGCCGCTGGCAGCATTTCGGCTCGACGAACGTATTGCACCCGTACGACATGGGCAGCCGTCAACAGCGTCGCCAACGCCAACGCGTACGGCCCGATGAAATGCTTGCGGTTGTAGGCGACGCGAATCGCCGACATGATCATCAGGGCGACTCCAATTGGACCCGCTATGTCAGCCAGGCGAAACCAATAGAGCCTCAATAATGAGGCGGCCTGGGCAGGTCGGGACGCGAGTGATTGATCGATCGCGATTCCAATAACCGAAATCAAGACGGCGCCTGCCACAAACGAATTTATTCGCCGCAGGCTGGAGTCGTTACGTAGCAAGAGTGCGCCCCAGACCCACGCCGTCACAAGGACCCCGTGCCGAAACATGAATGCTGGAGGGAATCGATGAAAGACCAGATGGTGGGGAAGCCGATCGTAGACATAGATCTGATTGGCCAACGCCTGCTCAGCCGAACTGACTCCTTGACTAAGCCAGATGGCCGGGACGAGGCTCAGCAGCGATAGTCCCAGGCCGAAGAGCCAGTGGGGGAGCAAGCGGCGGACTGAACTCTCGCCTCGCCCGCTGAGCAGCCAAGCGAAGGCGACCGCGATCCAGGCCCAGCCGCCGAGCAACACATGGAAGGCGGTGGCGGCGCCCAGCATCGCTCCGGCCCGAGGCCAACTGCCCCGAACCACCTCTCGCAAGCCCAGGAAGACGAACCCGATGGCGAACGTTTTGGCCTCAATACCACCCACAACCCACTCGCCCGACATATGGCATTGCCTGACCAAAGCCGCCATGATCGTTCCGCTCAACACGGCCCAAAGCCAACTCGGCGCGATCGCGCGGCTCAATCGAGTCCACGCCCATGCGAGGAATGTCCAACTGACGAATCGCCCGATCCAAGCCGTCACAGGCAGCGAAACCAAACGGGTCACCCAGCCGAAAGTCCAGTAGAAGACTCCATGGGCGTCGGCCGAATCCAGGAACAAGTCGCCGGGACACCAAGACGAGTCCCAGAAACGCTTGGCTTTCGTCAGGTAGTGGGCCTCATTGACATCCGGCGGCGGCCACCCCGCGGTGACGAAGAACACCGTTGTCAGCAGGATCACGTCCAGCCACATTCCACTCCCTGTTCGCTCGTCCCGCGATCCGCTTGATGTCGCCAACCGACTCCCCTCCCAACAACGAAAATCAGTCGAGTGTTATCGGTATGTTATCCGCGGTGTGACTTCTCCAACGCGGCGATGCGCTGAAAATCGTCCTTGAGCGAGCGGTAGAGGTTCTGGAAAACGGGAAAGCCCCTGTCGTAAACGCGTTTGGCGCTTCGGTGCGTTGGCGTTTCCGACGTGACCTTGATCGTCGCGGCACAGGCCTCTTGAATGTTCTTGAAGGCCCCTGCGCCGACCGCGGCCAGCAAGGCGACCCCATAGGCTGGACCTTGCTCGGCGTTGATGGTGACCGCCTTCTTGCCGAAGACATCGGCTTGCATCTGTCGCCAAAGGCGGCTTTTAGATCCGCCGCCGGAGACTCGAATCTGACGGATGGGAACATTCAATTCGTGCATGATCGCAAGGCTGTCTCGCATCGCGTAGGTCACGCCCTCCATCAGAGCTCGCGCGAGATGGCCCCGATTGTGTTTCAGCGTCAGGCCGACGAAACTGCCTCGCGCATCGGGGTCGGCGTGCGGCGTGCGCTCACCCGCAAGATACGGGAGAAAGAAAAGTCCTTCCGAACCGACCGGAGCCGCCGCCGCCTCTCGATTCATCAGGGCGTAAGCATCCTTCGCCTTGAGGTCGTGGCAAAGGCTCTCGACGAACCACTGCAGCGCGCCGCCGCCCGTCAGCGTGACGCCCATCATGTGCCACTTGCCCCGCACCGCGTGGCAAAACGTGTGCAGGCGACCGTGAGGGTCGATCTTGACCTCGTCGCTGTGGGCGAACATTACGGACGAAGTCCCAATGCTCGTCGACACCACGCCCGACTTCACGACACCCGTTCCGACGCCGTTGGCCGCACAGTCGCCAGCCCCGCCCACCACGGTGCAACCGGTCGTCAGGCCAAGTTGCTTCGCGGCGCTCGCCGTGAGCTTTCCGGTAATCTCCTCAGACTCATAACAATCGGCAAACAGACTCCGGTCGAGTTGTAATTTCGACAACAGCGGTTTGCTCCACTGACGCTTGGCCACATCCAACAGCAACATCCCGCTGGCGTCGCTCACGTCGGTGGCAAATTCTCCAGTCAGACGTCGCCTCACGTCATCCTTCGGCAGCAGCACCTTGACGGTTTTTGCGAAATTGCGAGGCTCGTTGTTGCGTAGCCAGAGAATCTTGGGGGCCGTAAACCCAGTCAACGCCGGGTTGGCCACCATCTTGATCAGTTTTTTTCGCCCCCCAGCCAAACGCTCGATCTCTTCGCATTCGCTGGTTGTACGTTGGTCGTTCCAAAGCAAGGCCGGACGGACGACCTCGCCGCGCTTGTCTAGAAAGACCGAGCCATGCATCTGCCCCGATAGACCGATTGACTTGACCGAGCCAGCTTGGATCTTGCCCTTGCGCAGCACAGCGCGGACCGTCTTGATTACGGCTTGCCACCAGTCCTCTGGGTTTTGCTCCGTCCACATCGGTTTAGGGAAATAGACTTGGTAACCGCTCGACGCCTCCGCCAAAATGTCGCCCCGCGGATTGATCGCTAACGTCTTGACGCCCGACGTGCCTATGTCGATTCCCAGATACACGCTCATCGCTGTTGCTCCATCCTGATTACTTCACCCTTATTGCTTCACCCGCCTCGGCTGCATTTCGCAGAGATTCTACCGCGTGCCCCAGCTGGCAGCCACGACCCTTTCCTGATCATCGACCCCGCCCGCACGTTCAGCAGGAGAGCAGACTTCTCATCAGCCCCGTACCGCTCGATCCCCATCTCCTACCCGGGCTCGGCAAAACGAGATGACGCGCACATAGGCCTGAAGCTGACCTAGGCTACACGATATGAGGTTCCAAGGTCTGGGACGGCGTGTGGAGTTGTGGCGGAAGCCGCATCGATTCCGTTGTCTGCTCCCGATGAGAACTCCCGATGAGAAGGCCGGGACGGCGAATTCCGCCCGCGTCTGGGATCGATTCTGATCGAGGCGAACCGGAAGCCGAATGCCGCGCAGCAAGCACTCTGAGCGGACATGGCATTCTCTTTCGGCCTCGAATGGGCGAGAATGCCCAGCGCGTTTTGGATCGCGTTTTCGGGCACCCGCGCGAACCGGCCTCGTCGAGCTCACGTAGCACGCTGCAGGGGTCGTGTGTCGCCAACCCGCGCTAGTCTCTCCAGACGCGAAGCCCGCTCCGCAAGAAAGATGTCCGAATCCACATTTGAAACGATGCCGACGGAAACCATGCTGAGTCGACGAAACTGGATGCTAGGCGCGGCGGCTGCGGGTCTGACCTGCGCCGGGTGCCCCTCTTCGAGCCGGCAGGACGTCCCTTCTGCCGTTCCAGAGGGCCAGCCGCCGCTGCGGTTGGCCGTGATCGACGACTCGTCGCTTGCCGATGCGATCTTGCGGCAATGGAAAGCTCGAGCCGATGCGGATTTGGAAGTTGTCAAACTGACCCGTGCTGAGGTGGCCGATCGAAAGACCCTCTCGACCGATGGTGTGATTTATCCCTGCGGATTGCTGGGCGAGCTGATCGAGAAAAATTGGCTGTCGCCCATTGATGGGGAGTCGCTGGTGGGCCATGCGCTGGCGCGGACGGAAATCTATGAATTGTCGCGGCTGAGGGAGACGAATTGGGGCGATGACGTCTATGGCGTGCCTTTTGGGTCGGCGGTCTTGACACTGGCTTACCGAACCGACCTGATCCCCGAGGCTCCGGCCACCTGGTCTGAGTACGCGGCCGCCGCCGCGCTCGCAACAAATGGGGATTCCGCCGTGTCAGGCGCCCTCGAACCGCTCGGCGGTCGCTGGGCAGCCGAGGTGTTTCTGGCGCGGGCCGCCGCCTACGCCAGACGCCGCGATGCGATGGCTTCGCTGTTCGACTTCAAATCAATGGCCGCGATCTTGGCCACGCCGCCGTTCGAGCGTGCTCTCAACGAACTTGTCGCCATCGCCAAGAAGTCGCCTGTTTGCCTCGAAATGACGCCGCCAGACACTGCGGCTGCCATTTTCGATGGTCGCTGCGGCATGACCCTGACTTGGCTCAATGGGCAAACCATGCCGCCTGAAACCACTGTACCGGTCGCCTTCGCCGAAGCGCCTGGCGCCCGCGAGGTGTTCGATCAACGCAAGCAGAAGTGGAAGGTTCGCCCCAGCTCAATTCCGGGCCGAGTCACGCTGCTGGGCGTTGCCGGACGTATGGGGTCGGTGACGCGACTTTCATCACATCCGCGGGAAGCAGCGAGGGCCCTCTCGCTGCTCTCCAGCGCCGACTGGAGTCGGCGGATCTCGCCCGAGTCGACAGCGACCGCCCCTTTTCGCTCGGCCCATTCAGCCCACACCGCCGCCTGGGCCCAGCACGTTGACCCGGTGTGTGCTGACAGTTATGGCGAAGCCGTGGAGGCCTCGCTGCGCCGCGCGGATTGGGTTTTCTCACCGCGAATCCCGGGGCGTGACGACTACCTGCGCTCCTTGGCCGAAGGCGTTCGAGCCGCCGTCGGCGGCGTCGGCTCGAACGAGGCTCTCAGTCAGGTCTGCTCCGATTGGGACGAAATAACCGCGGGCAAAGGGCTTGAATCGCAGCGAAAGGCGTATAAGGACAGCCTGGTTCGCTGAGTCCCGGTTCGCTGAGTAGATATCAGACGCACGACGGCTAAGTTGGGTTGTTGGTCAGCGCAGGGGCGGCGAAAAAAAACGAGTTAGCCTGTAAGCCGGGTTCTGTACTGGCTTTGCAGCCAGCGGCAACCATTTATCTAGGACCGCGATTGCCCGCGGCCTCCAGCAGCCTACCCGAGAGTCATAAGGGCGCGAGCAGCGCCTTGGCGTCCGCGACGCCTGCTCTCTGTTTGGCCTTGCTTCGAGCGGGGTTTACCTAGCCAGCCAAGTCGCCTTGGCTGCTGGTGCGCTCTT
>CAZWOU010000119.1:19513-22621 GCA_964635375.1 uncultured Pirellulaceae bacterium | reverse complement strand
CGACGGACGTTTAGCTCGATTCGCGGAGAAATGTGAAACAGCTTCCAGCGAACCGAGTTGGCCGTATGCCATCACCTCTCACCGGTCGTGGGAGGGGCGCGGGGCGCTGTTAGGCAGTCATGCGGATTTCGTACTGGAGCCAGCCCGGGAGCAACATGGATCTTCTTGCGGATATCAAACGCCGATTCGACGCGGCGCTGAGCGACATGGTGGATGATCCGAGCGATTTGCTGGAGATGATCCGGCCGACCGCCGACCCCAAGTTTGGCGACTATCAGGCCAATTGCGCGATGCCGCTGAAAGCGAAACTGGGCAAATCTCCAAGGGACATCGCAGCCGAAATCGTTGAGCGACTCGATGTCGCCGATATTTGCCAGCCGCCGGAAATCGCCGGCCCCGGCTTCATCAACTTGCGAGTTCGCGATGACTGGATTCTCAAACAAGTCGAGCTCGCCAGCGCCGACCCCCGAGTTGGCGTAGCAAATTCCGACAAGGCCAAGACGATCGTGGTCGATTTCTCGTCGCCCAACGTCGCCAAGCCGATGCATGTTGGGCATATCCGCTCCACCGTGATCGGCGACGCCCTCTGCCGCGTGCTCAAATTCCTCGGCCACAACGTGATAAGCGATAATCACCTGGGCGATTGGGGCACCCAATTTGGCATGATCATCTATGGCTACAAGCACTTTGTCGAAGATTCCGCGTTTCAGGATCGACCCGTTGCCGAGCTAACTCGTTTGTATCGGCTTGTGAACCAGTTGATCGAATACCAAAAGATTCGAACCAACTTGCTGGGCGCCGCGGAGACGGAAATCGCCAATGTCAACAAGCAGATGGAAACACTCGAGTCGACCGCACCGACAGGCGACAAGAAGCAGGACAAGAAGAACGCAAAACAGCTAAAGGCGATCCGCACCAAGCGCGAACAACTCGGCGACGACGTCACGGCGCTTCAGGTCAAGCTCGCCCGAGTTGAGTCAGATGCCCAGTTGGCTTCTCTTGCCGCAAGCCACGCGAACATCGCCGAGGAAGTGCTGCAAGAGACGGCCAAGTTGCACGCCGGCGACGCGGATAACAAAGAGCTCTGGAACAAGTTCTTGCCCCACTGCCAGAATGAGATCCAGAGAATCTACGATCGACTCGATATTCAGTTTGACTACGCCTATGGCGAGAGCCACTACCACGACCAGCTACCGGTCGTAGTGGAGGAACTGCAAGCGCAGGGCATGTCCCAAGAGAGCGACGGCGCCCAGTGTGTCTTTCTCGATGGGTTTGACGCACCGATGATCATTCAGAAGAAGGATGGCGCTTTTCTCTACGCGACATCCGACTTGGCGACCATTCGCTTCCGGGCCGACACATGGGATCCGGACATCGTGCTGTACGTTGTCGATCAGAGGCAGCACGAGCACTTCATGAAGCTGTTCGCCGCGGCACGGGCGTGGGGCTATGACTCCATGGATCTGCAACACGTGGCGTTTGGCACCGTGCTGGGCGAAGACGGAAAGCCGCTGAAGACCCGCGATGGCGATTTGGTAGAGCTCGGAGATCTCCTCGATCAGGCCGTTGCCGCCGCCTACGCGACGGTCAAGGACGCTAGCCGCGATCTCGATGAAGACGCTCGGCGCGAGGTGGCGGAAATGGTCGGCATCGGCGCCACGAAGTACAACGATCTGAACCACAACCGATCGAGCGACTATAAGTTCGATCTTCAGAAGATGGTGCAGCTCAACGGCGATACCGCCACCTATATTCAGTACTCGTACGCCAGGTGTTGCGGGATTTTCGCCAAGGGCGACATTGACCGAAACTCACTTCGCCAGACGAAACCGAGCATTATCATTGGCGAGGAGGCGGAGAGGTCGTTGGCCATGGAGATCTGCCGATTCCAAAGCGCGCTGGAAGAGGTGATCGTTGACTATCGGCCCAACCAGCTGACGACCTACCTGTACAAACTGGCCGACAGCTACTCAAAGTTCTTCGAGAAGTGCCCCGTGCTGAAGGCCGAGTCGGAAGAACTGAAGGCGAGTCGTTTGGTGTTGTGCGACCTGACCGCTCGCGTCCTGAAGACGGGACTCGGCCTGCTTGGGATCGGTGTGAGGGATCGAATGTAAGGCGGTTGATACTCTTTGCGGCTAGCCCAGAAGACACGACCAATTGGGATATTTGGACGATGGCGACATCCAACTTTAGCGCACTCGATTCCATCCTCTGTGGCGATGCGGCCTCGGTGCTGAGGACGGTTCCTGCCGAGACGGTCGATACGATCGTCACCAGCCCGCCTTACTACCATCAGCGTAACTATTCTGGTGACGCTGAAATCGGACAGGAGAAGACGCCTGCTGAGTACGTTCGACGGCTTGTCGAAGTGTTTGCCGAATGCCACCGCGTGCTCAAGCCAAGCGGTTCGATGTGGGTTGTGATCGGCGACAAGTACAAGCGAGGCGACTTGTTGGGGATGCCTTGGCGGTTCGCGCTGGCGCTCAAGGATGAAGGCTGGATATTGCGGAGCGACGTCATCTGGCACAAACCCAACGCCATGCCTTCCGCCGTGAAGACACGTCCCACGACGGATCACGAGTACATCTTCTTCTTTTCCAAATCGGCCGCCTACTACTACGACGCCGACGCGATCCGCGAGCCCCACGTGACGTTCAGCGAAAATAGCAAGATGCGTGGCGGGCGCAATCACTTTCACAAGCGCGGCAGCACGCCTGAGCAAGGAAAGAACGGCGGCGCCATCAACATGCACGATGGACGCTGGGATCAAGCGTTCCATCCCAAAGGGCGAAACAAACGAACCGTGTGGACGATCCCGCTCTCCAAGTCACGCGACGCTCATTTCGCCGTCTTTCCAGACTCGCTGGTCTCCACTTGCATTAGCGCCTCTTGCCCTCCACAAGGCGTCGTTCTCGACCCATTCATCGGCAGTGGAACGACCGCTAAAGTGGCAAAAAGCCTCGGCCGCCATTACCTTGGGATCGACTGTGTCATGGAGTACGCCGCCATGGCCGAGGCCCGCTTACAGAAGACGCCCAGCCCCGCCGAGAATCAAGCGGAGTTGTAACCGGTTATTCCAGTCTGGCCATCCCGGCACGATGTCATCCC
>CAZWOU010000119.1:0-19413 GCA_964635375.1 uncultured Pirellulaceae bacterium | reverse complement strand
CATCCCGGCACGATGTCATCCCAGCACGATGTCATCCTCGTCGTCTGAAAAATCGGCGAGAATCTCATCCAAGACTTCGGGTTTCAGTTCCATTCGCACTGCCGCGATGGCGAGCAACTGAGTTTCAAAGTCCGAGAACTGTCCATCGGCCGCCATCATGACAGCCATGTCGGCGAGCGTGTCATAGCGCTGGCTAGCCGACTCGGGAATGCGAAGATCGGCTGTGGGCGACGCCGTCTCTTCCAAGATTCGATCGAATTCCGCTTGCGAGATGCTCCACTCGTTTCGGCGAATATGCAGCAACTCCAGTTCTTCCGCGGAGACCACGCCGTCGGCGCGAGCCATCAACATCAGGTTGTGCAGCAGGTCAGCCGATTCCATCTCACTCTCCAAGGCCCGTGGTGCGCACCGGGTCTGTCCGGCAACCCATAGACTACCTTACCTCAGCGATCGATCGGCTGCCCATTATTCTGGTATCGTGACGGGCGCCGGCCACCAGACAGATTGGGAAATCATCAAAGTGAAACTAGGCGTCATTCTTGTAGATCATGGTTCACAGCGAGTTGAAAGCAACGAGCTGTTACTGGCGGTGGCCGCCCAGTTGAAGCTTGAGACGGGCTGGCCGATCGTTGAGCCGGCCCACATGGAGCTGGCCGAACCGACTATCGATCAGGCCTTCGACCGCTGTCTGGAACAAGGCGCCGAACAGCTTGTGATCCACCCATTCTTCTTGGGGCTGGGGCGGCACTGCAGCGAGCACATTCCCGAATTGATTCGCCGAGCAGCCTCGCGTCATCACGGAATCCCATTCCGCATCACGCCCCCGCTCGCACCCGATCCGTTGCTGCTGGAAATCGTCAAACGACGCATCGACGCGGAGATCGACCGATAGTCACCAGCCGTCGCTGCGGGCGAGTCTACTTCAAGACTCGCTTGAGCGCGCCGCGGATCTGCGCTTCGGATCCTGGTCCGACCCAGAGCCAGTTGTCGCCGAACTTGTCGTCGAATGCGGCTTTTGTGGGGACGTAGCCAGGCCAGCATTCGCCGTATCCGATCGACATGACGAAGGAATGGGGGGCCATCTCTTGGGCCATCCGTTGATAGCCCACAAACGACTCGCCCGGAAACAGGACGATTTGAGCAGCGCCAAGATCAACACAGGGAAAATCGATCAGCTGGCCCTTCGCGACTCGCCGGCGACTGGCCAAGCCCATGGCGGCTAGGATGCGGTCTTCCACACGGAGATCCTTGTTGTTGACCTTGGCCTCCAACGCCTCCGCTTTTAGCGCTGCCTTGGGATGGAATGGAAGACTCAGCTTCGTATTGCGCAGGGCAACCTGGCTAAGCGGAATCCGTTTCGCGTTGGCTTCAGAGCGAACGATGGCGTCATACATGCGATCGGTTAGCGCTTCTCGGCTTTCCTGTGATCCGTTGTTGTACTTGCCGGCCGTCACGTCTCCGCTGCATCCCGAGACATAAATCTGCCTGATCGAATTGTCGTCGCGAAGCCGCCGTTCCCGAGCTAGCCCGACAAAGTCGCTCGTGACTCCGCCTCGACCGTAGTAACTCATCGGGTGCGTGGCGTAGGAATGCAACGATAGCAACGGCTTGTCGCCGGCGTAGAAACGGATCGTGCGGATGTAGGGATCAATCAAACCATCGGGCGCCTGGCTGTGGAACTTAGACGAGCCGCTGCGGCTTCCCCGGCTAAAACTGACTCGCCCGTCGGGATGCACAACGCGTCGGTTTGATGCGACCTGGTGCACCTTCGCTTTGCCAATCCCAAAGTGGGTGATTGGCCGAGCTTGATCAACGGCGTCCTTCAGGGCTTTGGCGACTCGAGCCACCGTGGCTTCGTGAAAGGCGACATCGTATAACTCGCCAGTCAAACCGACCTGCTCAAGAATCTTTGCCGCGTCGAGGTCGGTGACGGGCGCATCGTGTTGATGGAGCGAACAAACCAAGACTCGCTCGACCGACGTGCCGGCCGCCTTGGCAAGGGCGGCTCGCCATTGGTCATACGCGCCATTGCGGACTTCACACCAGTCAATCGCGCAAATTACGATCGGCTTCTCGTTGCCCAACAGCGCCATTCCATGAACGAACAGAGGGTCGACGATCTTCTTGGACTTGGTCGGCAGCACGCCCATGCAGCGGTGGTTCAAGGGAATCGTGGCGTCGATCGTGAATGTAGCAAGACGAAACCCGTCGACAGGCTCTTCAGCATTCGCGCTCGAGCCAATCAGCAAGAGAAAACTGACAAGCGTCGCCAGAACACGAACCGCCCAAGTTGTCTTTGACATGATGCCGCTCCAAGAATAGGGAAACCGTCGCCCAAGCCAAGACTATCCCCGATCGGCGCGACGGTCTCAAGAGCCGCCGTTGAATACTTGAACTTCCGCAGGTTCGTCAGGGCGAGCGAGTTACGAGCCGAGCTCGATTTTGGTCCAGATTTTGTCGAGCCGTTTGGCTGAGACGGATGCGTAGGTGCCCAGTTCTTGTGCGAACAACGAGACTCGAAATTCTTCAACCATCCAGCGGTATTCGATCTCCTGGGGGTTGAGCCAGGCGTAGCCGACGGGGCCATCGTGTGTTTCGATCAATTGCTGCAAACGGTCCAGGGGTAAGGTCAATTCGTCGCACCCGCGCGCATCGCGACCCTCCCCTCCCCCCTTGAGTTTCTCCAGCCGCGAGCTGATGCCGCGCATGTATCTCGGCATCTGCTTGAGCCATTGCCAGGGCGTGAGCACGAGGAATCCGGTCGTCGTCAACCATTGCAACTGGCGCCGAATATCGGTCACGACGTCCGCGAATCTCGGGCTGACCGTTTCCAGGGCGAGTCGCGCCGCTTGATAGTTCTCGAACAAGGGTTTGACGACGGCGGATACGTCTTGAGTCGCGATGCCGATTTCGGCGCGTCCGTATTTTCTCCAAGCCTGAAAATCCTCTTCGCTTCTCGGCTCGCCTTGCTGCGAAAAGAACGCTCGGTCCCCAATCAGCTCCGCTACGCGGTCACGAATTTCTGCGCCGTCAGGCAAAGCCGCGCCGTAGACGAACAGTCGATCGCTGTTGGGAAGCCAGGCGGCCTGCGAGCGAAGCTCCTTTCGCTCAGCTATGCAGAACAACCGCCGCAATCCGCCTCGATTCCAAGAGCGACTCGCTTCACGCGATTCTAATAGCCGTAGACTTACACAATCGCCCTGATCAATGATCGTTGGATAGAAGAGCAAGTCGACCGATCCTCGGCGAATTTGGACTTGATCGGGAATCGACTCGAATTCCCACTTGGTCAAACCGTCGCGGCGCCACTGCTCGTCCAATCGGTTGTCCTCAAGCGGGGCGCCCGCTGTCGAGACCGCGTCGAACTGCCGCTGAATCTCGCCTAAGTCGCGACCGCTGTGCAGAGGGCCGCCCTTCTCGTCGACCACTCGAATGTTCATTCGCAAATGTTGAGGTAACTTGGATTCAATCAGGTCCTCAGCGCGAATCGGCTCGCCGCAATAGTCGCTCAACGCGCTCGCCAAAGTTGCGTAAAAGTCGGCGTCGGCCCGTTCGCTCAGAAGTTGTTGGCTGATCTTGCTCGCCACATCCGGCGCCGGCACGAAGTTTCGCCGCAGCGACTTGGGCAGCGTGCGAATTAGCGTCAGTATCTTCTCTTCCAGAAGGCCTGGCACGAGCCATCCCAATTGACGTTGGTTCAAGCGACCGAGCGCCTCCTTGGGTACATTCAGTGTGACGCCGTCGTCGACCGATCCAGGCTCGAATTGATAACTCAGCTCAAGTGACATCGCTTGGGTGGCGAGCGTGGGCGGAAACAGAGTTGGATCGACGGCGTTGGGCTCCACGGGGATCAGGTCCTCGCGCAGCATGATGAGCCGGTTTTCAGCGCCGCGCTCGCGTATCCAATGATGAAGCGAGGCCAAGTCGACGACCGACTCCGGCAATCGTTGCTCGTAGAACCGCTCTTGCACCCAAGGCTCGACAACCAAGTCGCGTTTCCTCGACATGGCGCCCTCCTGTTCGATCTCCTCTAGCAACTTCTGGTTCTGAACAAAGAAACGCGCACGCGTGCGAACTTGTCCTTCCACAAGCCCCTCGCGGATCAACAATTCCCGAGCTTGCTCGGGGTCGATCGGCGCGAGCGGAGTGGGTCGTCGCGCGGCGATGGGCATTCCGAAGAGCGTGACCTTTTCATAGGCCATCGCCTCGCCCCGTTTGGCTCGCCAATGCGGGTCGCTGTACGATCGCTTGATCAAGTGCTCCGCAATCGGCTCGATCCAAGCCGCGTCGATTTGAGCCGCGGTGCGGAGGTATCGGCGAGTTGTCTCGAGCATTTCGGCCGCGACGACCCAATTAGGGTTCTTGCGAAAGAGCCCTGATCCGGGCCACAAATGAAGTTTTAAGCCGCCCGCGCCGGTGAATTCGTGTTTGTCGGCCCGCAAGGCAACACTCGAAAGCAAGCCCGTCAAGAGAGCTCGGTGCACGGCGCCATAGTCGTCGTCTCGCCGTTCCGGCTTCATTCCAAGCGGTTCGATCAATTGCATGAGTTGGCGATGGACGTCGAGCCATTCGCGCATTCGCTGGAAGGATAGAAAGTTTTGCTGACAAGCCTTGCGAAGACGACTGTGCGAGAGCCTCTCCCGCTGCTGATGAAAGAAATCCCAAATGTTGAGGAAACCGAAGAAGTCTGAACGTTCGTGCTGAAATTTGGCGTGCTGTTCGTCGGCCGCCGTTCGCTTCTCGACCGGCCGCTCGCGGGGATCCTGAACTTCCAACGCTGCGGCAATGATCAAGACCTCGTGCAAACATCCCTCGTCCGCGCCCGCCAAAATCATCCGGCCGATGCGGGGATCGACCGGAAGACGACTCAGACGTCGGCCGATTTCCGTCAGCCGATTCTCTTCGTCGATCGCGCCAATCTCGAACAGCGTCTTGTAGCCGTCACGAACTTTCTCGGGACGCGGCGCGTCGAGAAAGGGAAACTGGTCGATCGAGCCCAGCCGCAGTGACAGAGTTTGCAGAATCACCGCGGCCAAGTTCGTGCGTTGTATCTCCGGCGTTGTGTAAGCGTCACGTGAAAGATAATCTTCCTCGCTGAAGAGCCGGATGCAGATGCCCGGTCCGACTCTGCCGCAACGCCCTTTGCGCTGGTCGGCCGACGCCCTCGAAACAGGCTCGATCGGCAATCGCTGCACCTTGCTTCGCGGTGAATAACGGCTGATCCGAGCCGTCCCGACGTCAATCACGAAGCGGATGTTCGGAACCGTGATCGAGGATTCCGCCACGTTCGTTGACAACACGATGCGGCGCTGCCCGCGAAGCTCGAAGATGCGGTTCTGCTGCTGGGCGGACAGGCGGGAATAGAGCGGCAGAATCTCCGTCCCCCGCACGTCATCCCCCTTAAACCGTCGACCTCGGAGGACTCGAGCCGCTTCGCGAATGTCGCGTTCCGTGGGAAGGAACACCAACATGTCGCCTCGCATCATCGCCGCCGCCTCTTCCGCCGCATCTGCGATCGCTCCGTAGACGTCCGACTCCTCGTCCTCCCCGCCGATAGGACGGTAGAGAACGTCCACCGGATACGCTCGTCCCTCCACCTGAATGATCGGCGCCGGTCCGTGACGGTCGGCGAAATGATCAGCGAACCGAGACGCATCGATTGTCGCCGACGTGATAATCACACGCAGGTCTGGACGGCGAGGCAGTAGGCGCTTCAGCAGGCCTAGGAGGAAATCGATGTTCAACGATCGCTCGTGGGCTTCATCGATGATGATCGTATCGTATCGCTCCAAGAAACGGTCACGCTGAGTCTCGGCCAACAACACGCCATCGGTCATCACTTTGACCAGCGTCTTGGCCGAGTCGGTCTTGTCAGTGAAGCGAATCTTGAAACCGACGAGATCACCCAGCGTCGAGTTCAGCTCCGAGGCGACTCGCGAAGCCACGCTGCGCGCAGCGATCCGCCTCGGCTGAGTGTGTCCGATCAGGCCGCCCACGCCACGTCCCATCTCCAGACAGATCTTGGGGAGCTGGGTCGATTTTCCCGAGCCGGTCTCGCCGCAAACCACGACGACCTGGCGCTCGCGAATCGCTTGGCCAATCTCCTCGCGGCGCTGGCTTACTGGAAGCTCGTCTGGATAGGTGACGGTCGGTAGCCGCCCTTTGCGAGCTTCCACCAGTGCCAACGAGCGCGACAGCTTTTCTGTTAGTTGGCGCTCCGACCGCTGATCGGGACGGCCCTCTTGCAGCGCTTGACGAGCTCGCCGAAGCCGCTGTTGTAGGTCGAATCGGTCGACGAGCATGGCTTCGCCAATCTGGCGCTGGACGAGATCAAAGGAGAGGGTCATTCCGGGTTGCGCTTTCCGGGTTGCGTTGGGGTTGAGGACTGGATGAAGGCAGAGATTACCGCGACAAGATGTCGAATTGAGTACGCATGGGAGCTAAATCAGATGTCAATATGACATCATCTATCCGGTGCGGCGGGCCCTCGGGTGCTGGGCCGAATTTCTTTAAGTCTTTTTGATGCTAAGCCTTGTCACGCTCCTTGTTGGTCTTGAGCCCGTTTGTGGCGCAAGGTTCGCGTTGTTCCTGGTCGGATCAGAAACACGGAGGCTGAATCGTGATGTGGACGACGAGCATTATTGGAATCGGTTTGATTTTGAGCTTAGTGGGAATCGCGACCGTTTATCCGCCTGCGCATGCAGAGGACTCGCCAACTTTTTAGCAGACGGCGCATTTTATCCAAGTTCGCAAGTCGAGTGAGCCGAACAAATGGGTAAGGAGAAGCAGCCATGCCCGACGGCAAACGTAAACGACGGCACAGCGAAAACACGGCGAAGCGACAGTGGTACGCCCTACATCGCGCCCGCCGATTTCGCCGCAGGTTCGGCCTTTAACTCGTTTCGCGGGAGTGCGGTGAGTATCACTGCGGTGAGGATCACTTCAGGCACTCTTGCAGCAGCGTGTTGAATTGGGCTTTCAGCGGCGTGTCCATCTTCGACGTTTGCTGCAGGTAGCGGATACGGTCAGCCGCATCCTTCTTCTTTCCCAAGTCAAAGTAGGCTCGCGCGAGATAGTACTTCGCTCGATACCACCGGCCAGATTCTTTCTTACTGCCGGCGGCGACAATCCGCCATTGCCCGAGTGCGTCGTTGGCGGTGGCGCGGGTGGCGGAGAGTGCTTTGGCATAGGCTTCGCGAACGGCGCCCCGTTTGGGGTGGGCGGCGGCCAGGCCGCTGAACACCGACTGGGCTTCGCGCGCCTTTCCCGCTTGCAACAACAACTCGCCTTGAATGATCTGCAGGGTCAATTGGTCGGCTTCGCTGAGGCCGCGGGCACCTGGAGTGAGAATGTTGACGGCTTGCTGTTCCACGCTTTGCAGAGCTCGAGCGGCGGCGGGATTGGATTGGGTTCCAAGTTCGTGAAGTTGCACGACGACTTGGAACAGGTCGTTTGGATTGGCGCCGGCTAAGGCGCTGATCGACTCAGCCGCTTCGCTGGCCCTGCCTTGTCCGCTGAGCGCCACGACCAACCATGCTCGCGCGTTGCGAGTCCAGTTTCCCTCGGCGTCGGGCGAGGCTTCCAGTGCTGCTTTGAGCAAGCGTTCGCTGGAAGCCAGATCATTGGGGCGATAGCGAATACGAATGCGAGCTGCGTCCAGAGCGGCGATTTGATCGAGAGATGACCAAGTTTCGGGGAATTCACCTGAGCTGCCGCCGAGGACGGATTCAAAGAAGCTGGCGGCCTGATCGGCCAACTCGATTACTTCGCCCCCGGCGGCCTGGACAGACTGCAGGTGGGCTTGCCAACAGGGGGACACGCTGCGAACGGCGGCCCCGAAATGATTCGATGATTGGCGAATCGAGCTGTAGGCCGCGATGGCTTCAGGCCAATTCTTCTGCGCGGCTCGCATGCGACCCAACCAGAGGCGAACCTGGTCAGCGCTTTCGCTGCCGGGCCAAGTCTCGAGGTGCTCCAGCAGAAGCTGTTCGTAGAGTTTGATCTTCGAGCGATCAGATCGAGCTAATCGGATACTGGCCGAGATTGCGCCAAGATGGGCGTCGCTGGCTTTCTTGTATTGGGCCAGTTGCAGCGCGGTTTCTCGCAGTCGACGAACGTACTCGTCGGCGTGATCTCGTTTCTTCTCGATCAATGCGGCCGTTAATCGGTGATTGAAGGCGGCCTCAATTTGGCCCAGGGCGACGGCCCGGTCCGAGGCTTTCTCGTAAGCTGGAAGAGCTCGATCGTAATCCCCTTTCAGGTACAGCGCTTCGGCGGTGCGTCTGAGGATCTCCAGTCCGGCGCCGCCTTCCGCATCGCCGGCGATTCGCACAAGCAATTGGCTCGATCGCCGCCCCCAGTAAGCTCCGTGGCGGTCTTCGATCTTGCTGACCAGTGCGATGGCTTCTTTGCGAAGAGGGTCGGCGTTCTGGCTTCCCGCGTTCTTGATCAACGTCGCCAGTGTTTCCAGGTAGGCGTAATCGAGTTCAGGGTGACCGCTTCCGGCTTGCCGGAGCATCTCACGAGCTGTTCCGGCCTGTCCTTGGGTCAGGCGAATTCTGACGAGTTCGGCCGTCGCCTGCTGGCGAATCTGAATGGGCGTTTCAGCGGAGATGAGAGACGCCAACAATCGTTCCGATTGGGGCAGGTCACCCCGCAAGCGAAAACAAACCGCTTGTTGCAATCGCACGTCGAGCGTGAGCGAATGGCCGGCGGGGAGTTGCTTCAGCGACTCGGCCAAATGTTCCAGCGCCACGGTCAGCGAAGCGACTCGATCGTCACTTTGCGGCTCATAACAGAGTGCTTGATTCTCGTAGGCCTGGCCAAGTCGTAAGAGCACATTGTTCTTCAGCGAAAACAACTCGTCGGCGCTCAATTCACCGGCCTCGGAGCGCGCTTGTCGGCGTTGAGGAATAGCCTGTTCCAGATCTTGGAGCAACGTTTCGAATTCTCGGATGGCGCGTCGCGTTTGAGCTCGCGCGGCGGTCATAGCTTCGGTTTCGCTGCCGCCGACTTGGGCCTCTTGGCGAGCCAATTCGCCCTGGGCCAGCAAGCCGAGTGCGGCCTGGAGTTGGACCAGGAAGACTCGCGGGTTCTTCTTGTACTTGCGGCGAAACTCGTCAGATCGGCGCGCTGCCTCGGCCCACAACTTCTGGCGCTCGCTCGGCGGCGAGTGCAAGGCGTGTTCGCCGTAGGTCCTCAGTAGTCCGATGAGCAGTTCAGCCCGTTCGAGCGGGGGAACCGCGCTCGACTCCAGACGTTCAGCTGCGAACGACTCGGCAAGTCCAAACAGCCTCCGCTGCCTCAGGCCCTCGGCAAATCGCACATCTTGGGCTTGGCCCGCCGCGTCCGAGTGGGGCGATAGCAGCAGCGCCAAGAGGAGTGCGAAAGCAAGCCGCATGGCCGCAGAGCGTGTGCGAGCGCCTAGCCAGCGCTGTGGTCGGCGCTGTGGTCGGCGCTGCGTGCACGCGTCCCCGCAGCTCGCCGTCTCGTGAAGAGTCAGCGGGCAGAGGGAATTCGGCAGTCGTTCGCAATCTCGAATCGACCCGGCTCCTATTCTCGTTCTCGGATGGCGAGGTTGACTTGCGGAAATTTCTCCAGTCGAGCGGCGTCGTAAACGTCGATCACGTGCAACATGGGCGCGTTCTCGTCGGGGAGGATGTAGATTGGGGCGTCCTGTTTGATCGAGCCAATTGTTCTAAGCCGATCGCGCACGTTGGCCAACGAATCGAGTCGTGTATCGTTCACCTCCCAGCTCGGCGTCTCTTGATTGGCATTCCAATGGACCTTGATCACGACGTCGTCAAAATCCGCTTCTGGCGGAGGAGGTTGGCTATCGTTGGCGGCTTGAGATCCGGCGGCGGCAGTAAGGTTGCTGGGCAGGACTTGTTCGACGATTTGAAAACTGGCTGTCCAAACGAAGAAGATTAGCAACAGGAATACGACATCGATCATCGGCGTCATCTTGACGTCCAATTGACTATGTCGCTGATTGAAAATCGATGGCCGTTTCACGTTCGTTTCCCAGGACTACTGTTTGGATATCAACTACGAAAATCTGTTAACGACCCACATCTTGTCGGCGGTGCACGGCTATCTTGACGTTCCAGATCCCAGCCCGAGTGCAGGCCAGCATGACGGGTTCAAAATCTCGGAACGGCACGTTTTGGTCGCTGCGAATCCGGACTTCCAGGTGGTCTCCTTCGTGGGCTCGTTTCTTCGCCAGTCGGTCCCCTAACTGGGCGACCGACGTCACCTTGCCAGCCAGCTTAATTGTGCCGTCATTGAGCACATTGACGGTGACGCGAGGCGTGTTGGAATCGACAGGAGTTTCCCCGCTCTCAGCGACCGGCAAGGGCAACTCGAGCTGAGCTTCTTGTTTGGCCAAGTGGCTGGAAACGAGAAAGAAGATAATCAACAAGAACACCACATCAATCATCGGCGTCATATTGAAGTCGACTTCTCCGCTGTTGAGTTGAGTGGGTACTTTCATGACGGAACGCAAGGTTGAGGGGGAGGTGTTCGGCGGGTCTATTGGCCGTGACTATTGGATAAGGAGAAACAGCTGAAGGAACGAGAGTACAGTGGTTAGAAGAACAGTGTCTAAGCGGGCGGCGGCGGTGGGGATGGCCCGCGACCGCCTGTTTTTCGGGCTGGCTGCTGCTGGCGTCGTTTGAGCGGCGAGACAGCGTGCAGCGCCATGTAGGCGGCTTCGGCGACCAATTGATCGACGCGGTTGCGAAACACGGCGAAGGCGCCGAGCGATGGTATGGCGACGATCAGGCCGCCCACCGTGGTGACAAGCGCCTGGTAGATGCCTTCCGCCAAATCGGCTGCGCCCGCGGCGCCTTGAGTGCTGGCCACTTGTTGGAATGCGAAGATCATACCGGTCACCGTGCCGAGCAGTCCGACCATCGGCGCGATGTTGCCGATCACGGACAGGTATTCAATCTTGCGAAACAGTCGAGCCGATTGTTCGGCCGTGGCGTCTTCCAGCGCTTTCTCGACTGCCGACCATCCGCCATCCAGCTCGGCCAGACCGTTGAGCAGTACAAAGGACAGAAAGCTCGGTTGGGCTCGGCAGGCTTGATCCGCCTCTGCGGCTCGGCCTGCCAACAGCAGCGTACGGACCTGATCGCCTAGCCCCTCCGGCATGATTTCGCTGCGCCGCAGGGTCATCACATGTTCAAAGACCAAATAGGCGGCGGTCAGTGACAAAGCGCCGAGCAGCAGGATGATGGAGAGTCCCACAATCCCGCCCGAGAAGATGATGTCGAAGAATCCTTGCGGCGCCTCGGCGGCGTTCGGCTCGCCTTGAGCGGCGGCAACGGAAACCAGGCAAGCAGCCAGGCAGAAGGTCAACGAGCCAACGCCCACGGCGCGCCAGGCCATGGATCGACTTCCTTTACGCAGGCTCTTTTTGAAAGGCCATCGGTTCAAGAACAAATCACTCTCCTCACGGGGATGTTGCATTCGACGATCGACAAAGCGCCGGCGTTCTCTTCTTGCCAGGCGAAACTACTGCTGCCGTCGCTTCTTTCGTTTCTCTTCCAGTTTTCGATACCGATCCGTCACCTCGCCTTCAAAAAGCGAACCGGGGTATTTGCTAATGAACTCGCGGTAGACCAGACGAGCTGCGTCGAGACGGTCCATTGTTTCCAATTCTCGCGCCGCCGCCAACAGCGACTGCTCGCACAGAGGTCGCTGATGAGGAAAGAGGACAGGCGTGCGCAGAAACGCAAGGGCCGCCTGTTCGGGATGCTTCAATCGCGAATGCAATCGACCGAGCAGGTAATACGGGCCGCTCCGCAAGTTTTCCGGGAATCGATCAACCGCCGCTTGCCAAATCGACGCATCCGTCTCCCTGGCTGTCACCAGCTTGGTTCGCCAGAGCTGAGCTTGGGCGAGCTGGGCGATTCGCGTGTCGGCGTTATCCGTCAAGTCGTTCAATGCTTCGATGGATCCACTTCGCTTCGGTCCCGACAGCAGCCAACTTGCCGCCATCAATCGCGCGGCCCCGTTGTCGTCGTTCTGGAGCCACGGCTCTGCTTTTGCCTGCAACGCCGGCGTCGCTCGCTCGGACTGCCAGGCCAGCGGGATCGCGTGCAGGTGTCGAGTCGAGTTGTCGCTCGCGTAGATGATGCGAAAGGTGTCGCAGGCCGCGTTGACTTGCCCCAAGTTGTGCCTGCAGGCGACCACCTGGGCCAAGATGTCCCGCCGAACCCAATTGCGGTCCTCCTGGGCCGCCGCCTCCCCCAGCAGAGCGAGAGCTCCTTGGTAGTTGGCGGCTGCAAACTGCCGCTTGCCCTCGATGTGAGGCGGCAGATACTCCGTTTCGAACCGAATCACCTTGGTCTCGTCAATCGCCTCCGGCCGCCCATTCCTCAGCAGGTGAATCTGGCCGCCCCGGATATCTGTGATCACGCCGAACAGTCGCCGAGTCGTCTCCTTGCCCGCCCGCCCGCTTCGGATGGTGACGATGTCTTCGCAGCGAACGACTGAAATCGCGAACAGCATTGCGACCAGCGCGACGAAACCGATCCGCCCGCTCGCCAGAGCTCTCGCGGACACAGCGAAGGCTAGCGAGCGCCCGTGCTGTCGCCAGCATTCCATTTGTGCATTTCGCGTCATCTTGCTGCCGCCTGTCCAGTCGTCGCCTTTTGTTGCAACCAGGCTGGCCGGAATGCGGGCGGCGCTTGAGAGAGGAGCGTCGGAAGCGCAGAAGCTGTCGTAAAATTCCGCTTGCATGTACCCAAGCCAATTGCAAAATGCAGCCCATTGACGATCAAAAGCCGCGTCTTGGCGGCGACCAGCGGCCCGTATCATCATTCTATCAACAGCCGCAGAGACTGCCCAGATCGACCGCCCCTAGGCCAGCTGGCCAACTGGTCCACACGGGGAGCGGATCGGCGCAGATCTGCCCGATCACAACCAAGATAAGGCGCCTGAAGGCGGGCTGCTGCTAAAACGTCCTCGCAGGTACAATCAGCAGAATCAAATGACTTTCGTTGCTCGGAGATAATTTTGGAAATAGTCCACTACCCCCACCCTACGCTGCGATTCAAGTCGCAGGCCTTGCGTCGGGTCGATAGCGAACTGCGGAGCATGGCCCGCGAGATGCTCGAATTGATGTATGAAGCCAAAGGAGTCGGCTTGGCGGCGAACCAGGTCGACCTGCCGCTTCGATTGTTTGTGATCAATCTCGCCTCGCATCCGGATGAGGGCGAAGAGTTGGTTTTTATCAATCCGGTGATCAGCCGGGCCAAGGGTTCGGTGGAACAAGAGGAAGGCTGCTTGAGCCTGCCGGGAGTCTACGGGAATGTCTGGCGGCCCAAACAAGTCAACGTGCAGGCGTTCGGCGTCGACGGGAAGGAGATCAACGCGACGATCGACGGCATGCTCGCTCGCGTTGTTCAACACGAAACGGATCACCTTAATGGGGTCCTGTTCACAGACCGGATGAGCGAGACAGGACAAATCGCCGTCCGCGATTCGCTCGAAGAATTTGAGACGGACTACCAAAGTCGATCGAATACGGGCGAAACCCAAACCGACGAGCAGATTCAGGCGTCCAGCGATCAGTGGTTGAAGAAGTACTGTTGAGTGAGGGTCGAACCGCGGAATGAAACTAGCCATCATGGGTACGGGGCCTTTTGCGGTTCCGATGTTTGAGTCGCTTGCGAGTGGGGCTGACGAGCTCGTGGGCCTGATTACGCGTCCAACGCGTCAGCGGCGAGGCCGCGCGGCGGTGGTCAATCCGATGCGGGAAACGGCTTCTCGACTGGGGATAGACACCCAATCGCCCGAGAGCGCGAACTCTACCGAGTCGCTTGCTTTGCTGGCGGCGTGGGCCCCCGAGGTGTTGGTGGTCTGCGACTACGGTCAGATTCTGTCAGCCGAAGTTCTCTCTGCGACTCGGTTGGGCGGGATCAACTTGCATGGTTCTTTGTTGCCCAAGTATCGCGGCGCCGCTCCCGTTCAGTGGGCGCTCTTGAATGGCGACGAGGAGACGGGCGTCACGGTGATCCACATGAACCCTCGTCTGGACGCGGGCCCGATCCTGGCGTCGCGGCGCATCCCGATCGGCCCCCAGGAGACGCACGACGAGTTAGAGCCCAGATTGGCGGCGTTGGGCGTGGAAGCGGTTCGCGACGCGCTCGGCTTATTGTCGGATTGGGACGGTGAATCTCCGCTTGGACAAGTGCAAGACTCCACGCAAGCAAGCAAGGCGCCTCGCCTGTCCAAGTCGGATGGGCTTATCGCCTGGACCAAGACGACGGCCCAGATCTTGAACCAAGTTCGCGCTCTCAAGCCGTGGCCAGGCTCCTATACGTTCGCGCCGCGCCGGAAGGGTGACGCCCAGCGACTGCTGATCGACCAACTTGAGCCGCTGGAATTAGCAGATGCAGATCGTTCATTTGCTCCCGGCGAAGTCGTCTGCGCCGACGCCCAGCGACTGGGGATTCGCACAGGCGATGGAGCGGTCTCGATAATTCGTCTGCAACCGGCCGGCAAACGAATGCTGGAAATCGCCGAATATCTACGCGGCCACCTACCCCAAAAGGGCGTCAAACTCGGTGGATAAATCCCCCTCGTGCCAAGCGTCCATTTCGTGCTAGGATACCGGTTCGTTCTGGGATTCAGGGCGTGGCGCAGCGAGGAGAAGAGCCGCGTCGAGGCGAACCTCCGCCAGCTTTGGCGGGCCTGGGACGCCCAATGAAGACGTACGCCACAAGCAGGTAGGCTGGGAGGCGTTTTGATGAGCCAACTTAGCGCCTTGGAATGGTTATTGCTTGCCTCCGTCGCGATTCTTGCGATCAGTTTTCTAGTCGGCCGGATGAAGGTCTATCAGGACCGTCTGCTGGCAGAGATTCGGGCGCAGCTGGACGACGTAAGACTTCGTCGAAAGGCCGCGGCTCAGCTGCAGCAACAGCGGGAAACTCGCCGCGAACGATTGGAGGGCGAGCTCAACGAGCGAAAGCTCCGTGAACAACGAATGCTCGCGCGGCAACGGGCGAGCGAAATCGATGCCGAGGGCAAGGAAGCAACGGTGTCCACTCCAAGCCGTAAGGTCGCCGAATAGCTTCAAGGCAATCGACAGAATCACCTATGCCCAAGCTCTACATCGAGACCGTCGGCTGTCAGATGAACATGCTCGATAGTGAGATGGTCGTCGCCAGTTTGCGGAAACACGGATACGAACTGACCGAGACCCTTGAGGACGCCGACACGGTGCTCTTCAACACCTGCTCCGTTCGCCAACATGCCGAAGACAAGACCTACAGTCAGTTGGGTCGTTTGAAACAGATGAAGCAGCAGTCGCCGCATAAGATCGTTGGCGTCATGGGCTGCATGGCTCAGAAAGATCAGCGGCTGATCTTCGAGCGGGCGCCTTATGTCGACTTAATTGTCGGCCCCGGACAGCTGCAGCGGATCCCCTCGCTGATCGAGGAAGTTCAAAGCAAGAGCGAGCGGCAAGTGGCGGTTGGCATGAGCCGCAAAGACGGCTCGTTGGAACAGGTCAAGCGCACTCACGAGACATTCGATCCGCTTCGTGATCCCGCCATGCGGCCCACGCCGTTCCAAGCCTATCTGCGGATCCAGATCGGCTGCGACAAGTTTTGCACCTATTGCATCGTGCCCATGACCCGTGGTCCTGAGCAGGGCCGGTCCCCTTCGCAGATCCTACATGAAGCTCAGATTTTGGCCGATCAAGGATGCATAGAAATCACGCTGCTCGGCCAAACGGTGAACAGTTACAAGTATGTCGATGGCGATCGCACGACGCGGTTATCGGACTTGCTCTATCAATTGCATGAAATCGAAGGTCTCAAACGACTGAAGTTCGTCACCAGTTTTCCCAAGGACATGACGTCCGACCTGCTCGACGCCGTGCGCGATCTGCCGAAGGCCTCCCCCTACCTGCATGTGCCGCTGCAGAGCGGTTCCAATCGAATCCTGGAGCGTATGAAGCGAGGCTACACGGTGGAGGATTATCGCGACATGATGGATCGAATACGCTCAACCGTCCCCAACGCGGCGATTTCAAGCGACTTCATTGTCGGCTTTTGCGGCGAAACAGAAAGCGATTTTCAACAGACCGTCGATTTGGTGGAGGAATGCCGGTTCAAGAACAGTTTCATCTTCAAGTACAGCGAACGGCCTGGCACCAAGGGCGCCGAGCGAATGGAGGACCAGGTTCCCTATGAGGTGAAACAACGTCGTAACAATGAACTGCTGGCGGTCCAAAACGCGATCAGCGAAGAAGACAATCAGAAGTTTCTTGGTGATCAAGTTGATGTCTTAGTCGAGGGCCCCAGTAAGAAGGCAATTCGGGCCGGCCAGAATGGCCCGCTGATGCAGATGGTCGGCCGAACCCATTGCGACCGCATTGTTGTTTTTGAGGGGGATCTCCAACAAGTTGGTCAGATCCTGCCGATCGCCGTCTACGACGCGAGCGCTCATACGTTGTTCGGAGCCGCCGTCGCGGACCAAGTCGAACCAGGCGTTTTTTCACTCAGCTGAGACTCTCCCTGCTCACCATCGCACTCGTTTACCGCTGCACAGTTCCTATTTACTCTGGCGAGAGACCCGGTGGCGAAAGATCAAGTAGCGTTGCAGACGACCGACGAACGCGAACGGAAACTGCTGGCGCCCTACGCCATGTTTAGTCGCGATTCCCGAGGTCGCAAGCGGGCTGAAAGCGAGCACGCCTATCGAGGCCCGTATCAGCGGGATCGCGATCGGATTGTTCACAGTTCCGCGTTCCGCCGCCTGAGTGGGAAGATGCAAGTCTTCACGGGCGATCATGGCGACTACCACCGCACGCGCCTGACCCACACTCAGGAAGTGGCCTCGATTGCCCGCACCATTGGGCGGACTCTGCGGCTGAATGAAGACCTCATCGAAGCGCTTGCGTTGTTTCATGATATTGGCCATCCGCCCTTCGGCCATGCTGGCGAGGACGCGCTGCACGAGTGCCTCAAGGACCATGCTGGCTTCTCGCACAATCAATACGCCCTCACAATCGCGGAGGAACTGGAGACCCGTTACGAACCGTCCGCGGGACTCAACCTCACGCAGGAAGTGCTTGAAGGGCAGCATTGTCGCGCCAATAAGCAAGATACCTCGCTCCATCCCCTGCTCGAAGCGCGAGTCGTGGACGCGGCTGACAGTATTACTTACAACGCGCACGACACAGACGACGCCGTTAAGCTCGGTATGGTGCGAATCGAAGAACTCGAGGAGCTCGCCCTTGTCAGCCAAGTTCTTCAGTCGGTGCGGGGTCGTTTCACCGGGCTCGATGGCTTTCGTCTGCGGAAGGCGTTAGTGCATGGTTTGATCGACCTGCAGGTTTCCGATCTGCTGCAGTCCGTTGGACCGAAGCTGATGAATGCGGGATTCACTTGCTCGACCGACGCTCGCCAATGCGAAGAGTTCCGAGTTGATGTGGGTGACGCGTTGGGCGCAGAGAAACGAGAACTCGAAGCCTTCCTCTACGACCGCGTCTATCGGCATCCTGACTTGATACAAATGCGCGAGGCCGCTCAACGCCG
The DNA here is from genome assembly GCA_964635375.1 of uncultured Pirellulaceae bacterium. Taxonomy (GTDB): domain Bacteria; phylum Planctomycetota; class Planctomycetia; order Pirellulales; family Pirellulaceae; genus CAZMNY01. Next base: position 1,858 of record CAZWOU010000119.1, on the reverse strand, counting down.
ACTGGCGGAACTCTTTGATGTGTTTGTGGGCAGACCAGAACGGTTGCCCGCACGATTTCAACAGCGCGCGGAAGAGGTCGGTTTGCGGCGAGCCGTGGGCGACTACTTGGCTGGCATGACGGATCGCTTTTGCGATGAGACCCATCGACAGTGCTTCGCCAAGCCAAGGATCGTCGACGATGATTCGTGAAGATGGCCGACGATGGAAGCCCAAGGGAATGGCTGAATAGTTCGACCATTCCGGCCCCAGGCGCCACCAACGGGGTAGTCCGCGCAAATAGACGTGGCTAGAATAGCGTAAAATGTGGCCAAATGTTGAACGAACCAAGTTAGTAGTGCTGCTGCTGGATGTACTTGATCTGATTTGATTTCTCCCTCCTCGCCCGGTGTTCCCCGGGATAGCGGTTTTTCGATGGCGATATGGATCCTACGCTCTCTGTTCTTAGTCGCCGTTGCCGGCGCGAGTTTCGCTTTTGTCAACACAAGAGCCTTCGAGATAGCCTTTGAAGAATCGGGCACTAATAACGCTCTAACCGTGTTCACTTGCCTGTTGCTCGGCTCCATTGCACTCGTCGCCGCCGACGCCGCTATTCCGCGCAAGCGGATTGACATGATTTCGTCGATCTATTTCGGCATTCTGGTCGGGCTGTTCCTGACCTTCGTCCTGGGCTCCGCGCTTGCACCGGTTTTGGGTGAGAGCGAACTCGTTCCCGGGCTGCGAGTGATCGTGTCGTTTGTGCTGTGTTACGTGTGCATTAGCGTGCTGATCCAGACCAAGGACGACTTTCGTTTTGTCATCCCCTACGTCGAGTTCGCCAAGGAAGTCAAAGGACTCAAACCTTATGTGCTCGATACGAGCGTCGTCATCGATGGTCGGATCGCCGATGTGGTGGAGACCCACATTCTCGACAATCAGCTCATCATGCCCCGCTTTGTGCTCGGCGAATTGCAGGGCATAGCGGATAGTAGTGACAAGATGCGCCGCTCGCGCGGCCGCCGCGGTCTCGATATTCTCAATCGACTTCGAAGCAGCGAACAAGTCGACCTGAAGATCTATGATCGCGAACACCCGGAAATGGCCGGCCAGCCCGTCGACATGAAGCTCGTGCTGCTCGCCAAACGGCTCGACGGAAAAGTGGTCACAGGCGACTATAACTTGAACAAGGTTGCCCGCTTGCACAGCGTGGCCGTGATCAATCTCAACGATATTGCCAACGCGCTAAAACCGGTGTTCCTGCCCGGCGAGCAGGTGACTGTGAAGATCGTCAAGCCAGGCGAAGAGGCAGGTCAAGGCGTCGGGTACCTGGACGATGGCACGATGATCGTGGTTGAGGGAGGTCGCGACTACCAAGGGCAACCGGTCAAGATTGTGGTGACCAGCGTGTTGCAAACCAGCGCTGGACGGATGATCTTCGGCCGCTACGAGGGCAACTAGGCTGCCGCCCAACTGGTCGCCTAGATCCCTTCGAGATCGCGACTTGGGCGTTTCTTGCCCGACTTCGACAGGGTTCTTGGACATCCAGCCGCATCAGGTTTATGATGGGAGACCGCGCGGCGATGCTCATTCGAGTTGGTCCCTCCTCGGGCCGGCCGCGGGATCACACGGGCGGTCGCCAGGCACCTTGGATCCGTGGAACGTCCACGATCAGGTCAGAACTGCACCAGCTGTTGGGATTGAGAACGTGGAAAATGCGATTGGCATCGACTTGGGCACGACATTTTCCGTCGTGGCCCATTTTGATAAAGACGGCCGCTGTCGTACGCTACCGAACGCCGAAGGCGATCTGACGACGCCCAGTGTGGTCTACTTCGATACCGACCGCCCAATCGTCGGCAAGGAAGCCCCAAAAGCGGGCGC
>CAZWOU010000118.1:0-22638 GCA_964635375.1 uncultured Pirellulaceae bacterium | reverse complement strand
AACGTGGGGTTCTGATGATGGCGATCCGAACGGCCTAGGTATTGAAGCCAAGACCAAACCGAGCCTTCAAATCAATGGGCGGGTTCATGCGGACTACTGGGCCTTTGGCGACTCGTCGCCTGGAATCGGCTTTTTTGAGCACAGTCTTCCCGCGTTGGCGAACTATGGCGCGGACCCCGAGGACCGTCTTGGCTTTCGCCGATTACGCGTCGAGATGAAGGGCGACCTGTATGAGACGATGACGTATCGCTTGCATGTTGACTTTGCCAACCCCAACTTTCCGTCGATCAAGGACGCGCATGTCGGTTGGGAGGATCTTCCTTACGTCGGCGCGCTCAGGATCGGCAATCAGAAGCTGCCTTTGGGCCTGGACTACCTGAACAGCAGCAAGCTCAACATCTTCCTCGAGAGGCCGTTGGTAATCGAGGCCTTTAACGAAGACGTTCGGCGCCTTGGCATTGCAGCCCACAACACGACTGGCGATATGACCTACAACTGGAGTTACGGGCTTTTCGCGTTGGACCAGGTTGCTGTCGACGGTCAAGTCATTGGGGATTCAATGCAAATGAGCGGCAACGCGCGTTTGGCGGCAAGCCCCTGGTACGACGAGCCCTCCGGCGGTCGATACTATCTTCACTGGGCCGTGTCAGGCATGGTTGCTCGTCCGGATGGCGACAAAACCGCCGCCGATTCCAATCTCAACCAGAGCCGATTCCGTACTCGGGGCGAACTTCGCAGTCGGAGTCGTTGGGTCGACACCCAAGCGATTGCCGGCGCCGATTGGTTTGAAACGATTGGGGTGGAATCGATGCTCAACATCGGATCCTTGCAGGTCGTCGGTGAATACCTATCGACCTGGATGCAACGCGACAACGTCACCACGGGCACTGGTCCGGACTTGAATTTTCGCGGCGGGTACGTTCATGTCGCCTACATGCTGACCGGTGAACATATCCCGCTTGATCGCAAGAGCGGAACGATCGGACGCGCTTGTTCCATTTGAAAACTTCTTTCTCGTTGACACCTGCAACAATGGGATAGGGCGAGGCATGGGCGCATGGCAGGTGGCGGCGCGATATTCCTTCGTGGACCTCTCGGACGAAGACATTCTCGGCGGGCGGCAGAGCAACGGCGCCTTGGCGCTCGTCTGGTACTTCAACCCGCACTCCGCTCTGCTATTCAATGCAATCTACGGCGACATTGAAGATCACAGTCCGGTTGCCGGCTACACAGACGGCCACTACACGGCATTCGGAACGCGGCTCCGCGTCGATTTCTAGATTGGCCAGAGTCTCTGTCAGTCGAGCGAAGGACCGCGGAACAAATGGTCGACGCTCTTTGCCACATATTCCTCTCGCGCCTGGGCCACTTCGACCTGCTGCAGGGTGACGCCAGGGGCCGGTGGGTTGCCGTGCGAGAAGGGAGACGTCCCACTTGCGTTGCCGCGCCAACCTTTCGGCGCCACGCGCCGTGTGAGCCAACCGGCCGCGATAATCCCGCAGACGAGCGCGATCTCCAGGGCCCCTTGTAAGAGCCACGGTCCGATACTATCCGCCGGGTTGAATCTCGCGACGAGCGCGACGCCGACCACCGCAAACGTGCCGAAATAGGCCATTGGCAAGACAAAGAACACCAACATCGCACGAGTCCAAACATTTTCGATGCCGGCGTTAGAAAACGTCTTGACCGCCATACCCCAAACCGCGACGGACACCAGCCAGCCCAGCCCCAAGAATATCCAGAAAATCGCCGCCTCTTCGCGAGGGACAAGCCCGTGAGTCAAGGCCATTGGCATTTGCACGAGAAAGATGAGGCCGAAGAAATCGAGAATGGTAAATCGAGTCGGCCTACGATACCGCTTCGCAGCCAAATCAAGCGGGCGAAGGATCCACGCGCCAGCCAGAATCGGAAACGCGAGACACGCGACGACGGCAAGGAGAGAAATCACCAGACCCAGGATGAAATTGAGCGCCAACGGATCGCCTTCGCATTTTTCTGTTGTCGTCGGGGAAAAAGAAAGCCGCGTCGTCGTCTCGCCCCGGTCCCTCTAGCTTAGCGGACCCGATTGTACCTGTCGCTTCAATTTCTTCGACGCCGAGAGTGCAGGCTAAGATTTGGGTGGGTCCTCGATCAGATACTTGCTCAGCAGCGTTTCTAGAGAAAAACAGTGTTCGGTCTGGCATTGCCCATCGGTAATGACAGGATCGAGCGCGACGGCGTCGATGGTTTCCCGCATCGCCTCGAAGAACTTCACCGCTTCGGCTAGATTCTTGATTTCACAGAGTTCGCCGCCGCCGCTGACAACCGTCTCGTAATCGCGCGCTTTCTCTGCACTCCGAAAAACTGCGATAGCGTGCATATCGTCCGAGTCGCTGCGCTGTCCGGTAATGCTGACGAAGCCGTCATCGATAGCGAGCAGGAAGACGGGATAGTTCCACGGCGAAAAATCTGTCGAGAGGTACTCCGTCAAGAGAGCTTCGACGGATAGCGTGGCGGCCGGGTTCGGGTCGGCGCCGACGGGGTCGATGTCAAACGCAACATGCCTGACCGGCGCCTGCAAGCTCTCCAGCAACCAGCGAAACTCCCGAGAGTTCTTAATCAACTTCGGCGCGCCCAGAATCGCGAGCTGCTGCATAACATCCGCCGTTCGCTCAGTCTCCGTGATCACGATTAGACTGTGCCGAGGGGGCTGGGTGCCCTCATCCACAAGCGACGCGTAGCCGCCGCCGTGGGCGAGCACGGCGACTGGGTATTCCCATTGAAATGACATCAAATTCCATGGCTCAAAAGAACTGCGAGGGATGAACGAACTAAACTTATCAGGCAGTGCTATTGGAGCTTAGACAGGCGAGACGACAAGGGGTGATATATCGATGCCAGCCAGTTGGGAACCACTCATGCAATGCGGGTCGCATTGCGTCGCGAAACCGCGTTTGTCGCCAAAAAAGGCGGTGTTGCGACAGCAGCATTCATCGTGATTCCCCCCAAGTGCGGTTGTTGGTTTGGCTGTTGCGATTGTAGGGCCAGGCCATGAAACCGGGGCGGCAAAACGATAAAATTAGTCTTCGCCGCGATGGGCCGGCGGTTCGGCAGTGGTACGCTTGGTGCGAAGCCATCGACGCCGTAGAATTAAGCCTTGATTTTGAGTCTCGTTAGATCGAGCATAGTGTTTGCAGCCTGGCCCGATGTCAGGCTGATTCTGTTTCGCTGTGCGGGTTTTGAACGACGGAGAGCAAACGGGATGAGGATAGTGACGCTTGGCGCAGGAACCGTGGGCACTTGGGTCGCCGACTTGCTTTGCCAAAATGGCCACAGCGTAACGGTGGTCGATAATGACGCCGCTCACCTCCGCCGAGTCAATGAGGAACTCGACGTCCGTGTGATCAAGGGTTCGGCGTCCCAGTCGAGCATCTTGTTTCAAGCGGGCGTGCCAGGGGCCGACTTGTGCTTGGCTCTAACCGGCGACGACGAAGTCAATCTCGTGGCGGCCAGTATGGGCAAGGCGATGGGCGCGCGGCGTACCGTCGCTCGAGTCTACTCTCCCGTTTTTCGCGACCTGAGCACATTTGACTACCAACGCCACTTCGCGATCGACCGCTTGCTTAGTTTGGAGCATCTTTCTGCGATCGAGATTGCCCGACACATTCGAAATCCAGGTTCGACGGTGTTGGAGAATTTCGGCCGCGGCGCACTTGAGGTCCAAGAGGCGACGGTAACGCAAGAGGGCGTGCACAAACAAACTGTTAAGCAATTGAACCTGCCGGCAGGCGTGCGGATTGGGACCATTTTTCGCGGTGGGCGAATGTGGACCGCCAGCGCCGAAGACTTGATAGAGCTTGGCGATCGTCTCACGCTGATCGGCCGACACGACGACCTGAAACAAGTCATGAACTTATTTCGGCGCGGTACCGAGACGAGAATGCGAGTAGTGATTGCCGGCGGCGGCGAGACGGGATACCACTTGGCCCAGGCTTTGGAACAGGATCAATACGACGTCTTGATCATGGATCAGTCGCCAGTCCGCTGCGAGTTCCTAGCGGCTAACTTACGAGCCACGACTGTAGTGCAGGCCGATGCGACTCGGAAATCCGTGCTGGAGGAGGAGCGGGTTGGCGCGGCGGACACATTTGTCGCTTGCACCGGCGACGACGAGAACAACATCATGTCGGGTGTGGAGGCCAGGGAGATCGGCGCCAAGCAGATCATGGCTATTGTTGGTCGGCCGGACTATGCGAACGTCGTCGGCAAACTGGGCATCGACCTGGCTGTCAGCGAACGCGACGTCATGGCTCGCCAAGTGCTCGGTTTACTCAATACAGGATGCGTCGTTTCTCGCACAGCTTTGCGAGACGGAAGCATTAGCGTATTTGAAATCGAAGTTCTCCCCGGGGCCGCAGCCACTGAGCATGTGCTCGCCAAATTGCCGCTGCCGAATTCTTGCCTGATCGCCGCCGTTCTGCGAGAGGACTTTCCGCACGTTCCCGGCGCTGACGAGAGGTTGACGCCGGGCGATCTGGTGCTGGCGCTAATGGATAACAAAGACGTCGATGACGCGATGATTCTGTTCGCGGCACATCGTTGATCAAACGGGCGATAACCAACAATGAACTACCGCTTGGTGCTACGACTGCTCGGCATTATCGCCATCTTGATTGGCGGCGCGATGATATTCAGCCTGCCCTGGGCCCATCCGGCGCTCGGGCATCGGCCCGACCTGAAACTGACAGCCGAATTTGAGATGCAAGGTTTCATCGCCCTCATTCTGAGCACGGCGATAAGTCTTGGCGTGGGCGGCGGCCTAATCTGGGTTGGCGGCAAGGCCCAGGGCACGCTCTACCGCAAGGAAGCGATGGCGGTCGTGGGTTTCAGTTGGATCATGGCCACCGTGCTCGGCAGCCTTCCGTTTCTTCTCAGCGGTTGTGAACGCGCCCCCGGCGTGCCCATGTCCGTGGTCGACGCCTTGTTCGAGTCTCAATCGGGATTTAGCACCACCGGCGCCACGGTGATCTCGGATCTTGAGACGATGGGTGTGCCGCATTGCATCTTGTTTTGGCGAAGCAGTACACACTTTCTGGGCGGTCTGGGGATTGTGGTGTTGTTCGTCGCCATCCTGGGAATGGGGTCGTCGGGCAAGGCGCTGATGCGAGCGGAAATCACCGGTCCAACCAAAGACGGCGCGCATACTCGCATGCAACAGTCCGCTTGGCTGTTTGCCGGGATCTACGTGGCCCTGAATATCGTCATGGCCTTGATTCTCATGTTCGCCGGCCTAACGCTGTTTGACGCCCTCTGCCATTCCTTTGGCACGATGGCAACGGGCGGGTTTAGCACCTACAACGCAAGCGTCAAGCACTTCGATTCTGCAACCATCGACTATGTAATCATCGTCTTCATGGTGCTCGCCGGAGCCAATTTCACCTTGCTTGCTTTTTCGCTCCTCCGAGGTCCGGCTATCCTCACCAGCGACACCGAGTTTCGCGTCTATGTCGGCATCATTCTCGTCGCCACACTGGCCATCATCGCGTTCGGGATCCCGCACGGAGATTTTTCAGGAGACTCGACGGTCGAGACCGCAGCCAATGCCATGCGGTACAGCCTGTTTCAAGTTGTCTCGATCTTGACTACGACAGGATTCGGCACGTCCGATTTCGATCAATGGACCGAGTCCAGCCGAATCCTCCTGCTCGTGCTGATGTTCATCGGCGGCTGTGCCGGCAGCACCGGCGGCGGGATGAAAGTAATTCGCCACATCCTGATGTTCAAGATTCTTCGCGTAGAAATTGAACAGGCTTACCGGCCGACGCTTGTCCGCACGCTCCGACTCGCGGGAACAACGCTGGACGACCCCAAGCTCCGACAAAAAATCTTGGTCTATTTTGCAATCATCCTCACCTTGTTTATCGGCGGTTGGCTGTTCGTCGCCACTTTCGAACGAGATGCGGTTTGGGGAGCCGATCAATCGAATAAACTAATCGACTCCGCGAGCGCCGTCGCCGCCACGCTAAACAACATTGGCCCGGGATTTGGCGTCGTCGGACCAACCCAAAACTACACCGCCTTCAGCTGGTATTCCAAATTGCTGTTCGTCTGGCTGATGATGATTGGACGACTTGAAATCTACTCGGTGCTGGTCCTCTTGCTTCCCGGCTTCTGGCGGAATCGCTAGTCAGGACTTGCCCGCTCAGAGAAATGAACGCGCAAAGAAACGCATCTACCGGCGGCGGATTCTTGCTGAGAATGCGGGATCGCCCAAATGGGCGTTCGCCAGTTCGGTGACGCGAGCTACCTGGCGCGTGTTTTGGAAGTCGCCGTGACGCTCGATCAAGCCCAACTCATAGGCCAACTCATCAGAGTACCCAGGCAACAGCGCCCGCATGTCCAGTGGGATGCGGCCAGGCTGAAGGCGGTTGATGTGAAAGACGATGTTGGATGTGCAGTTGTTCGTGATCGTGTCGTAGAACTCCGGCCTCTTCTCTAACTGGTTGACGCGATTCATCACATCATGAAATAACGAGCGGACTCGAGTCGGCGACGCGGTGCTGCGGTAAACGTAAACATCGACATCGCGGTGCTTCGTTCGCAGCGGCAACAGGTCCCGTTCGTCCCCAACGACGTACATCAATTCGTACTGCCGCATGGCGCCGTTGAGCGGGTGATACTTCTCGCCCCTCTCCAGTCGGGCCTCGGCGGACACCACGACCTGTCGCCCATCGCGAAACCCAAAGCTCAACATCGTGTGGGCTAGCGCTGGCGCCTCTTTGAACGGCGTCATGATGAAATCGACCGAATCTAGTTCGCCAAGATCAAACTGATCGTCGTAGTGTTGAGCGACATAGTCGTAGTCGGTGAGATATCTCGAATTGCGGATGTTTCGGACCGTCACTTGGCTGCCGCGAAACTCGGCCCGCGGAAGCACCGCGTGATTTGGCGTCCATTCGCGGTTGTTCGATGGCGCGAGCACCGCGTCGAGGCCGTTCTTTGCGGACGAAACGCATCCAGTCGAGACGACCGCAAGGAGGGCGAGCGAGCAGATCTTGAGACAGCGAACGGCCATGCCGCGATTACTTCCGGCTGAGTGTCTTTTGCGATGTGTGGTTGAAGGAAGGACGCTAAATACCAACTCGGCTCGATTCAGGCAACGGAAATCAGCGCGAATTTGCCCGATGCGGATCGATTAGGCACTAAGGAGGCGCGCCTCCCAACACTCCCATGCTGCCCAGACTACAATAATGTGATCCCCTCGCCTGCGTCAGCTGGACAAACGTGATACAAAGACCAAGTCGTCTCGGCACAGGGACTTTCGTCCTATCCATGTCCTGAAAACGGGCTACAAAAAGGGGGCATCATGCAATCGATCCTGCGAGTTGTCGCGTTGGTTTGGATGTCGAGTTTGTTCGCCGTTTTGGCACAGGGCGAAGAACTTGATCGCGAGGTGCAAGCGGCGCTTGCCAAGGCAGGTTCAAATCGGGGTCAGATCGAGGAGGCGCTGGAACGATTTGAGGGACCACAGCGCGAAGCAATGCGTTTTCTTGTGGCCTACATGCCCGCCCGCGACCTGCAGAATCTGAAGACGCCGTTCCTGGTTGACAATTTGAGATACACCTATGAGGCCTGGAACGACGCGCCCTGGAAGGATGCGATACCAAGAGATGTGTTTCTCAACAACGTCTTGCCCTACGCTAGCATCAACGAGCGGCGCGACAACTGGCGGAAGAAGTTCTATGAACAATTCAAGCCGTTGGTGAAGGACGCTAAGACACCTGCGGAAGCGGCGGCGATCTTGAACCAAAAAGTCTTCCCGCTACTCAAGGTGAAATACTCGACCAAGCGGCGCCGGGCTGATCAGGGCCCGTTTGAAACGATGGAGTCGGGACTGGCGTCATGCACGGGCTTATCGGTGCTGCTCATCGACGCCTGCCGGTCGATTGGAGTGCCGGCCAGATTTGCCGGAACGCCCTTGTGGGCCGACAAGAGCGGCAATCATTCTTGGGTGGAGGTTTGGGACGGAGGCTGGCATTTCACTGGCGCCGCGGAGCCGTCGGGCGGTCAACTCGACAGGGCTTGGTTTTTGGGCCGAGCATCCAAAGCGGAACGGAGTCATCCCTTCCATGCGATCTACGCCGTCAGCTACAAGAAGACGCCCCAGCCGTTCCCCATGGTTTGGGCGCCGACCGCGAAATTCGTCTCTGCCGTCAACGTGACCGATCGGTACACGCTCGCCGCTCAGAAATTGCCTGAAGGGTGGGGCCGAATCATGTTCCAGGCAACTCAAGGGCGCGGCGACAGATGTAGCGCCCCGATCCGGCTCAGCGACGCAGAAGGCAAAGTCGTGTTTCAAGGGAAGACAAATGATGAGCGGTTTGACCGCAATGATCATTTGACCGCCAAATTGAAACTCGGCGAAGAATATCAGCTCGAGATCGGCGACGATGACCGGAAGGTCTCAAAAAAGATCCAGGCCGACAAAGACGGCCGCTTGATTTCGGTCGACCTGAAGCCACACGATAAGAACTAACTTGGATCTCAACGCTTTGGACCAAGCAGCGGAGCAACAACGAAATGTCGATGACGCGGACTAACGCCCGAATGAGAGCATGGGGCGCGGCAACCGTCGCCGTGACGGCGCTCGCCGTCCATTCCTACGCCGTAGAGTCGCTTTGCGCAGAAGATGCTTCTTCAAGCGCTGTCGCCAGTCTCAAAGACTATCTCTCACTCAAACGCGCCGATCGCCCGCCAATCGGCGAGCAAGAGTTCGCCAAGAAGCCGTTATCGAAATCACAGGCGGAAATCGCGGCGACGCTTCTGCGCGAAGATCATCGAGCCCATATTCGGGAGAGTCGCGCTGAGGAGATGAAGACCCGCGTACTCACCTACAAAGACCGCAAGATGCCCTTTTTCTACAAGGTTTTCGGCGACAAACCGAAACAGGGTCGTAGCTTGTATATTTCGATGCATGGCGGCGGCGGCGCTCCCAAGGCGGTCAACGACAGCCAGTGGAACAATCAGAAACGATTGTACGCGCCGAAAGAGGGAGTCTACGTCGCCCCCCGAGCCCCGACGGATACGTGGAATCTTTGGCACCAAAGACACATTGACCCGCTGTTCACTCGCTTGATCGAAAATCTCATCGTCTTTGAAGACGTCGATCCCAACCGCGTTTACCTGATGGGATACTCGGCTGGCGGCGACGGCGTCTATCAACTGGCGCCGCGGATGGCCGACCAACTTGCCGCCGCCTCGATGATGGCTGGGCACCCCAACGAGACGTCGCCGCTGGGACTTCGAAACCTCCCGTTCTCACTGCATGTGGGCGGCAACGATAGCGCCTACAAGCGAAACGCTATCGCTAAACAGTGGCAAGAGCAACTAGCTTCGCTCAGAAAATCCGATCCCAAAGGCTATGTGCACTGGGCCAAAGTCTACGAGGGCAAGGGACACTGGCTGAACCGAGAAGATGCCGCTGCGGTGCCGTGGATGGCGAAGTTCACGCGGAATCAAACCCCGCAACGCATTGTCTGGAAACAAGACGATGTCACCCATCGACGCTTCTATTGGTTGGCCGTCGATCCTGAAAAGATGAAGGGCCGCGCGGAAATCATCGTCGAGCGTCAAGGTCAATCATTTCGCATTGAACAATGTGGCGTTGAGACGCTCACGATTCGTCTTAACGATCACTTGGCCAACCTCGAACTGCCGATTCGAGTAACCAAGGGCCAAGAGACATTGTTCGAAGGCAAAGCCACTCGCAAAATTGCGTTACTCCATGCCACGTTGGTCGAGCGAGGCGACCCCGCGATGATGTTCTCCGCCGAGGTTGCCGTTCACGTAACGCAACCGAAAAGCGAGGACTAAGGCACTGTCCGACGTCGCCCTCTACTGGCCGCAATAAGAAGGAGAGGGCGGACACTTTTCGCTGAGCGGCGCCAACTTCGAACCGTTCAAAGTCGGTTCTTGTTCACGCGAGCAACGAACTCGGCGTAGTCGTCGGCCGTGTCGATGCCGATAGACGGCTCATCAATGACGCCGACCGCGATTGATTCTCCAGCGTACAGAATGCGAAGCTGTTCGAGTTTCTCGATGGCCTCCAGCGGGCATGGCGGAATCTGATTGAGCCCTAGCAGGAACTCGCGGCGATAGGCGTAGAGCCCAATGTGTTGGAGAAAGACAGGCGGAGTCGAGTCGAGCAGATCATCGCTCCAATCGCGCGCGTAAGGAATCGGGCTGCGGCTAAAATAACGCGCGCGTCCGTCACTATCGAGCACAACCTTCACGCAGTTTGGGTCGTCGAGTTTCCCGCGGCAGCGAATGGGCGTCGCCAGAGTCGCCATTGAAACGGCGGGGGCGTTTTCCAATAGCGAGATTACTAAGTCGATCGCTTCGCCGGAGATTTCCGGTTCGTCGCCTTGAACATTGACTAAGACGTCGGCGTCTGGCAGCGATCGAGCTGCCTGGGCGACTCGATCCGTACCGCTTGGCAATTCGGGGCTGGTCATCTGCACTTGCCCGCCAAATGACGTCACCGCCTCCGCCATCTCAGCGTGGTCCGCTGCAACGAGGACGCCCAACGGCTTGCTCGCTCGCTGCGCAGACTCGTACGTGTGTTGAATGAGCGGCCTTCCGGTTTGTCGCAGCAACAACTTCCGCGGGAGCCGAGTTGATTCGAGGCGCGCGGGGATCACCACATAGCTTCGGAGCCGAACCTTGAGCGAAGTCGCAGGCGCCGCTGAATTCATTGAGAGTTCTCGTTCGACTAGGTTGCTGAGACCGCCTTTCTCTGGCCGCTTTTCCCACGGCCTCAGTCGCTCTCGACTATTGATATCGGATCGCTTTGGCAGCACAAATAGCAATCGCCGTGGCCATCTTGGCGGGCCACGGTCGCGGATCAGTGCTGGGCATTCGCCCGGCCTCTGCGGCTGGCAGGGGAGGGTGCCCGAGATGCGAGTCGGGCGAGGCCGAATTCTGCGGCGTGAATTTTGAACTTCGCCATTCGACATCGAGGCGAGCAAATGTTAGGATCCAGTCCCAGGAATTCAGCCGCAACGGTGGGCGTCTCGCATGGCTTGACGCGCGCAAGTTGTTTCATGCAATACACTTAGTGTAAGTCTTGTCCTCCTGGGTAAGCCGCGATGGCATGTGGATCTCGATCGCCACTTTTGGGTGGTTTTCGCGGCCCCTCGGCCTTTCCTCAAACTCGGCCCCCGTAGTTTTCGCAATCGACACCGTTGGAATCTTGCTGGACCAGATCGGCTGGAACCAAGCACCAACCCAGCGGCGCGGCAAGCAAACTCCGTGCGAATGACAGTATCTGAATATCCAGGAAGTGATATGACCAAGCATATTTTCGTCACAGGCGGCGTTGTGAGTTCTCTTGGGAAGGGGCTTACGAGCGCATCGATCGGGATGTTGTTGGAGCGGCGGGGACTGCGAGTGCGGATGCAAAAGTTGGATCCATACATCAACGTCGATCCAGGGACGATGAGCCCATATCAACATGGCGAGGTTTATGTACTCGACGACGGGAGCGAGACGGATCTGGATTTGGGCCATTACGAGCGTTTCACCAACGGTCCGCTCACCCGCGACTCGAATTACACCACAGGTCAGATTTACCTGTCGGTGATCGAGAAGGAGCGGAAGGGCGAGTTTCTCGGCAAGACCGTTCAAGTCATTCCCCACATCACAAATGAAATCAAGAGCGTGATCGGCAAGCTTGGTGAAAACGATGTCGATGTGGTAATCACCGAGATAGGCGGCACGGTGGGTGACATCGAGAGCCAGCCCTTCCTGGAAGCCATCCGGCAATTCTCGTTGGATGTGGGTAAGGAGAACTGTCTATATATCCACCTAACGCTCGTGCCCTACTTGAAGGCGGCTGGCGAACTGAAGACGAAACCAACACAACACTCCGTCGGTCTGTTGAGACAGATCGGTATTCAGCCGGACATCTTGATCTGCCGTTCCGAGCGATGTGTAAGCCGCGAAGATCGTGAAAAGATCGCGCTGTTCTGCAATGTTCCGTTGGACGCGGTCATTGAGGAGCGGGACAAGGATTTCAGTATTTACGAAGTCCCTCTGAGCCTGGTGGAAAACCAGTTGGACGAGCTGATCGTGAGAAAACTGAGTTTGCCGGCGGAGACGCTCGACTTGGATGACTGGCGAGACTTGCTGCACCGCTTGCGGTACCCAAAGCATGAGATCAGCATCGCGGTTGTGGGCAAGTACGCCGAGCACTTTGACGCCTACAAATCGATCTACGAGTCGATCGATCACGCGGGAATCGACAGGCACGCTCAGATTCGCATTGGCCGGATTCTCAGCGAGGATGTTGAGACGGAAGGACCGGAGAGGCTGCTCAGCGGCTATGACGGTTTGCTTGTTCCCGGTGGGTTTGGCGAGCGCGGGATCGAAGGCAAGGTCGAGGCGATTCGATTTGCTCGCGAACGAGGCTTGCCGTTCTTTGGCATTTGCTTGGGCATGCAATGTGCCGCGATCGAATTCGGCCGCAACGTCGTGGGTCTCGAGGGAGCGAATTCAACTGAATTCGACAAGGACACGGCCCATCCGGTGATCTGCTTGTTGGACGAGCAGCAGAACATCACGGACAAGGGAGGAACAATGCGGCTCGGCGCCCATCCGTGCACGCTCGGCGATTCATCGATTGCGCGAGGCTGTTATGGGGCGGAGCAGGTCAGCGAGCGCCATCGGCATCGGTTTGAGTTCAACAATGTCTACCGGCAGCAATTTGCCGCCCACGGAATGAACTTTGCCGGGCTCAGTCCAGACGGTTCGTTGGTGGAAATTGTCGAGGCGTCCGACCATCCCTGGTTCGTGGCCGTTCAGTTCCACCCCGAATTTCACTCGAAACCGACGAAATCACACCCGTTGTTCTCAGGCTTCATTGGCGCCGCGATCGAGCGGCGAGTTTCTCGAAACGAACGGAATGCGGACGCGGCGAAAGCGGACATCGATTGAGCTCCAGGCAGGCCGAATTCGCTAATGTCGGATTTCCATGCTAGCTCTCGCGGGCGTTTTTTCGGGTGCTCCAGTTTCAATAAATTGCCTGCGCCTGCTACGATAAATGAAGCGACTCATCCCACAGGCCGGATGAGTCTGAAGAATCTGTTTTCCTAGTTCCAATTCTCTACCAGAGTGGGATGCTCAAGGAGCGGCGCCGATGTCAGACTCAGACGAACCGAAGATCATTGTTGACGAGGATTGGAAGTCTCAAGTTCAAGCGGAGAAGGAGCTTGGCGACGAGCAGCCGGAAGCCGAACAAGCAGCGCGCGAGATGCCCCCGCCATCCTTGGAGTTGCTGGTCACGTCATTGGCTGCCCAGGCGGCCGTTGGATTGGGTCTGATGCCCGATCCGTTTTCCAATGAGTCCCGCCTTGAACTCGATATGGCCAAGCATCATATCGACATGCTCGGCGTCATCGAGGAGAAGACTCGGGGCAACCTGAACAAGGAAGAGCAAGAGATGCTCGACAGCGCGCTGCACGAGTTGCGAATGTTGTTTGTCCAGGTCTCCAAGAATCCGCCAAGCAGCGAGGAGGGGTCGGCGCCGGAAGGCGGCATCGTGACGCCTTAACGTACGAGGAGACTGCGGATTTGATGTCGGCCCTGCAGCCGAGACGGCGAGCCGATGTCGAAACCAGAGGATTCGCATCGGACACGCCGGGAACGCAGGATGGAATCGTACGATGTGGTCATCGTCGGCGGAGGGTTAGCCGGGCTTCAATGTACCGACTTGCTATCGGCGCGGGGCGCCCGCGTGTTGTTGCTCGACCGCAAATCCCAGCTTACGGAGAAGGTGCACACGACCGGCATCTTCGTCCGTCGCACATTAGACGACTTTGAAATCCCCGAGCAATTCCTCGGGCCCAGCATTCGCCGGGTGAACCTGATCTCGCCCGCAGGCCGCGAGCGGCTTTTTCAGAGTCCGTACAGTGAGTTCCGCGTCGGTCGCATGGCGGCTCTCTACCAATTCTGGCTCGATCGTTCGCTGGAGCAGGGAGCGAGTTGGCGGCCTTCGAGCACGCTACTTGACCTGACAAGATCAAAGGAAGGCTCAATCGTCGCCTACGAGAACGGCGATGGGCGGCAGGAAGTTGCAGCGAGATTCGTGATCGGAGCTGACGGGGCGATGTCGCGGACCGCAGCCGAGTTGGGGCTGTCGGAGAACCGCGAGTGGATCGTGGGCGTTGAGTCGATCTATTCGAGTTCGTCTGGCGGTGGATTAGGCGTGCCTCGAGCACCGACGTTGCATTGTTTCATCGATCCCAAACTGGCGCCTGGCTACCTCGCTTGGATTGCGGACGATGGTGAAGACATCCACATCGGCGTCGGCGGCTACGCCGCCCGATTCCAACCCAAGGAGGCGCTCGCGGAGTTTATCGAGACCACGGCCAAGAACGTGCTCGATGTGACTCGAGCCGAACCGTTGGAGCAACGCGGCGGCCGCATTCCGGTGGGAGGCGTGCTCAAGCGGATCGTCAGCCCGCGGGGACTGCTGGTGGGCGACGCGGCCGGTGCGGTTTCGCCGTTGACGGCGGGAGGTCTGGACCCCTGTATGCGGCTCAGTGCACTGGCCGCCAAGGTCGCCTGGGCTTACCTGCAAAGCGGGGACGAAGCCGAATTGCGGCCCTACTTCGCCAATCGCTTTCGCAAGCGGTTCCGCAAACGCCGTTTTCTCCGCCGAGTCATCGCCTCGGTTCGCTCGCGTGCAGTGGCCGAAGCGGCCTGCTCAGCCTTGAAGATTCCGGCGGTCCACCGCTTTGCATCGCGGCTGTTCTTTGCGCCCAGCTCCTTTCCCATCGATCGCAAGGAATTGGAGCCCGTCATCAACGCATCAACTCGCCGCGTAACCCAGACGGCTCGTTAGGTCATCGACGTGCTAGTCGGCGATGCCGTAGCGGGCGATGCACCAGAAGGCTTCGAACACGTCGTAGATGCCGATCTTCTTGCCTTCTGAGAAAGGGCGGCCTTCGTAGGTGATGGGCAACTCGACGATGCGATGTTTGCGGCGAGCGATCTTCGCAGTGACTTCAGGCTCAAACCCAAATCGCTTCTGCTTGAGCTCGAGACTCTGGATCACCTCACGTTTGAAGACTTTGTAGCAGGTCTCCATGTCGGTCAATCGTGTACCGTTGAACAGGTTGGACGACTGGGTCAGCAGGGCGTTGATCAGTCGGTGAAGAAACGAAGGATCTTGTTGTTCTTCGTGCAAAAAACGCGACCCGTAGACCACATCCGCCTCGTCGTCGATGATTGGCTTAACGAGCGCTACCAAGTCGCGAGGGTCGTATTCCAGATCGGCGTCCTGGACGACGACGACATCACCCTTCGCATGTTCGAAACCGGTGTGGAGTGCGGCGCCTTTGCCTTCGTTCTTCTCCTTGAAGACCAGGTCGTAGTCGGGGTGCCCCTCCAGCTGGCGAAGTATTTCGCGCGAGGAGTCGGTGCTGCAATCGTCAACGATCACCACTTGCTTGGGCAACGGAATCGCGTCGACTCGACTGAGAATCGAAGAGAGGGTGGCCTCTTCGTTGTAGACCGGGACAATGACCGTAATGCGAAATCCATCCGGAATCTCAAAATCGGCTGTCGCTGGCGTGTAATCGTCATCGAGCGACAGGAACTCAACCCATTTCTCCATTTCACCCAATTCCCTATCGACGCGTTCGATAACTTCCATCTCGTCGCCCGACGTCTTGGCGGTGTCGACGACGGTTTCCGTGTTGGTGCCTTGCTGACTTGACATTGAATGACCTCAGTAGTAGTCGTTTTGCGGTGGTAGAGCTAGTGGACCGACCGAGTTGAATGGAAAGGAGACGGGTGTTTTCTTATTGGTTGGGCGGGCCAAGCGACGACGCCTTGTTGCGGCATCTCGCCGATATGCCGGCGGCCCAGTGGGATGTAGCCATTGCGAGTGGGATCGCCGTAAACGGATGTGCGTCCCCAAAGTTGCGCGAGTTGATCTTGGTAGAGCAGCGTCCACGCATCGCCTTGCCGTGACAGCGTATCGACTGCATGTTTCTGCTTGCGATCCAACAAGGCAAGGTCGGGCGAGTTGCGATGAAGGATCCAATCCGCTCGTGCTGGCGGCGAATCCTCCGCTCGCCACCTCGGCCATTTGCCGTCTGAGCCGATAGCGAAGTCAAAGTACATATCGACAACGTCCTGCGGATAGCAGGTCCGAAACCGACCGTCGAAGGCAACTCGCAGCGTCTCTTTGCGAGTATCGTCAGCAAAGGCGTAGATGGCGTACTGGGCCCACATGAATCGCGTAACCAGTTTCCCGCCCAGGCCGTGATCGGCCATGTATTGAAACGCGGCCACGGGGTACTGATCTCGTTTCACCGTAATGGTTCGACACTGAACGAATAGGTTGCCTCCAAGCGCGAGCGCGCACAGGGCGAGCACCAAGCCGAAACTCGTTCGTCGCCGCGACGGCAGTCCGCCGCCAAACGTCGTCGAATCCGCGGCGCCGCGAAAACGCGCCAGCGCCGACTCCAACGTAAGTGACAACCAGAAACCGCAAAGTATGGCTAGGAATGCGATGTGTCGGCGATGGGCGAATGCCTGAGCCAGTACAAGCGCCAAGATAATTGACTCGGTCGCGTCACGCCGTCGACTGCTTAAGGCCCAGGCAAGCGTGCCGACCGCCACCAGAATCCAGAACGGCATCCAAACGTAACTCAGCTCAGGCGACAACCACTCGGTGATCTCTGGCCGGGGAGAGCCCAGGGATCCCAGCAGCCATGCGTGCAAGCCCCAGCCGTATGGATTCAACAGAGTTGCCGCGAACGCCAACCCAATAACGGCGGCGTGACGTGCAGCGATTCGCCAGGCGTCTTCCCGCCGCAGCAGGAAGGATTCGACTGCGCGGCAGCCCAAGTAGGCCGCAAATATGCTCAACCCAGCGGCAAAGGCGCCGTGTGTGTTGGCCCAGACAAGGAACAAAAGGGGCGTTGCCCACAACCAACGACTTCGCGACGCGTCCCAATTCACCGTGGCAATTTCCCAGTTGCCTTCGGCCTTGCGTCGAGGAAGCGCACTTTGGCCCTGCCAGCCTTTGAACACCCAGCCGAGGAAGCCGATCATGCAGGCAAAGAAGAAGTAACTGTAGAGCTGAGGACGCATCACCCAATGGTGCATCAAGTTGACGGCGGCCAGCATCACAACGATTGCCGTGGCAAATTGGCTTGCCCCGCCTCGACGCGATTGCGAATACATCCAAGCGAATACGACTAACCCCATCAGGGCTTTGAGCCAAAGCATGGCCGGGGCGCCGAGTCGCGTCAGGCCCAGAGCCATGGCGAGTTCAGCCAGATTTTCATGGTTGATCCAGGAGTGCTCGGCCGCGTTGTACGAGTATGTATTAACATTTGGCAGCCCACTCTCCAACGCGTCCAGTCCGTAGCGAACGTGGCCCCACAGGTCGGGGTCGGCATTGTGGTGGGAAACCGCCATCAGGCAAGCCAACATGACAACCACAAAGACAGCGCGATCAATCCAGGCGACCGACAGCGGTCGAAGTCGTGATAGAGGGTTCATGAGCGGGCCACCTGCTGCTTGTTCTTCGAACGACCCGGTCTTGCGGGCCAAGCAACCGCTCCGACTTGACGTTCGTTCCCGATCACTCGTCGCGATGGCGGCAAGTAGCGAGGGCCAGCCGGATCATCGAACGTTGATTTCAGTCCCCACAGCTGAGCCAGATCGTCTTGGTACAAGAGAACCCAGTCGGCCTGCCGAACCATGATCAGTTCGGAATGAGGTTGATGGCGGCTGATGAGGGCCAGATCAGGCGCGGAGTGCCGCAACACGCGTCGCCCCTCCACTTCGCCCGTCGCTGAGGTGGGCGACTCGGCACAGCGAAATCGAAGGTGCGGTATATCGCCAAGCACGAAGTCGAAGTGCATGTCGACTACCTCTTGCGGGTAGCACGTGCGAAACCGCCCGTCGAAGGCGAGTTGCACGCCACCTTGGCTTCGGCCGTCGATGTTTCGTTCGCCCAAGCAGCCCAAAACGTACTGGGCCCAGTTATAGGTTACAACGGCTCGACCGGTGAGTTCTTGCGAGTGCATGAACTCCACGGCGGCAACAGGGTACTCGCTGCGGTGCACCGTCATGACTTGCACGCGACTGACGACCAAACCGGCGATCACGAGCGAGGCTGCCGCCATGCTAACTCCGAACATTCTCGCGACCTTCGGCGACGTATCCTGTCGTTCATTTTCCGATCTAATCGCGCCGAGTCGTCTGAGCACCGAGTCAACATGCGGCGCCATCCAGAATCCGAAAGCCAGCACGAAGAAGGGCGCGTGCCTCTGATGTTCCATCGTCTGCCAAAGCGTGGCCCCCATAATGAGCAAATGGGTGGAATCTCGCGAGCGTCGAGTGAAGGCGACTGCCGCCATGAACACCGCGATGGCGATCGTCAGCGGGAGCCACTCGGGGGACATCAACGGCGGCGGATGCCATTCGGTTATTTCCGGACGGGGTTCGCCGAGCGAACGCAGCAGCCAAGCATGGAGCCGAGGCCCGTAGGGGTTCAGAAATGTTGCTAGGCCAGCGGCGGTCGCCATCATGCCGAGTCGGCGGATGATCCCCCACGATTCGCCACGCCATTGCGTCCAAGCCTCGACAGCTCGCAAGACAAGGTAGGTGACAAAGATCGCTAGGCCAGCCGCAAAGGCGCCGTGAGTGTTGGTCCAGATGACGAACAGAATCGGCGCCAACCACAGCCGACGCATATTCTCGCTGCGGTAGTCGATTTCGACAGTCGCTGCGGATCGGGACGAGCGAAACCAATTCAATCGCCAACGTCCCTCCCATCCAGCGAAGCAATGAGACAGCAGGAGGAGCATCAACGCGTAGAAGACATAGGAGAAAAGTTGAGGTCGCACTTGCCAGAAGAACTTTAGGTTGAGCGCGACAATCAGTGTGACTCCGCAAGCCACGAACAACGAGACTCCCTGTTGCCGTTGCCGATAGAGCATGGCGCCGGCAACAGCTACGCCAAGCAGGCACTTGAGCACCAGCAGGCCGCGGGCGCCAACCGAGTCGGCGAAGACGGCGAAGGTCAGCTCGGACAGGTTCTCGTGGTTGATCCAGGGGTAACCGACGGCCGTGAACGAGTAGGTTGTCGAGTTCGGCAGGCCGTGGCGGATGACATCCCGGCCGAATTGCACATGTCCCCACAAGTCGGCGTCCGCATTGTTTCCCGACAGGGGTACGGCGCATGCGATCAAAGTCAGCATAACGACGCAACGCGACGTCCATCGGCCCGAAGCCGGCGCATTGTCTACGTCGTGGTGATCTGATTTGGTCATAGGTGGGAGGAGAAGACGAATGGAGGCCGCAGCCAGGAACAGGGCGACGTCGAATCAGCGCCCAAGGTGCAGAAACATACGTCATGACGGCTTGCCCTGTCGTTGGGAGCCCCTAATTGCCCGTGTTTATTCACGACTCTCGCCACAGCCGACGCAATACAGATCTTTTTGTGCTTTCTCGTGATTTTTGTGGCCAGCGTCACTGTTTACCGATGCAGAAGAGATGCTTCTCAAGGTGATGTCCGCCTTGCACACGAACCGCCGTGTGAACCGATTGCAGCAAGTTTCTCGATTCGTGTGGTTGTGCCGCTTGGACCGGCCTGTGCGGAACGATAACATGACAGCATAAGCCTGAAGGGACCTCGCAGGTCGATTTGACGACCCGGCGGCCCCTTCAGTTCACATCTCTTGTGTTCGTTCGAAAATGAGGCGTTCTCGCTTATGGATAACAGCGTCGAGATTGACGGCGTCGGTCTGAAACTCAGCCAACCCCATGACGTGGACGGCGAGTGGATTGGCCAGCACGAGATTCTGAAGCAGTTGCTGGCGTGTTGGCTAACCGTTGACGAGACGGACTTGCCGTTGACGCCTCGTCTGACCGGGGCGCCTGGCATCGGCAAGACGGCCTTGGGAACAGCGGCGGCGATGACTCGGCAACAACCGTTGTTCATCTACCAATGCACGGCGGATACGCGTCCAGAAGATCTGCTCGTGACGCCTGTGCTTGCTGAGAGCGGCAAGATCGCCTACCACGCTTCGCCTCTGGTCACCGCGATGCTGACGGGCGGCGTCTGCATCTTGGACGAAGGCAATCGCATGAACGAAAAGTCGTGGGCCAGTTTGGCGCCGCTTTTTGACCATCGGCGTTACGTTGAGTCGATTGTGGCGGGCGTGACGATTCCCGCGGCAGCCGACTTTCGCTGCGCCGTGACGATGAACCAAGACGAATCGACCTATGAGATTCCCGATTATATTCTCAGCCGACTGCAGCCGACACTGGCTCTTGGATTCCCGGATCGAAACGACGAATTGGCGATTCTTCAATACCATCTCCCTTTTGCTGAGGCCGAGATGTTGGCGATGACGGTTGAGTTTCTTCAACAGTCTCACGCCTTGAAGCTCGACTTCAGCCCTCGCGATGGGATCAATCTGTTACGTTTCGCCTCGAAGCGTTTGAGCCAAGACCTACAACATCCGCTAAGCAAGGACGCGGCTTGGCGCGAGGCCTTGGAGGCCTGTTTGGGCGAAGATGCGATGGACTTAGAGTCGGCTGCCGAACGCCGCAAACGGACGCTCGGAGGCGACGCCGTTCCGCTTGGGTTAGGCGACTTCTTCTTCTCGCCCGAAGACCCTATGCACCCGGACCGCGAGGACGACGAAGAAGAAGATTATCCGGACGCTTAGGAGTGCGGCGTCGAGTTTGCACTTGGTCCCTCGCCCTATCCGCAGCAGCCTGAGTTTCGATGCCTGCAAAAGTCCTGCACATAAGCGAAAAGACAACAGCCCTGCCGGTGATTCACGGTAGCGGCGATTTCGCCTTGGAAACGAGACGTTTTCTCCTCGATCACCCGTTCGATTGCGTCGCCGTTCCCTTGCCGCCTTCCTTTCAAGGTGAAGTGGAATCGGCCATCGGATGTTTGCCGAGTCCAAGCATGGTGATTCAGGGAGCGGAGACGCGTTACGGGGGGGCCGGAGAATGGACGCCGGAAAATGATCTCGACGACATCCACGACGATGACGCGCCAAAGATCGTCAGCTACGTTCCGATTGATGCGTGTCAAAGCGTGATTGCCGCATTGCGAATCGCCTTGGAGGAGCGCATCGCGCGCGAGTTCATTGACCTAGAGACAGTCTTGTATGAGCCGATCAGTCTTCCGCTGCCCGATGCCTATGCGCTGAAGAAAGCCCCGCTCGAACGGTTCGTCAGCGCGATCGCGCCGGCTGTCGGCCGATTGCCCGAGGGACAACCGCAAGATCGCGTGGCCCACATGGCGGGGCGCATCCACCAGCTGGAGGAACACTACGACCGAATCTTGCTGGTCTGCTCGATTCTCGAATGGCCCTGGATTCGCGAGGCCTACACAGAGCGGCGGCCAGCGTTGGCGGAGCACGAAGATGTGGCGGAACCTGAGTGTTTTGAAGTCGACGAACAATCGCTCTTATTTCTGCTTGGCGAATTGCCTTTCATCAGCGGGCTCTATGAGAAAGCTCGCCGTGAATGGGAAGACGACGACAATCTCTCCGTCGATGGCGTCAAGGAATTGTTGCTGGTGGCGCGAGAGGCCTACCGCAACGACTTCCGGGGCCGAGCAAGAACAATCACGCCGCACCGCCTGGGCCAATGTCTCAAGTACATTCGAAACCTCTCCTTGATCGAAAGCCGTCTCACACCCGATCTGTACACCATCGTGATGGCCGCTAAACAAACTGCCGGCGACCAACTCGCCATGCATGTCGCCGAGACTGCGGCCAAGTATCCCTACGTGGAATCGCATGGGCGGCGCCAAGTGAAGTTGGGAGTTAAACAGGCAAGGCTGCCTGACGACACGCTTGTCCTGCTTGAGAATCGCTTGCCTGGTCCGCCCGTGATCTGGAGAAGTTGCGAACTCAAACGAAAGCCGGACTCTCGAGAAAAAGAGAAATGGCGAACTCGCTGGAACCCGTATTCGCAGTGCAGTTGGCCGCCCGAAGATCAGTTGATTGAGAATTTCCGCTCCCACGTCTTTGACCGCGCCAAGAAAATCATGGGCGCAGATCTCGTCAAGACGGAGAAGTTTTCGACCAGCATCAAGGATGGCATCGACATCCGCGATACGCTTCGGCATTGGTATGAAGGGGATATCTACGTAAAAGTTCTGCCGCCCAGTCGAGGCGCGTTGGACTGCACCGTGATGCTGTTCGATTCGCCCGCCGAGCCTCAAACCTACCCATGGCGGTCGACGTGGTTTGCGGAATTTGATTGGGAGTCGACGCTGGCTTTCTACGCGACCGACTATCGCAACGAAATGGTCGGACCTGGGATCGCGATGTCGACCTACGGCGGTGCTATGTTTCTCTACCCGCCGCTGATGATTTCCGATATCTGGCGGGATCCGAGATTGGACTTCACTGAAACGCTCGAAGAGCGACTGTTGGCCGGCGCGTGTCTCTACAGCCGCTGCAAACAAATCGCCTTGCTCAGCCACCTGCCGCCCGGCGCCGGGTGGAGAAGATTGGCCAAGCGTTTTGGCAAGAGCTGGATTCACCTGCCGCTCGCCCAATTCAGCGACGAGACCGTGCAGCAATTGCGAATGATGCATGTGCT
>CAZWOU010000117.1:7045-22693 GCA_964635375.1 uncultured Pirellulaceae bacterium | reverse complement strand
GGCGATGCGGGTCGTGGACAAGCGGTCGGACCGAGCCATTTGCGAAGTGGAAGAGCCGGGTGTAGTCAAGAGTCGGCAGGGGATTAATCTCCCCGGCGTTGTATTGAGCACTCCGTCTCTGACCGCCAAGGATCGCGACAACGCCATTTGGGCGTCGCGTCGTCGCGTCGATTTCGTCGGTCTCAGTTTCGTTCGCGCGGCGGATGAGATTCGCGAACTCCGCCGAATCATTGAAGCTGAGGGAGGCAATGCGGACGTTGTCGCCAAGATCGAAAAGGCAGAGGCGGTTCGCCACTTGGAGGAGATTGTCGAAGCTTCGGATGCGGTCATGGTGGCTCGCGGCGACTTGGGCGTGGAGATCGACGTCGCTGAGACGCCCGTCGTGCAGAAGGAAATTATCGACATGTGCACCAAGCTGCGTCGGCCCGTCATCGTGGCGACTCAAATGCTCGACAGCATGCAGCACTCGCGTCGACCGACGCGTGCCGAGGCGTCCGATGTCGCCAACGCAATACTTGACGGCGCCGATGCTTGTATGTTGTCGGGCGAGACGGCCGTCGGCGAATACCCAGTCGACACCGTGTTGATGATGCGGCGGATCATGCTAGCGACAGAGCAGTTGTTGAAAAAAAAACGAGCCCTGCCGCCGACGCCGCCCACGGGAGATGAACTCGGCGTGCATCCCATCACATCCGCAGTCGCCTTCGGCGCCGGACGTATTGCCGAACGGCTCGGCGCCAAGCTGGTCGTTATCGCCAGCCGAAGCGGTCAAACTGCCCGAGTCAAAGCCAAACAACGCGAATACATCCCCAGCCTCGGTGTCAGTAATTCCGAGGAAACTCTGAGGAAAATGACTTTGTACTGGGGCATCATTCCGCTGCCCGATGCGCCTGTCCGCGAGGGCCATAGCCTAGCGGAGTTTGTTGAACAATGGGCGAGGGAACAGGGTTTGGTCTTTGCGGGCGACCGAATTGTATTTGTCACCGGCACCAACGTCGTACCCCACGCCCACAACTCAGTCGTCGTCCATGAAGTCGGTGGCGGGTAACCGCCCGCTCAAGCCGCTATCGGCGAGAGATGCCCTTGTCTGCACGCGATGAATTCTGGTGGTCCTGGACGAGACGACACGCCCAAGCCGGCGCCCCGAAATCCACAGCCGTTCGCAACGCGACAACTTCTCAAATGCAAACGATCAGGTCGTTGTCTTTTGGATTCCAAGTAGTTGGATTTTCTGTTGCAGGTTCTGGCGATGCATGCCAAGGCGTCTTGCGGCGGCGCTGACGTTCTGCTCTTCACGAAACAACGCGTGCTCGATGGTCCGCCGCTCGAACGCCTCAATCAAGATCTTCTTTGCTTCGGCCAACGGCAACTCCAACAATTCGGCAAAGAGGCCGTCGGTGTCTCCGGCCATCGCTGATGCGGGGAGTTGAAGGTCGGGACTGTCGATGACTCGATCCTCGCACAAGGCGGCGGCTGCCGTGACCGCCTGTTTCAGTTGCCGCACGTTTCCAGGCCAATCGTAATCGAGCAGTCGATCGCACGCGGCCGGCGAGAGTCGGTAGGGCGGGTCGGAGCTGCTTGCGGCTGAGATTGAGTCGAGGAAGTGCTGGGCCAACGGCAGGATGTCGTCTGCACGCCTGCGCAGAGGCGGGGCGACGATCGAAATACCTCGAACGCGAAACATCAGGTCTTGGCGAAAACGAGAGCCGCCAAGAGCGCCGTCGGCGTGACCGCCAAGGGGGGCGGCGACCCAAGAGATGTCAACGACAGGCCCACGCCAGCAAGCGAAACCAACATTCCAATCACGATCGGCAGGACGATCGGCGCCGGAAGCGGTCGCACGACGCCGCCGGTTCGCTGCTGCATTACTCGCAACAGCGCGTCGGCGCTCAACCATACTGGCATCATCATCAAGACACAGCCGAATCCCAGCCATGCCAATTGACTGTGCGAGAGAAAATACGTCGCGTAAATCGCTAGGAACTGAGCACTCAGGATCAGAGCTGGCGCGAAGCCAGCGATCTTCAACTGGCGGCCTTGCTCGCTCAGCCAGAAGCTCCGCCTCGCCGCCTTCATCACCCCAACGCAGGCAACGGCCCAAAGCAGTGCCATGAAGCCTTGCCCGACTAGGCCCATCGGCGCGACAAACGGAGCCACCACAATCGAGATGCAAAGCGCCAAGTAAGCAACCAAGAAGGTCGTCTGACGACCTTGGAAGAACCGCCCGAAGACACGCGCTGCCGTCCACCAGGCAAGAGCCGCATTGACTGCCAACAACGCCAACAGTACAGGCAGATCTTGACCCGTCGTGCGAAGCAGGTTCCAGCCGAAGAATGTCATCGGCACAAGAATGACGGATGTTGCCAACAAGAAGACGCTCGTCTTTCGCAGGCCAAATACGGACTCTGCTTTCGCCCCGAGAAACACAAAGCCGTAGGCGTAGGCAATTAGAATTGCGAACTTGACGCCCCCCGCCATTTGCCCCCAGTGCGAATTCACCATCATTGCGGAAGAGCCGACGACGATCAGCATCCCGATCGTCAGCAACCACTTGATGTTCTTCTCTTGTAAAAACGCGTCGAAAATTCGCACTACCGTGGACGGGTCGTTCGATTGCATCGCATTCCCCTCTGGCTTGATTGGAAGCTGTCAGGAACCCCCTTAATCAAATTGCGAGCCACTCGGGCATTTCTTTTTTTGGCCTTCCCTAAGTCGTTTATGGGCTGCCAGTTATTGGAATGAAGTGCCCGTTGGCCCCAACTCCGCTGCAGTCGGCCAAGGGCAGGGGGCGCCACGGGAAACATGCATGCCCACCGTCGAATGCCCACCGCCGAATGCAAGTGCCTGATGTACCGAGTCGACCAGAGGCTGGTCTTCCGGGGGGCGCGTTCGTTTTTTCGTGGGCGCCAGCGAACTCTTTGGGGGTTACACGCGTCTTAGAAGTAAAGAACTACCCGCGGCAACCGAATAACGGGTGGACAGGAAGACGAGGCGAAATGAATCGTCTTGGCAATTTGTTGCAGGGACGCGGCGCAACCAATGGAGCGACCGCGATGTCTAATCAGGAAACACGAGCCCAGTTATTGCTCGCCGACGATGGCCCCGGCCGCATGTATGCGGACATGGAGGCTTTCTTCGAGTTTAGTTTCTATATGGCCGAGGAACTTGAAGACCTCGTCGCCCTCTGGGAGCACAAGTCTGCTCCGTCCGCCAGCGGCGACCGACGGCTGAAGATCCCGACCAGCGATGGTTAGGCCAGCGACAGTTAGGGCGATGGTTAGCCCGGCGACGATTGGGTTGCGAACCTCTCACTGGCGCCCACGATTTAGTTCGGCGCCCACGGCTTGGCGCCTTCTGCTAGCAACCGGCAAGAAATGCCGTTGATTGGATTTCGGAGGGCTCCTATACTCTCGCGCCCCAGTCGTGGTTGCTTTGCGGCGACTTTGCGGATCCAGCAGAATATGCCGAGAACCACGTTTGGCCGCAGTGCGTAGATTGAGTGTAGGCAATAGGGGGCGCAAACAAGAAACCTTGACGCGTCTTAGCCCAGAACGCGGCGGATATCTTTGAGCAGCCGGTAGAAACGGAGTTCTCAAAGCGGATTGCGTGAGTGCGACAAGCGAGCGTGAAGGCATTGTCCGACTATCCGTCGCCGCCATGGATTAACGCTACAAGGAGGTAGTTAGCGGATTTCGTTCAAAGTTCGTCGGCGCCGCGCCGATACTTGTGTCTGCGTTCGCGAGGTCTCTCTTAAACGGCCAAGGACAGCGCATTCCAGACACGGATCGCGACGCCATACATTGGAAACGTAGGAAATGGGAACGCTGCTTTGGCGTTGTCAGCGCTGTTGTCAGGGCCAGTCTTGGCTTGAAACCTGATTTCACATCGCGCTGCGGCTATCGCGACGTCCCCTGAGTTTTCATCCACACTCGACGGATCGGAATTGACAACGTATCTTGGTAGGTAGCCAAGGCGTGTCGGTTCTCCCGTCCCATGGAGAGACCCAGATGCAAATCCACGGCTTGGGACCGGTTCATGGCCCACAACTAACTAACGCAACCCACCGCCCACAACTCGCGCAGCACACCCAGCCCAACCGCAGCGCGAGCGGAGTCGACGAATTGGACATTTCACCGCAAGCCCAGTTGCTCAGCCAGACTCGTGATATCCCAGATATCCGCGCTGATCGAGTTGCCGAGATTCGCGCGTCGATCGAATCTGGATCGTACGAGACAGAAGAGAAAATCAGCGTCGCGCTCGATCGACTGCTGGAAGAAATCGGCTAGTGCCGGCTCGTTCGGCGGGCGTTCACGGGCCAAGGGAGTTCGTGGGCCAAGGGGCTATCAGGCGTCGGTTTCCGCGTCTTCTACAAGATCGCAGAGCCGAGCCTTGGGGGAATCCAATGTCTCGGGGCGGTATCGTTTGCGTATGGCGCCGCAGTCGGCTTCGAGTAGATCGAGGTTCTGCGCCTTGAATTCGGGCCAATTCGCGGCACGTTGCTGGCTCTCCATTCGCTGGTTGATCAGCCGCATGAATGCGCAGGTGATCGTCTCGTGATACATTTCCGGTCGACCTCGACTTGCCGCCAGCGCCTTGGCGCCCTGGCGAAACGCGTCCGTCGCATCGTCCAATTCTCTTTCGCGCAACAGTAGCCAAGCGACGTGAACGTGGTCGGCGTGTGAGAACGTCTCGCAGGATCCGTCGGCAAAACAGGCGAGCAACCCACGTTCGTTGGCGTCGGGAACCGTGGTCATTTTGCACCGTTGTCTGAGGCCTGCGGGCCGAGTTGGCAGAAGTTCTCCAACATTTTCAGACCGTGACGCTGGCTCTTCTCCGGATGAAACTGGGCTGCGAAGAGGTTGTTCTTCCAGATCATTGCGCAGAACGGATCGGCGTAGTCTGACTCGATCGCGACAACGTCGTTGGCGTCCGGTACGACGTAGTAGGAGTGGACGAAATAGAAGTGGGCCCCATCGTCAATTCCCTTGAGAATAGGCGCTTGCCGCACGATCCTTGCTTGGTTCCAGCCCATATGCGGCACTTTGTATCCTGGCGGCGGTTGGAACCGCACCACCTTGCCTGGGATGACGCCCAGTCCTTCGTACTCGCCATCCTCATAGCTGATGTCGAACAATAACTGCATGCCGAGACAAATACCCAGGAATGGCTTGTCAGCCTCAATCGCGTCTAAAATGGGCGCGACGAGATCACGCCGTCTGATTTCGGCGACGGCGTCGCGGAAGGCGCCGACGCCTGGCAGCACCAATTGATCGGCGTCGGCAATTTCCTTGGCATCCGATGTGATGAGGACTTGGGCGCCGCATTTCTCGAGCGCCTTCTGCACGCTTCGAAGGTTGCCCATTTGGTAGTCGACGACTGCAATCATGTCGCATCCAGTGGTGGTTTTAGAGCAGGTCCTGGCGCCGCTTAACTCGCCGCTTTGACTTAGAGCATTTGTCGCAGACGCCTTGGATGATCAATCGATGGCCAGCCACGCGGAAACGGTGATCGCGGGCGACCGCGTTTCGCAACGCGATCAGGTCCTCGCTGTGGAACTCAAACAGTCCTCCGCATTCGGTGCAGTAAAGGTGGTCATGCTGCGGATAGCCGTAGTCGTGTTCGTAAACTGCGCGACCATCGAGCTCCATTTTTCGCAGCAGGCCGGCGTCGACGAAATCGTTGAGGGTCCGATAGACCGTGGCTCGACCCATGTAGCCGGTTTGGCCCTTAGAGGGTAATTGGTCGATTAGGGCATCGACATCGAAGTGATCGTGGCGGCTGAAGACGTGCTCGATAAGCAACCGGCGGGGCGCCGTATTTCGCATGCCGCGGCTTCGTAGATACTCCTCGAATCGCTCTTTGGGGGAAAGCGAAACGGTGACTTCGCCCAGCGAGTACTGATCGTTCATCTGTAAAACCCTGGGGGTGTCGTGCCTTATTGAGACGTTGAGGTGCTAGAAAGCCCGATGATTTACCGAAAACGGGTCAGTCCGTCTCAATAAGATTCTATCGCGCCTCCGCCTGACAGCAAGCGGCCTGTTGGCCGGTCGCCGACTTGCCAGCAGCATGTTTGTCAGCCGAGCCGGGCGGCCAACCTACGGGTTCGCCGTCCGTTATCGGCGAATTACCTTTTGGCTTGGCCCGTTTGACGACCACCGCCTTTGCGGGACAATTGGAAGTTTGGCTGCCTCCCCAAAGCCCGCCGTGGCGGAAAGTGCGAATCCGGATGAGTGAATTTGTCCGCTACCAAAACCCCTTGGTGGTTCGCTACGCCTCTCAGGCGATGAGCAAGCTGTGGAGTGACCAACGCAAGTTTTCGACTTGGCGCCGATTGTGGCTGGCGCTAGCGGAAGCGGAACAGGAAGCCGGCCTGGATATTTCTGACCAGCAGCTGAGCCAACTTCGCTCGCACTTGGATGACATCGATTTTGCCGTGGCCGCCAAGCACGAAAAAGCTCGCCGTCACGATGTGATGGCCCATGTGGAGACCTTAAAAGAGTTGTGCCCCGAGGCGGGCCCGATTATCCACTTGGGGGCGACCAGCTGTTTTGTCACGGACAACACGGACTTGATCCTCTTGCGCGACGCCTTGCAACTCGTCGCGGCTCGACTCGCCAGCGCCATCGATAGGCTGGCTTCCTTCGCCGAGACCCACCGGAAAATCCCCTGTTTGGGCTTTACCCACCTGCAACCGGCACAGCCCACAACGATCGGCAAACGAGCTTGTTTGTGGGCCTACGACCTAGTCATGGACTTGGAGGAGTTGGAGCATCGGCTTGAGCAACTCAAGGCCCGCAGCACGAAGGGAACGACCGGGACGCAAGCCAGCTTCCTACAGTTATTTGATGGCGATTCGGCCCGCGTCGCGCGTTTGGAAGCGAGGGTTGCCGAGAAGATGGGATTCGCGGAGACCTATGCCGTTACTGGGCAAACCTATTCTCGGAAGATTGACGCGCAGGTATTGAACACGCTTTCCGGGATCGCGCAAAGCACCCATAAGATCGCCACAGACTTTCGCATTCTCGCACACCGCAAAGAACTGGAAGAGCCCTTTGGCAAGGCGCAGATCGGCTCGAGCGCAATGCCCTACAAACGCAACCCGATGAAATCAGAACGAATCTGCGCGCTAGCTCGCTTTGTGATGAGTGTGGAGTCAAGTCCGGCTCAGACGCTGGCGACACAATGGATGGAGCGTACGCTTGACGACAGCGCGAATCGGCGGATTGTCATTCCTCAAGCGTTCCTTGCCATCGATTCGATTCTGGCAATCCTGCAAAACGTGGCTGGCGGGATGCTCGTCTATCCGGCCGTAGTCGCCAAGAATCTGGGCGCCGAATTGCCGTTCATGGCGAGTGAGAACATCATGATGGAGGCGGTCAAGGCTGGCGGGGACCGGCAGGTGTTGCACGAGCAGATTCGCAAACACAGCTTGGCCGCCGGGGACCAAGTCAAGTTGCATGGCCGCGAAAACGACCTGTTGCAGCGACTCAAGGATGACCCGTTATTCCAAGCCGTCGATATTGACGCGTTCACCGATGCAACTCGATTCACCGGTCGTTCAACGGAGCAAGTCGAGGCGTTTCTTGAAGAGCAGATCGCGCCGATCCGCGAACGCTATCAGGAATCGCTGGGAGACGACGTGGAGCTGCACGTTTGAGCCAGCAGGGAGATGGTTCTTGGAGACGAAACCAAATCCCAGGTTCCCGCGGTTTTTTGAGAAAATGCGTACGAATTGTAATCCGGGGAATCAAGCGTGCAGATCTCGAGTGAATCCTCTCCATGCTTGCCAGAGCCATTTTTCTGTGCGATATTTTGAGTTTGCCCGAACGGCGTTCGGGCGCTGTGATGCCTATCTCGTCGCGCTCGTCTATCTCATCGAATTCGCGGCGCGTGAAGTGACTTACAAGTAATAACAGTTTCGATTCAGATTCGACCGGTTCGATATGCAGATTTGGCCCGCCATCGATCTACGCGGCGGAAAATGTGTCCGCTTGAAGCAGGGCGACTACGCGCGTGAAACCGTCTACGGCGATGACCCGGCGGCGGTGGCCAAGCAATGGGTGGGCGAAGGCGCCGAATTCTTGCACATTGTCGACCTCGATGGCGCCCGAGATGGCACTCGAGCGAATCTAGCTGCGGTCAAAGCGATCGTCGATGCGGTGGACATTCCCTGTGAGTTGGGCGGCGGAGTCCGCGACGAAGCGACGATCGACGCCTATCTCGATTTGGGCCTGTCGCGCCTGGTCCTCGGAACACGGGCTCTTCGCGAGCCGGATTGGTTTCGCGACGTTTGTTCAACTCGGCCTGACAAGCTGGTTTTGGGCGTCGACGCCCGCGACGGCAAAGTCGCTACGGACGGTTGGCTGGAAACGAGCGGCGAGGATGCTGTGGATTTGGCTCGTCGATTCGACGATCTGCCCCTTGCCGCGATCGTTTACACGGACATCGCCAAAGATGGCATGCTGCAGGGGGCGAATCTCGAGGCCATGCGCGCCATGAACGAAGCGGTTAAAGCCCCGGTGATTGCATCGGGCGGAGTCACTTCGGAAGAGGACGTGCGCAGGCTCGCGGAAATCGCCATGGCTGGTTGCATTATCGGGCGAGCATTATACGAGGGCCGCTTGACGCTGCGCGGTGCGCTGGCTGCAGTCGTCGCCTAGTGGCTCCTCTAAGGAATTGTTTCATACGTTTGTTTGAAAGGGACTGGCATGGCGAAGGTCGAGGATATTCGGAACGTGGTCCTATGTGGTCATGGTTCGGCTGGAAAGACGACGCTTGTAGACAAGATGCTGACCTCATCCGGCGCTGTCAATGCTAACCCAAGTGTTGATGACGAGACGAGCATCTGTGACTTTGACCCAGAGGAAAAGACTCACAAGTACTCGATCGAATCCGCCGTTACGTACTGCGAACATGCGGGCAAGACCTTCAGTCTGATCGACACGCCAGGTTACCCCGACTTCATCGGCCAGACCATCGGCGCCATGCACGGCGTGGATGCGGCCTTGATTGTCATCAATGCCCAGTCCGGCATTGAAGTCAACACGCGTCGGACGTTTGACGAGGCGGGCAAGGCGGGGCTGGGTCGCGTTGTCGTGATCAACAAGATGGACGGCGACAATATTGACTTTGAAGGCGTTGTCGGCGCCATCCGGGATTTATGGGGAGCCCAATGCGTCTTGCTCAACGTCCCGATTGGCCAAGGCGGCGACTTCAAGGGAGTCGTCAGTACCTTGCGCGTGCCTGATGACACTGCTGGCGCACTGGTCGAGCCGAGTGAGATCAGCGGACCGTTGATGGAGTCGATCATTGAAGTCGACGACGAGGTCATGGAGCGGTACTTCGAAGGCCAACAACCCACGGACGCCGAGTTGTCCAAGTTGATTGTCCGAGCGATCACGGAGGGGAGCTTGGTTCCCATTCTCTGCTGCTCCGGCAAGACGGGCGTCGGTTTGACCGAACTGATGGATGCGATCGCCCAGTGCGCGCCCTCGCCGAAGGATGTGGCCCGCACCGCAACCAAGGATGGGGAAACCATCGAACTAGACCACGACCCCGAGGGGCCGTTGGTTGGCCGGGTCTTTAAGACGCGCATTGACCCCTTTGTTCAGAAACTCTCCTTCATCCGACTCTACTCGGGAACGATCAAACGCGATCAGACGGTTGACGTTTCCTCGGCTCGCAAAGGCGTAAAGCTTCCCCAGATTCTCAGAGTTCAGGGATCGGAAACATCTCCGGTCGATCTTGCCAGTCCGGGTGAGATTGTTGCTGTGGCCAAGATGGAGGAGCTGCATACGGGCACGGTGGTTGGCGATCATGAACTGCCCGCGATCAAGTTTCCCACGCCGATGGTGGGCCTGGCGGTTACGCCCAAGAGTCGAGGCGACGAAACAAAACTCTCCGGCGCCCTCAACAAAGTTGTTGAGGAAGATCCCACATTCAGGCTCGACCGCGATGGCCAGACCAAGGAATTGGTGATGACGGGGATGAGCGAATTGCATCTGAACGTCATCCAGGAGCGGCTCATCCGGCGCGACAAGCTTGAGGTCGATACGAAGGTGCCAAAGATACCTTTCCGGGAGACCATACAGATTGCCGCGGATGGATCCTATCGGCACAGAAAGCAATCTGGCGGCCGCGGGCAGTTCGGCGAAGTGCATATTCGCATGTTCCCGTTGCCTCGAGGCACCGACATCGAAGAGTACGCGACGAAGGCTCGTTTTGCGTCGATGAAGGATTATCATTACGACGAGAAGAATAACTTCCTCTGGGTCGATTCCGTTGTGGGCGGCGTGATTCCCGGCAACTTCATGCCCGCGATCGAAAAAGGATTTCGCGAGCGGATGACCAATGGCGTGATTGCCGGTTATCAGGTGCAGGACGTTTGCGTTGAGGTTCATTTTGGCAAGCACCATCCGGTCGACAGCTCGGAGACCGCCTTCAAGACCGCTGGCGCCATGGCCTTCCGGAATGTTTTTCGAGAGGCCAAGCCGAGTCTGCTTGAGCCCGTCGTGACGCTGGACATCACCGTGCCAGAGGGCTCGGTTGGCGATGTCTACAGTGACATGTCAGGTCGCGGCGGCCGCGTGCAGGGAAGTGATTCCGCCGGCGGCGATATGCAGACCGTCCATTGCGAAGTGCCGCTTCGCGAAGTGACTACCTACGCCCGTACGCTCTCCAGCATGACCGGCGGCCAAGGTAGTTACGCGATGGAGTTCAGCCATTACGACGTGATGCCGCCGAACATCCAGCAAGAAGTCACCTCCAAGGCGAAAGTCAAAGAGGACGAAGACGACTAGGACGACTAGGACGAGGAGGACTCAACCCGGGATGGTTCGTGAATCCTCCATCGCTTCGCGCGCGGCGACAGTAAGACACCACGTCGCCAGGCGATCCGGCAACCAGGATTTGCCGCCTTGCGCACCTGGATCGCCGCGATCATTGTTTGCGTGGCTTGATTCGTGGCCTGCGGTTAGCCGGTTTGCGTCCGGAATAGGTTTCGTTGGGCGTGCAACCCCCGAGAGCCATAATGGGCTGGGGTACTTTTTCGAGAAGCTTGGCTGGTTACGAGAGGCGGAGACGGCCTACCAGAGGCTCTGGCGATCCGTGAAGAGCTGGCACGCGACCACCCGGACCTTCGCCAGTATCAGCGCGACGTGACGATGGTCCCCAAAAACCTCGGCGTTGTCTACAAACGGCGTGAGGCGCCTGGAAAAGTCGGAGAGGGCTCACCAGAACGCCTTGGCCATTCGCGAAAAGCTTGCGCCCGTAGAGTCAAAAAACTGAAACGACTGTCTCGCTCATCGAAAACCTGGTTTCAAGCTCTCGCAAGGCCGCGGAATCGAGTCGACGAATCAGCCCGATAGAAAATTGCTTGCTTACCACGGCGCCAACTCTCGGATTGTCGCGGTCAGAGCGTAATTCGACATCAGTAACTAGCTGATTCCAGGGCGAACTACCTAAGCTGCTTGGCGGTGATAGTAGCTGCGGATTCCGCCAAGATTTTGTGATTGCAAATCACGGGGAATACGCGCTCACCCATACGATCACGCGAGGTTTTCGCCCGCGCCGTAAGCCCTTACGCACGTCCAGCTTTGCGCGATTCGGTCTTCGGAACGGAAGGTTCGCGTGCATTCTGATCCACCCAAACGCTCGCAGCAGACGAGTTCACCTAGATCGCTCGCGACCATTTGCTCGCGTTCGCGCAGGGATCGCTAGATTTGGTAGTTGGCTTCGGGCGTCAGTTCGTGGTTGTTCTCTGAGCGGATCCGCAGTTTCGGTTTTTCCAATGTCACCGTTTGTTGCGGCGCGACCGAACGAGTTACCCAGGCGTTTGCGCCAATGACTGAGTCGTGGCCGATCACGGTCTTCCCGCCAAGTACGGAGACATTTGAGTACACGACGACGCGATCCTCAAGTGTTGGATGGCGTTTCATCTCGCGTACGATCTCGCCGTTGACGTCGGTCGGAAAACTAATGGCGCCGAGCGTAACGCCCTGATAGAGCTTGACGTGCTCGCCAATTTTGCACGTCTCTCCGATCACGACGCCCGTTCCATGGTCAATAAAGAAGTACCGCCCGATCGTCGCGCCTGGGTGGATGTCGATCCCCGTCTCTTGATGAGCCCATTCGGTCATCATGCGCGGTATGAAGGGGACATCCAGTTGATTGAGCGTGTTGGCCAGCCGGTAGACGGTGACCGCCTTAAGGCCGGGGTAGCAGAAAATGACTTCATCCAAGTTGGTGCAAGCCGGATCCCCCGCATGGGCGGCCTGAACGTCGGTTGCCAGGATTTCTCGCAAATCGGGAATTCGTTCGAGAAACGCGATCGCAATCGCTTGGCCCTTGGCTTCAAAGTCCGTCTCTTCCTGCCCCAATTCTTCGCTGGACAATTGATCCTCGTGACGAAAAGCACGGGCGATCTGGGAGGTCAGCTTGTCGTGCAAGCCATCGATGAGATCGCCAACGAAGTAGGCGATATTGCCCGAGTGCAGTCCTTCTCGCTT
Source organism: uncultured Pirellulaceae bacterium (assembly GCA_964635375.1). GTDB lineage: Bacteria > Planctomycetota > Planctomycetia > Pirellulales > Pirellulaceae > CAZMNY01. The sequence continues at coordinate 10,187 of CAZWOU010000117.1, read as the reverse complement.
CTGGTAGCCGGGGTAGATGATTTCCAGCAAGTCCTCAATGATCGACGTAACGACTTCACTGCGGGGCAGGGGGGAATGCCCCAAGTGGTTGATCGTGCCCACGCTGGTGTAGGTTTGCACGATTTTCTCAGTGAGATTGGGAAGCTGTTCTTTTCGTCGGTGGTCGGAGGCCATCTGGTGCTCGCTGTGCGATTGAGGTGGGACTTTGGCATCCTAGGCGTCGAGATCGTTGCAATCAAGCGACGGTTTCTATGTCTTCGGCAGGAGATTGGCGAAGAGTTGAAAAAAAGCTCAAGATTGCCAGCGACAACCATGTCACAACGCTGATCACTGCTCCCCAGAGAAGGCTCGTCGGTCGGTAGATAAACTCGACTCGGTGGCGGCCGGCCGGCAGAGCGACGCCTTGCATTACTCCATTGACCCGTATCACTTCCGCTTCCCAACGACGCCCTCCGGTCGTGACAGAACACCGCCAACCCGGGGCAAAATGATTGCTCAGGACGAGACACTGCGACTCGACGGTCTTCACGTCGAACAACAAACGGGAGCTCTCGTCTTCTTGCAGCGAGACGCGATTTCGATTGGGCCGATCATCGCCGTCGGCTGGCAGATGAACCGCCGTCGGCAGATCTTCCTCAATAACGGCCTCTTGGCGGAGGTCTCGCCAGCGCCCGTCCGGTCGGATGATCTCCTGCATCCTCTGAAAGATCGCTTGCCGGTCGGCGTCATCGATTCGGTCTAGCTGAACCAACTCATCAACAAGCCAAGCTCGCGGCCAAACTTCCGCCTCGCGCCATGTTTGCAGGTTGTTCGCCGAGTGGGCGCCCGTTTGAGTGCCCGGGCTGTGTTGTGCCCAGTCGACGTCTTGTGGGAGCCAGACGGCGCGAACTCCGAGCGGGCGCAAGGCCGCGGAGTGCGAATCGGAGACACCCTCCTGCCGCTTGACGCCAAACGTTCGCCCCACCGTCATCCAGGCGTCCCAGCGAGTCGACTGAATGCTCGACCGCGCGTTCACAATCGCCAAACGCTGCTGGGGAAGAAGATGGAGGTGCGGGTAGCCTGTGGCGACATTCCAAATGAGCGCGTCGTCGAGCCGGCGGTCGCGAGTTTGTTTCGTCCAGTTGGTGGGAAGCCAACCAGTGGCACTGCCCCGATAGACTCGCAGCAGAGGGCCGGAATCTTCGCCTTCTGTTTCGCCTGAACGTTGACGTAGTGCCGACAATTCCGAACGGAGAGTCGTCGGCGACGTCCAAGATGAGTTTGGGCTGCTGGGCGCTAGCCAGTGGTTGGCGATGGTGATCTCCACGGCTGCGAGAAGCAACATGGCCAGTTGACGGTTAAGGCTTGGCTTCGGCCCACGCAGCAACCAGGCGCTGGCGAGGGCGACGCCGGCGCAGTGCATCAGAGCGAATTGAATATCCTGACAAGCGCCGATTCCCGAGAAGGGACCGAAGAACGACTCAACTTGAACGCGTTCCTCGAGCCAACTGGCAAGCTTGCCGGAAAACGCTGCGGTCAGCGAACCGCAGACGAGACTGACGCCGCCCAGGCCGATCATTGTCGCGCGAAAGTGGCCTGTCCATCGGTCATTTGAATTCATCAGGCGATCCCAGCCGAAAGCCCCGAGCAAGGCGATGGCGAAGCTGGTGATGGTGAGCCATTTCGCTGGGTAGCGGAACATCGCATAGCCGGGAAGCAATGTGGTGAACAACCAGTAGACTCCGCCCACCTGCGGCCCAATTCCAGCCGGCGCGCCCGGCTTGCCGGTAAACATGTAGATCAGTTCGCCGGCGAACCACCCGCCGCCGTACCATCCCATACTTGCCAGCAGCGAGATCGCCCCGATCAGAATCAGCCAGCGTTGATGTCGGCGTCGCCATGAACAACCGGCCACGGCAAAGAAGACGATGGGCAGCCCCATGTAAAGCGATGGCGACCAAGCGCGTCCCTCGGCGGGAACCGCTTTCAGCCAACGCCGATTCTCTTCGAACATTCGCCCGCTGATGTTGGGCAAAACGTACTCCATCCAACGCCAAGGTCCGACGCTGAACCAATAGGCCTGCCTCTCATGGCCTTCAGCTGGCGCCGTAAACAGGTCGGCGGCGCCGTTGGAACGGAGGAGTGGAGTGGCTCGAAACTGGTCGCCGGCCAATTCATAAACCGATCGAGCCCCGTTGCGGCTCGCGCGCGTGCTCCCGCGACTCCACGAGGCGGAAGGCCCAATCTGCACCGCGGCTAGGAGTACGGCCAACAACACGCCCCCCCCGACCGCGGCCACAGGCCTACGTAAGAGTTGGACGCCCAGCGGCAACCGTCGGCGGACATCCGAGTCCGCTTCCCCTGTGTCGCCTCGCCACATTCGCAGCAGCAGACCCACGCCCGCTAGTAAGACGCAGTGGTAGGCCAATTGCGGATCGCCGCCCAACACCATCATGCTCAGCGTCGCCGACCAAGCGGCCATCCAGATCGCCATGCCGCCCCAATGGTCGGCCCGCCACGATCGGGAGAGGCACCAAATCGACCACGGTAGCCACGCTGCGCCGACCAGAAAGACGACGTTGCACTGTTGGAACAGGATGCTTCCGCCGAACGTGAAGGCAATCGCGGAAAAGGCGGCTGCCCAACGGCTTCTCTGCCAGCTTCTGGCGAGCCAATACACGCCTGCTCCGGCTAACATAGCGTGCAGCGAGACATAGAGAGTCAGTCGAAACGCGGCGGAGGCGGGCGTCGCGAAGACAATCTGGCCTGGATAAAACAGGGCGCTCGTCGCGTCGCCGACAACCGGCGTTCCTATCCCCAATCGGTCATTCCAAATCGGGATGCGCCCCTCCATCCACTGTCGCGAAGTCCATTCGTAGAGGGGGCGGTAAAATGATCCACTATCGCGGAACACAAACGACCGGTCGCGAGCAAGCACAGGCAAGAAGAAGACGCACCAAACCGATAGCACGACCAACCAAGGCAGCCAAGCTTGCAGCCTGGGGCCGACCGAACTCAGGTCTGGCAAAGACATCTGTTGTCTTGAGCGAGGCAAGGCGGGCGTCGTTCTCGAGTTTCGTGGGGAGCAGTGGTGAGCTGACGAATACTCAGCTTACCATGCCCGTGGAAGCCCCCGTTGCCGCCCAAGTCGAAAGACGGGCGA
>CAZWOU010000117.1:0-6945 GCA_964635375.1 uncultured Pirellulaceae bacterium | reverse complement strand
GGCGATTGGGCAGCCCTTCTTGCTACATCGAGCGGCCGAGACGACTCACGGCGACCTGGTGTTCTGCAATCAGCGAGTCGGATAGACGCGATAGATCGGCGGGAATTCTCGTGGCTGGCAGCACATCTCGGCGAACTCGGCACATCGCTGTGTGAGCCGGCTGATTGGTGTCCGTCATGAGCGAGTCGAGCACCATCGCGAGGTTACGGCCTTCGGCAACGTCTACCTCGATGAGTCCAACGACCGATTCCTGAATCGACATATGCCTGCTTCCCTTTGAGGCGATTGTCGCGGATTACGCCGAATTCCCTGGCGTATCGCGTGTCAAGAAAGTCCTGTGTTTGGAGGTGTCAGCCAAGAACAGGCTAAAGGTGTCATCGGAGTTTTCCCGCCTCACAAGCCAGTACATTGGCTAATCGGCCCACTTTTCCCAATGAAAACTTCTCATGCCGTGAGAATTATGACGGATGAACGCCCGGCGGACTCGTCGAACAGGGCCAGCATCTGGAGCGAGTCGCAGTGGCGAACTCAGATGCTCGTCGTGAACGCTGCAAATCAACGTGGTTGACGACGAGCGCAGCGCCCTTCAAGACTTGCGGGCACGTCGCAGATAACTTGACGCGTATCAGCTCCTGGAATCGAGCAGGCGTTGCATGGCGCCTAGCTGCCGATCTTGATTTGAGCGCGAGCTCGATCGACCTTCTGGTCGCGAACGGCCAACTGCTCATCTGTCGCCACGGGAAGGGACTTTGCGTCATCTAACGACTGGGCAGCGGCGGCTGTGTCGAGATCGCTGGGCCGTCTGAGGCTGTTGGTCAACACGGACACCACATTGCCTTCGACTTGGACGAAGCCGCCATCGACATAGAATCGATCGTTGCCGTCGCGGCCAAGTCGCAGTTCTCCATACCCCAGTCGCCCGATCATGGGGCTATGGGCGGGGCCGATGCCCAACTCACCATCAAACAGAGGCACGACTACGAAGTCCGTCTCTTGGGACAGCGCAGTCTCCTCTGGCGTCACGACAATGCAGGTAATCTCAGCCATGGCGCCTCACCTTTCTAGCCTGTGGCTTTCTCAGCCATTTTCTTGGCTTGCTCTTCGGCTTGCTCAACGGCGCCGACGTACATGAAGGCCTGCTCGGGCAAGTGGTCCCACTTTCCGTCACAGATTTCTTCAAAGCTACGGATAGTCTCTTCCAGCGGAGTGATCTCACCCGCTTTGCCTGTGAACACCTCGGCGACCAGGAACGGTTGCGAGAGAAATCGCTCGATGCGGCGTGCGCGATGGACGATCGTCTTGTCGTCTTCGCTCAATTCGTCCACGCCCAGAATGGCGATAATGTCCTGCAGTTCGCGATAGCGTTGCAACGTCGTTTGAACTCGCCTGGCGATCGCATAGTGGCGTTCGCCAACGTATTGGGGATCGAGAATTCGGCTGGAGGAGGCCAGCGGGTCGACCGCGGGGTAAATCCCTTTTTCCGAAATCGATCGTTCCAAGTACAGGAAGGCGTCCAACTGGCCAAAGGCGGTAGCCGGCGCTGGGTCGGTCGGATCGTCGGCCGGGACGTAAACTGCTTGAACCGATGTGATCGCGCCTTTGGAGGTCGAGGCGATACGTTCTTGGAGGGCGCCCATTTCGGTTGCCAGCGTTGGTTGATAACCCACAGCGGAAGGCATTCGTCCGAGCAACGCCGAGACTTCGGAACCAGCTTGGGAGAAGCGGAAGATGTTGTCGACAAACAACAGTGTGTCTTTCCCGGTCACGTCGCGAAAATACTCGGCCATCGTCAAGGCCGACAAGGCCACGCGAAGACGCGCGCCCGGCGGCTCGTTCATTTGTCCGAAGACCATGCACGTTTGCTCGATCACCTTGCGGCCGGTCTGACCGATCTCGGTCTCCTGCATTTCCAACCACAGGTCCGTGCCTTCTCGCGTTCGCTCACCGACTCCCGCAAATACGGAATAGCCGCCGTGCGAGCTGGCGATTCGAGCGATCAACTCGGTCAGGATAACGGTCTTACCCAATCCGGCGCCGCCGAACAGACCCGCCTTGCCGCCACGCACGAACGGCGTGAGCAGGTCGACGACCTTAATTCCGGTCTCGAACAGCTCGGTGCTGGTGGAGAGGTCTTTGACATCGGGTGCAGGTTGGTGAATGGGGCGGTACTCGGCCGCCTTCACTTCACCCCGCTCGTCAATCGGCTTGCCGAGCAGGTTGAAGACTCGGCCCAGCGTGTCTTCTCCGACAGGCACCGAGACAGGGGCGCCGGTATCGACGCAGTCTTGACCCCGCATCAGGCCTTCTGTGGATCCCAGAGCAACGCAGCGGACGCGACCGCCGCCCAAGTGCTGTTGAACTTCACCAGTCAGGTGAACCTCAACGCCCTTTTGGCTGCTGTCGATCGTCACCGCGTTGTAGATCGCGGGCAGTTCGTTCTCATTGAATTCGACATCGAACGTCGAGCCAATGATTTGTGTAATTTGTCCAACGTTGTTGTCTGTTGCTGTCGCCATCGACCGGTTCTCTTTTGCGAATAGCGTTTGGCTGCGATGAATTCGAAATCTGTTTGGGCGTTGTCGGCTCAGCTCTTGAGAGCTTCAACGCCGCCAATAATCTCCATGATCTCGCCAGTAATCTGGCCTTGGCGAGCACGGTTGTAGGTCATGGACAGATGCTTGATCATGTCCGATGCGTTCTCAGTGGCGGCCTTCATGGCGACCATTCTGGCGATCTGTTCACTGACCGCCGCGTCCAAGAAACACTTGAATAACTTAACTCGGAAGCTGGTGGGAACCACCTCCTCCAAGATACTCTTAGCCGACGGGAGAAACTCGTACATCGACTCGCCCCCGGACTTATCTTCCGCTGGCTCCTTCTTGCCATCCTCTTCGATATCAAGAGAACCCAACGGCAACAGCGTCTCGATGACGGCCACCTGCCTGGCGGCCGAAACGAACCGCGTGTAGACCACGTCGAGTCGATCGATCTTGCCGGCGCTGTAGTCCTCTAGAAACTGGTCCGCGATCGGGCGGACTTCGTCAAACTTCGGTTGATCGTCAAACTGATAAAAGGTCTCGTCGATTTCAATCTCACGAAACTTCAGGGCGTTGATGCCGCGTTTGCCAGAGACGGAGAGCGAAACGCCGTTTTCAAAAGACGCCTTGAGCTCATCGAGTCGAGGAAGTCCTGCGCGAATCGCGCCGCCGTTGTAGCCGCCGCACAATCCTCGATTGGCGGTCAGGATCAACAGGGCCGCGTTGTCGGTTGAGGTCCGCTCCTCGAGCAACGGGTGGGTTACCTCGAGACCAGCTCGCGACAAGTCGGAGACAACTTGCGTGATGCGTTGAGTGTAAGCATTGGCGGCGGTCGCGCGGTCCATCGCCTTCTTGAAGCGAGCCGTCGCGATCAGCTCCATCGTCCGCGTTATTTTGCGGATATTGCGGATCGACTTGCGGCGTTTGTCGAGTGCTCGAGCGTTGGCCATGATCCACCAAAGGGTCGTTAAAATCGGAAGTTCGCCAAGTTGACGAACACGTTGTCAGTTGGGCAGTCAGTTGTATTGCCTGCCGTTGGGCGAACGGATCCGCTATTCGGCGGTCGGCGCCGATGGCGATTTGTTGAATTCATTGAGCGCCGCGATGAGCTGCTCCTTCGCGTCGTCATCCAGCTTCCCACTGTCGCCAATCGTCTTGACCAGGTCGGACTTCTGGTCGTGGGCGAAGGCCAGGAAGCCGGCCTCCCACTCGGGGACTTTGTCGACGGGCACCTTGTCCAGGTAACCGCCCGTGCCGGCGAAGATGACCATCACTTGATCAACCATGTTGAGCGGCTCAAACTGAGGTTGCTTAAGCAGTTCGACCATTCGGTAACCGCGGTCGAGTTGGGATTGGGTGGCGGCGTCCAAATCCGTTCCGAGTTGGGCAAACGCCTCCAACTCGCGAAACGCGGCCAAGTCCAAACGCAAACCGCCAGCCACGCTCTTCATGGCTTTGGTTTGAGCGGCGCCGCCGACTCGCGAGACGGAGATGCCGACGTTCATCGCTGGGCGAATCCCTGCGAAGAACAAGTCGGGCTGCAAATAGATCTGGCCGTCCGTGATGGAAATCACATTGGTCGGAATGTAGGCGGAAACTTCGCCCTCAAGCGTTTCAATAATTGGCAGCGAAGTGATCGAGCCGCCGCCAAGTTCCTCTGACATCTTGGAAGATCGTTCGAGCAGCCGGCTATGGCAATAGAACACGTCGCCCGGGAACGCTTCACGGCCGGGAGGCCTCCGCATCAACAGTGACAATTCGCGATAGGCCACCGCTTGCTTGGAAAGATCGTCATAGACAATCAGGGCATGTTCGCCTTTGAACATGAAATACTCGGCCATGGCTGTGCCCGCGTACGGCGCCACATACTGCAGCGGGGCGGGCGTACTGGCGCCAGAGACGATGACGGTCGTGTAGTCGAGGGCTCCACGCGCTTCCAGGTCTTTGACCACGCCCGCAACGGACGAATCCTTCTGACCGATGGCGACGTAGAAGCACTTAACTCCAGTGCCCTTTTGATTCAGGATTGCATCGAGCGCGATCGCTGTCTTGCCCGTCTTGCGGTCGCCGATGATCAGCTCACGCTGTCCGCGGCCGATGGGCGTCATGGCGTCGACGGCCTTGATGCCCGTCTGCATCGGTTCGCAAACCGGTTGCCGTTGAGCAACGCCGGGCGCGAGGAATTCGACGGGTCGCGTTTCGGTCGTGTTGACCGGGCCTTTGCCGTCGAGCGGGTTGCCGAGCGGGTCGAGAACTCGCCCGATGACCGCCTCGCCAGCCGGAACGGAAAGCAATCGACCGAGCGTCTTGACCTCGTCGCCCTCATTGATCTTGAGGTAGTCGCCGAGGATGATCACGCCGACGCTGTCTTCCTCGAGGTTGAAGGCCAGCCCGGTCACGCCGCCCGGGAATTCGACCATCTCGCCCGCCATGACTCCGGATAGTCCGTGGACGCGAGCGATGCCATCGCCAACTTCCAAGACCGTACCGACCTCGCGTACGTCGAGTTGGCTATCGTATTGCTCGATCTCCTGTTGGATGACCGAAGCGATTTCGTCCGCCTTGAATTTCATTTGAGCCACAACCCTTTGTAATACTCTCTGCTATTCAGAGAAGCGCTCCAGGGAATTTCGAATCGTCTGCGACGAGCTTTGCAGAGTGCTGGTGCGCATTCGGTCGAGCCGATTAGCGACGCTGCCGTCGTAGACAGTGTCGCCCACGCGTACGACCAACCCGCCGATCATACTGGGATCGACCTGCTGTTCGACGAGCACCTCTCGGCCGAGATTGCTCGCCAGTCGATCGCGAATCGTGTTCGCCATCGCCTCGTCAAGCGGTTCAGCCGTCTGCACTTGTATTTCCACTCGCCCCTGCTGCTCGTTATGAATCGTTTTGGCTGCGATTCGAATCTCCCGCAAGCAATCACTGCGTTCGTGGGCAGCGACCACCTTAAGGAATCGGAGCAAGATGGAGTTCATTTTGCCTTGAAAGGCCTTGTCCAGAATCCGCTGCTTGTCCTCGAGTGGAAGTCGGGGCGAGCAGAGTGCGGCTTCTAGCTTCGGCGTCTCCGCCAAGACGTCATCGACCAACGAGTCGAGCTCTTCGATCACCCGTTCCGTCTCGTCTCCCGATGAGGCGAGCAGGGCTTTGGCGTAGACCAAACCCAACTGCTGACGGTTGGAGTCGAATGGTTGCTGTTCAGGTTGTTCGGTGTTGTCCGGCATTCGGAGATTCCGACGCGTCGTCTGAGCAAAATCGCTTTGGCGACGCCAAGTTTAGACGTTAATTCTGACTGGGAAACTGATCCAACGCGTCGCGAATCAAGTCCGCGTGTTGGTCGCGATCCAAGTTTTTGCGAACGATGCCGCCGGCCAAGCCGAGGGCGATGTCCACACTCTTTTCCGAAACTTCCGCCAAGGCCGTACTCTTCGCATTCTCAATGTCCGCGATCGCACGTTCCCGTTCCCGGGCGGCGGCTTCCTCTGCTTGCTCAACAATGCGTTGAGCCGAGCGTTCGGCGTCCGCCTTCGCCTTGTCGATAATCTTCTTCGTCTCTTCCGCCGCGTCGGCCAGCCGAGCTTCGTGGTCGCGAACCAACTGTTCCGACTTCGCCGCGTTATCGACCGCCTGCTTGATGTTCGCCGCCACCGCCGCCTCACGCTTGTCGAGCCCTTCAACGATCGGACCCCAAGCAAAACGAAGCAGAATGGCGAGGAGCAGAAGAAAGACGACCAGTGAAAAAATAGCGAGGTCCGACTTTACTTCTTCTGCTCTGGTCAACCAGCCCGTCGCGTTGCCATGCCCAGGGTTGGGTAAGTCTTCGCCGTGCGACGACGCGTCCTCTTTGTGCGCTGCGTCCTCGTGCGCTGCGTCCTCGTGCGCTGCGTCCTCGTGCGCTGCGTCGTCATGGTTGACCCCAGACTCGGGCGCATTGTGCGAGTCCTGCGCACGCGACGAACTCGTCGCTGCAAGCGATGTACACAACGCCAATGCGCAGGTTAGACCGACCGCAATGTGTCGTATGAACACGATAGCATCCTCTTGGCTCAACATCCGTTAGGGTCAGCAGCAGAGCGTTGAGAGACTAGCTGCCAAATGGGTTTTGAGTCGAGCAGACGAAAATCGCATAGAAGGTGAAACCTTCGATGAGGGCGGCTGCAATGATCATTGTGATCTGAATCGTGCCGGCAACTTCGGGTTGCCGAGCCATACTCTCGACAGCGCCGCTGGCCAAACGGCCGATGCCGAATGCGGCGCCAAGCGTAGCGAGACCAGCGCCAATGGCGCCGGAGAATTGCACGCCGCCGCCAGACGACTGGGCCAGCGCAGGTGCGACCATGACGAAAAGAGCCGCCAAGCTCATCAGGGCAATCTTGGACTTATTCACGGAACTTCACTCCTGAATTCG
>CAZWOU010000116.1:0-22762 GCA_964635375.1 uncultured Pirellulaceae bacterium | reverse complement strand
TGCCATTCCGCCAAAATAGAGATGGCCATCCGAACTCTTCACGCCCGCCTGCTGAGAGTTGTGGTAGTAACTGCTAGTGACAAATTGGCGGCCATCCTTGGTTCGAATGTCGGCTCCGCAGTTGCCAAAACTGAAGTACCATTGACCGCCAGGCGAACCCACGACTGCGTGAAGCGTGTGATCATGCCACGCGCCGCGAAAACCAGTGAGAAATATCTCCCGCTTGTCGATCTTTGGTTCAAAGACCGCATTCCGATTGACGTCTGTGTAAATGATGATGTCCGGTGAGGCGGACAAGACGATCTTGTTGTCGAAAACGGCGATGCCCAGAGGCGCGTGGCGGATGTGCTTTTCCGTGACGAAGACGTGGGACTTGTCCGCCTTGCCGTCCCCGTCGCTATCGGTGACGACGATGATCGACTTTCCCGCGACGACTCGCGGACGATGTGGCGTAAAGGAATACTCGATGCCCTCGGTCAGCCAGATGCGGCCCTGGGCGTCCATATCCATCGCGACCGGCGAATAGAGAAGAGGTGATGTCGCCCACACCTCAATCTTCAAGTGTTTACCCAGCGTCGGATGAAGTTGCAATGAGGCGGGCGGCACATGTCGATTTGAGCGTTCGTGCTCAGCGAAGGATTCACGATCCGGAAACTGTTGATTCAGGCCTGACTGTGCGAGGGCAACGTTCCCAAGGCAAAGAAGCCAGAATCCAGTGCGCATGAGAAGCGTCAGTTTGGGCGACGGCGAGATTCCCTCCCTAATTTCGGGCGATCGCGATCGCTGGCAAAACGTCATTGGCGGGCATTGTAGGCGAGCCGCGATCCTGGTTGGCCTGACTATTCGTTCTGGCTGCCTCGACATAATTCCGCCCTCGGAAACCTCGTGTGCCATCGGCCGCTCGAAATGTGCTTCTCTCCAACTTTAGCTGATCACAAGTAACCTCACAAACGTCGCAATTGTGGACATCTTTTCGTGCTGTGTTCGTTTCTCGAACCCGCTGGGAATCTTCGCGCCGTCTCCGGGTTCAGCCAGTCGCGGTTCGCGTTTCCATTTTTGAACTCGACGTACGCGTGTGGGCCCAACACGCTGGTCACGCCGCTGTGGTGAATCGGCGTGTCTGGCCAGACTCATTCAATCGCTGAGCCTGCTCAACCTGAAAAGGGGCCATAAGACCAAACGAGTCCGCGTGTTGCACTTCGATTGTGCCCACGGCATCGCGACGTTGGCCGCTCATGCTATCGCCATGAAAAGATCTGCCCGCGAAATGATGGTAAGATGGTAGCCTGGAGGCGCCAAAGTGGTGCAGTGTCGACGCACCAGCGAAACACGAGGAAGGCGAGAACGATTCCATGAGAAGGCCCACCTGGATCTGTCTGATTATCATCGCTGCTGCGATCAATGGGATTGCGCCCCTGACTTCGTCGGGCGAGGATCCGCTTGCCGCGCAAAAGGCAACATTCTTCGAATTGAAAGTGCGGCCGATTCTTGCGGCGAAGTGCGTGCAATGCCACGGGGTCAAGAAGCAGGAGGGCAAACTGCGGTTGGACTCGTTGAAGTCCATGCTGGCAGGCGGCGAGAACGGGCCGGCCGTTGCTCCTGGCCAACCGGTGGAGAGTCTGCTGGTCGATGCGATCAACTACGGCGACCTCGAAATGCCGCCGACAGGCAAGCTCGATGGCAAGTTGATCGCGATACTGAGCGAGTGGATCAAGATGGGCGCCCATTGGCCCGACTCGAAAACCAACCTAATAAGAACTGGCGTCCAGGCCGGCTTCACCGCTGAAGAGCATGCCTACTGGGCCTTTCAACCGCTTCCAGAAGCCGCGGTTCCGGCGGTGCACAACCGAACAGCTAGCGCCGACTGGCCGACGAGTCCGGTAGATCACTTCATCCTCCATCGCTTGATGCAAGCCGAACTCGCGCCCGCGCCCGAAGCGGAGGCCCGCACACTTATCCGACGACTCTATCTGGACCTGCTCGGCCTACCGCCAAGTCCCACAGAGCTGGACGACGCCCTCAGCCAACTCGGCCTTGCCGTGGGCTCGCCGTCTTCGGCGAAACGCGGTCGCATCGACGAGGCGGCGTACCGCCAACTCGTCGATCAGCTATTGGAGTCGCCTCACTACGGTGAGCGTTGGGCGCGGCATTGGCTGGATATTGTTCGCTATGCCGACTCGGATGGCTACTCAGCAGATCATTATCGGCCTCACGCCTGGCAGTACCGTGACTACGTTGTTCGTTCGTTCAATAACGACAAGCCTTATGATCAATTTGTCCGCGAGCAATTAGCGGGTGACGAGCTGGCTCCGAACGACAAAGACGCCGTGATCGCGACGGCATTCCTGCGGATGGGCGTTTACGAATTCAACCAACGCGACGCGCGGTCCCATTGGTCACTGATCATGGACGAGACAACGGATGTCGTGGGGGAAGCGTTGCTGGGCGTGAGCATAGGGTGCGCAAGGTGCCATGACCACAAGTTTGATCCAATCCTGCGAGAGGACTACTATCGCTTGCAGGCGTTCTTCACGCCGATTCTATGGCGAGACGAGGCCATCGCAACGCCGGAGCAACATGCCCAACACGATCAACGGCAGGCAAAATGGGAAGCTCTGAGTGAAAAAGTTCGCAAACGAATTGCGGAGATCGATCAGCCATTTATCGAAGCCGAAACCAAGAAGGCGGTAGAGCTGTTTCCGCAAGAGATTCAAGAGATTTATCGCAAACCGGCTGAACAGCGCAACTCACTCGAAGAACAGCTGGCCTACCTGGTTCATCGACAAGTGCTGTTCGCCCAGACAAGCTTGTACAAGAAAGCCATCAAGGGAAAGGATGGCGAAGAGCGAAAGGCACTCGAGAAAGAACTGGCCGCGTTCGACAAGCACAAACCCACCCCCCTGCCGACGGCGATGACGGTAGGCGATTCTGAACAGCCAACCTCCTCCACATTTATCCCGGACGACCGCTCGCAACGAGACATCGCGCCGGACTTTCTTTCGATCCTGGCAAAACAACCGGCCAACATCAGTCCGTCGGCGAAGTCGCCCCAATCAACTGGCCGACGCGCCGCGCTGGCTCAGTGGATTACGCGACCAGACCACCCACTGACCACACGGGTGATCGCCAATCGAATCTGGCAGTTTCATTTTGGCAAAGGGATCGTCGCGACGCCCAACGAGTTTGGCCGCATGGGGCAGGCGCCAACCCACCCCAAGCTACTCGACTTCTTGGCGAGCTATCTGATCGACCATGATTGGAAGTTGAAGGACCTGCAAAGACTCATCGTCTGTTCATCCACGTACCGTCAATCCGCTTTCCATCCTCAAGCCGAAAAGTTTGAAGCGATCGACCCGGGCAACAAGCTGATTTGGCGGGCCGACATCCGTCGCTTGGACGCGGAACAAGTGCGAGATGCGATGCTGACAGTCAGCGGCGAATTGGATCGGACGATCGGTGGAGAAGGCGTGTTGGGCGACAAACCTCGGCGGTCTCTCTACGTGAAGAGAATGCGCAATACGCCCGACCCCATCTTGGGCGTTTTCGACGGGGCCAGCGGATTTCACAGCACTTCGGTCCGCGATGTAACTACGACTCCAAGCCAGACTCTACTCATGCTCAATGGTGACTATGTACTGAAGCGAGCGGCTGCCATCGCCGACCATGTCAGCGATGGCGCGGCGAAATCGGATGGCGAACGCGTCGACATGGCCTGTGGGCTCGTACTCGGACGAACGCCCAGCCCCGCCCGCCGGGATCAATTCGTCGACTTCTTGCGCCGCCAGGCCAAACAGACTCTCGCCAACAACGCAGAATCGGAGAAACAGATCAAGCAGCAAGACAGCGGACCTTTGCCCCCGAGGAAGACAGCGGCCGAAAAGTCGATCGACGCGAGACGGCAAGCAATGATCGACTTCTGCCATGTCCTGCTCAACAGCAACGAGTTTCTTTACGTCGAGTAGTGAGATCGCGACGCGTAGGTGAGCAACAGCCGCTTGGCGGCGACCGGATCAACGGCCACAAAAAGAGAGACGTTGAATGCAGTAGTGGATCAGGTCACTCCGGTCGCCAACTGCGACCGGGGCGGTCAACGCGAAAGGTAACGAGTCGAGTGTTCTGTGCTTCCGTCACGTAGGCGGTCCGGCCATCGGGACCGCCAAAGCAGATGTTCGTCGGATGGGCGCCGAGAACCTCTATCTCTTGAAGCGTCTTTCCCGACGGCGAAAGTTTGACGACAGTCCCCTTGCCGTGGCGAGTCACATAGAGGTTTCCATCGACGTCGCAGCGCATCCCATCAAAACCAAAATCAGCGAACCTACGGACAAGTCGTTTCTTTGATATGGAACCGTCGGTCTCGATGGTGAAGGCCCAAATATTCCGTTGCACGGATTCGTTGACGTACAGCGTACCGCCGTCGGGGCTGACCTCGATGCCATTGGTCGTGCCCATATTGGCGGCAAGCCGTGTGACCTTGCCGTTCGTGTCGATTCGCCACAGTTGTCCGTCGCCCTTCGACCACGCTGGGTCGCTTGCAAAGAGCACGCCGTTGGGCGCGATGGCCAGGTCGTTGGGCTGATTCATCGCATCGTCGTGGGCGTAGACAGTAACCTTTCTGCTTTTCAGATCGACCCGCAGTACATTGTGTCTCGGATAATCCGCTACGAAGAAGTGGTCCCCATCATGGCCGAAGCGAATTCCGTTTCCGACGCTCTTTGGGGGCAGACGAACGAATACTTCGCCAACGCCGTTGGGCCGGACTCGCCCGATCGTTCCTTGTCCGTCAAAGTTTACCGCGTACACGTTGCCCTCCGGGTCGCATGCGGGGCCTTCAATTCCGCTGGTGAATTGACCGATTTGCGTTAGCGGACGAGCCGTCCACAACGGCTCTTGGGGAGCAAAGACAATATCCGTCGGCGCGCCGAACTTGGCTGGCAAGGGCATGTTGGCCAGAGCCGGGTTGTCTCCGATCCGAAACTGCCAGCGGCCTGCAAACGTTAACTGCTCAGACCCAGCCCGCATCACCGGTGGGCGTTTCAAGGCGCCCGAGGCGCCGAGATTCGCCACTCTGACGACCAAGAGATTAGCATCGTCGGCATACACGAAGTCTTTGGAGATTTCAAAAACGGTGGCGGATTTCCTTTGAGTTGCCGCCAGTTGATGGCCGTTGCACCAAACGTCCAGCGTCCCATCAGTCCCATGCATTTGTATTGCCATATCCCGCGAAGTCCACGCCTTGGGAATGACCGCAACGCATCGAAACCAACCCGCACCGTCGTAGCCGTTCAGGGCGCTGGGGACGGCCTTCCCGGAAAAGGGCACGGCCTGCACGGTCCAGTGTCGTCGAAGTCCGGCCAACCCGCTCGGCTGGCTGGAGGTCCGCGGGGCGTTAACGTTCGCAGCCCAATAGATGGCATTGAGCAAGGTGCGACGATACCGCGGATCCGCCAGGTCTTGCGGATGCCCCATGGACGAATAGAGCGAGCGCCCGCCATCACTGCGCTGAAATGTCCACATCACCGGCTCTGTCTGCCCATCCTCGCTGACGCCTTCGAGCAAAACTCTCGTGCGAGCGGACAAGGGAGATGTCTTGTAGAGCACGGCGCCTTGCTTGACTGTCGCGTCGCCGAAGTTGGCCGTGATCGTATGCTCCCGCCCGGCGTTGGTCGCGGTTACGGCAGTCTTCTCCGAGTTCGCGTGATGGCCGTGATAGTTGCCTCCGAATACTCGCCGATCAAACTCAGGCCAGTCCTTCAGCCCTTCCGGCGGAGCTTTCTTTCCCAGCGAAAACGCGTGGCTCGCCGTGCGAATTCCGATCACAGGTTTTCCCGCTTCGACAAACTTGCGAATCCGATCCAAGTCGGCGGGCGGAAGAACACGGCGCCTCACACTCAAGAGCAATAGATCCGCCTGGTCAACAGCGTACAAACCGGGGATAGCATTGCGATCAGTGTCACTTCCAAAAACTGTGGTGACTCGAAAATCTCGGCCCAAGTGTTTGGCGGCTAAGTCAGGCAGCGTCCGATTCGTCTCGTACCCGTCCTCCGCCATCACCATCACGAGAAGGGGTCGCTTGTCATTGCGAAAGCGAAACTCGTCGCCGCCGATGAACTGATCGCTTGAAATGGTGGGGCAAACATGGCGTTCGATGTGAGAGACGATCAAGTCGGTGCCGGTGAAGTGGCTCACGTAGGGCCAACGCTTTGGGTTGTACATGGTGTCTGTCATGTCGCGCATGAGGACAACGCGTTTGCCGTTGCGCGCCATTTGTCGCAGTCCGAAGGGGCGACCTAGAACACACATGTTGGTGTGCACGCCCGTAAGAATCACATTGCGGATCCCACGCGCCTCCAAGATGCTCCAAACCTCGTCGCCGCGATCACTGATGAAATCTCGCTCGCCATCAATCTGAATCAGCTCTGACTGGGCTCCCCAAGGCGTGCCTGGGTTGCGGCCTAGCTTCTCGAGTTTCGCCGCCCAAACGGCGTGCTCCTCCGGATCGTCGTCGCAGCCCCCATCCGATTGATCGATCGGATAATCGGTTCGCTCTTCCGCAGGGACAAGCGAGCACCACGACTTCACATCGTGCGGCAAGTTGGCCGCGACGGCGATCTCGACTGCGCGTCGCCTTGCCGGATGCTTCTGGTAAGCGGGCATGCAGTCGCTGGGCGAGTGAATGATGGTCACGCCTTGAGCTCTGGCCTTGGTGAGCACTTCATTGAGCCGTGGAGCGAACTCCTCCAATCGGCGAACTGCGTTCAGGCAGTGGTGCAGGTCCCATACATCACAGACGACCATCGCGGTCTCGGACGCCTTCCACTTTTCGTTTCGAATCATGTGGTGGAAACGGCCGCTGTTGGCTGAGGACTCCTTCTGGTATCTCAGCCGAAGAGACATCGTCTCGTCCGCGGACGCCTGGCGGACGGACAAAGTTAAGATCGCCATCGCGACGGTCACGGTGAACAAACCTGCTAGACATCGATTCATTTCGAACTCCGTGGGAAGACCAGTGGCTCTCCATTGTAGCGTTTGCCAGAACGGTCCACGCCCGGTTACAAAGACTACTTTCTCGGCTGGCTGCCTGTATACTGGCCAAACCCCGAAGGACCACCAAACCCAGTACGGCCAAACCCAGTACGGCCAAACCCAGCACCACAGACTCCTTGAGGATTCGCGTCAATGAAATTCACCACAGCCCGGTGCCTCCTATTCGTCGCGTGTCTCGCCAGCAGTCTGCAAGCGAATGCCCAATTCAACAAGCCTCCGATGGCGAAACCCGGAGCTGGCGCGGTCTTGAGCGCCGAGTTCGTCTACGCCCTTGAAGGTCGGCAGACTCCGCAGTGCCACGCCTCGACGATTGCGGAAGCGTCAGGAGGACTGGTGGCTGCCTGGTTTGGCGGCAAGCACGAAAAGAACAACGACGTGGGGATTTGGGTATCGCGGCAGGTCAAAGGCGAATGGACAAAACCGATCGAGGTGGCTACGGGCGCCGAGAACGAAGAGCAGGACTTTCCCTGTTGGAATCCAGTGTTGTTTCAACCCAAAACCGGCCCTCTCTTGCTGTTCTACAAAGTCGGACCAAGCCCCAGCAGTTGGTGGGGCGTCGTGATGCAATCGACCGACGGCGGCAAGACGTGGAACGGTCGCCGGCGACTCGGCTGCGACAAGCTTCTTGGCGAGAAGAACCCGAACTTGATCGGTCCCGTGAAGAACAAGCCCATTCAACTCGCCGACGGCTCAATACTCTGCCCCTCTAGCAGCGAGCACCAACGTTGGCGAGTTCACTTTGAGCTATCGAGAGACCTCGGCAAGACATGGAAGGTCATCGGCCCGATAAACGACGGCTCGAAATTCGGGGCAATTCAGCCAAGCATCCTCTCCTACGAAGACGGTTCGCTCCAAGTGCTTTGCCGAACGCAACAAGGCGTGCTCGCGCAGAGTTGGTCGAAGGACCAAGGCAAGTCGTGGAGCCAACTCGCGTCCAGCGGCTTGCCAAACCCAAATGCCGGCGCGGATGCGGTGACGCTTTCCGACGGGCGGCAAATTCTCGTCTACAACCATACTACGCGCGGCGGCGGGCTGAATGGGCGTCAGATGTTGAACGTTGCGATTTCAACCGACGGCAAGGCTTGGCGCCCAATACTCACGCTCGAAGACAACAAGAAACGATCCGAGTATTCCTATCCCGCGGTGATCCAAGCCCGAGACGGCGCGGTGCACATCGCCTACACTTGGAACCGAATCACCGTCAAACATGTGGTCCTTGATCCTCAGAAGATCAAGTGACTCAACTCGCGGGCGGACCGCTGGGCGCGTTGCTGCTGGCTGGGCGCGTTGTCGCGAGGGTCGGTTGTCTACCGTTGCACTCGAGCTGATCCGCCTTCCGCGAACGCCTGAACTTCGGGCAGCGTGGCGGCTGAAACGTCGCCGGGGAAAGTGGTCAGAAGTGCGCCATGGGCCCAGCCGAGCCGCAGGGACTCTTCAGGCGAGAGGCCGTTCAGCAGCCCGTAGATCAAACCAGACGCGAAGCCATCGCCGCCGCCGATTCGATCGAAGACATCGAGTTCGCAGGTTGGGCTCACATATCGCTCGCCATTGAGCCAGAGCACGGCTGCCCAACTATGTCGGTTGGTCGAGTGAACTTCGCGGAGAGTTGTGGCGACCAGTTTGATGTTGGGATACTTGTCAACGGCGCGCTCGATCATATCAAAGAAGATGTCAGTCTTGAGCTTAGCCGACTCTTTCTCTTCAACCTTTGGCCCGGCGATCCCAAGTCCTTTTTGCAGGTCCTCTTCATTGCCAAAGAGCGCATCGACGTTGCTCACAATATTGTGGATGATCCCCTGCCCTTTCTTCAGCCCTCCGATCGACGACCAAAGTTTGGCGCGGTAGTTCAAGTCAAACGAGTTGACGGCGCCGGCGGCTTTCGTCGCCTTCATCGCTTCGATGATGACATCGGACGTGGTTGCAGAGAGGGCGGCGAAGATCCCTCCCGAGTGAAACCACCTAGCTCCGCCGGCGAGGATGGCCGGCCAATCAAAGTCGCCCGCAGTCAGTTGAGCCGCCGCTTCATTCGCTCGGTTATAGAAGACGACCGGCGCCCGCACGCCATGTCCTCGATCGCTGTAGACCGTGGCCATATTCGGTCCGCGAACGCCGTCGTGGACGAACATCTTATAGAACGGTCGCACGCCCATTTCGCGGACGCGCGACTGGATCATCTCTCCGATGCCATTGTCGACCATCGCGGCGGCAATCGCAGTGTTGAGCCCAAAACAGGACGCCAGGTTCGCGGCGACGTTGTATTCGCCGCCAGAAACGTGAATGTCGAACGACTTCGCTCGGCGGAAGGGAATGACGCCCGGGTCCAGACGGTGCACCAACGCGCCAAGCGCCAAGAAGTCGAGTTCGCATTTGTCGTCGCGAATTTGAAGGTCGGCCATAGTCCGGAGCCTTTACAGGTTGAAAGAGGTCTGTCTGTGGAAAGTCTGTCTGTGGAAAGGTGGAATCAAATCGTCAGATGGTGACTGAGGAGAAGCCGCCATCGACAACGATGTTTTGTCCCGTTACGAATGAGGATGCCCGGGCGGCGGCCAGCCAGACAACGACGCCCGCTAGTTCCTCGGCTTTGCCAAATCGAGCCATCGGCGTGTGCCCAATGATCTGGCCGCCGCGTTCGGTGTAGCTTCCATCTTCATTAAAGAGGAGAGCCTTGTTCTGCTCGGCTGGAAAGAAACCTGGGCTAATGGCGTTAACGCGAACGCCAGTCGTCGCCCATTCACGGGCGAGGAACTGAGTCAGGTTGATCACAGCAGCCTTCGCTGCCGAGTAGGCTACAACGCGAGATAGCGGAATCATCCCAGCCATCGAGGCGATGTTGATAATGCTGCCTCGCCCGGAAGCCACCATCGTTTCTCCGAAGACTTGCGAGGGAAGCAAGACTCCGCCAACCAGATTCAGATCGAAAACGTCTCGCCAAGCGTCACTGGGGAGCTTGCAAAAATCGCTGCCGGGAGGAAGCGTCGCCTCTGGTCGGTTCCCGCCAGCCGCGTTGACGAGCACGCTCACAGCGCCCAACTCGTCGATAATTGCGTCGCGAGCCCGGGTAAGGGAATCGGGATCGACGGCGTTGGCTGTTTGAAACGTCGCCGTTCCGCCAGCCTCGCGAATCGCCGAGACCCTCGCTTGGCCTCGCTCCTCGCTTCGGCCGATGACGGCGACTTTGGCGCCTCGCGCGCCCAGCGCATCGGCCATGGCGCCTCCCAAAACGCCGGTTCCGCCAATCACCACCGCAACGTCGCCTGTAAGATCAAAAATATCATTGCTCATAATCAGCCTCTCATCGGTCCCGCGAGACCAAAAAGTCGGTCGCCGCGTCAATCCGAAATCTAAAGTTTGAATTTCAAGAACGTTTCCGCCAGGCAAGAAACCGCGGAGGCCAAACAGCCTTTCCGAACTATCGTGGGAGGCCATAAAAGTCGCAGGCGGTCCCGCCGAAAATCTGATCTGTTTCCGATGCACTCAAGGGGCCGAGCGTTTCGGTCAAAGCTGCATGGACTTGATCGTATGACCCGGCGAGTTCCGACACCGGCCAATCTGAACCAAACATGCAGCGCTCAGGACCAAAGGCTTCCAAGGCGATCTCAACGTACGGCTTGAGGTCCTCGGGTTTCCATTGATCCCAATCGGCTTCCGTTATCATCCCCGAGAGCTTGCAGAAAATATTGGGGCACTGGGCCGCCTTGCGAAGATCGTCGCGCCAAGGATCCATCGTTTGCAGCTTGATCTCGGGCTTGGCCAAATGGTCAATTACCATCGGCAACTCGGGCAATCGCCGTCCGAGCGTCGCCGCATGCTTCAGGTGGCGAACGAAGAACAGCAGATCGAATGGAACTTGATGCCGTTGAAGCACCTCAAGACCGCGAAGCACATCACGTCGAACAATAAAATCATCATCCGGTTCGTCCTGTGTGATGTGTCGAACGCCAACGAACTTTGCCTGCGGCGCGAACTCCAACAACTGGTCTTCACAAGCTGGACTGGTCAGGTCAACCCAGCCAACGACACCCGCGATGAAGTCGTTTTCTTCAGCCAATTGCAACACCCATCGGTTCTCAGCCAAGTCGTGTTGCGTCTGCACGAAGACAGTGCGATCGACGCCAACGGCGTCAATATTCGCTTTCAAGTCGGCTGGCAAAAAGTCCCGCTTGATCTTGGCGAGGTTCGGGTCGTTCAGCCAAGCGTAGTCAAACGGTTGGCTCAACTGCCAGTAGTGTTGGTGTGAATCGACGATCAAACTCATCTCGTCTCCAGGAAAAATCCGACTTCAATCAGCCAATGCCCTATCAACTCAGTCCTCTCAGGCGCTTGGCTCAGTCCATCCGAACGCCAATCGTCAGCAGGACGTTGGCAAAGCGTTGTTGATCGGCCGTTTGAATCGTCAGAACGTGGTCGTCAGTGGCCACCGCGTCATAAAAAGCCCATTTCTCAATCGGCTCAAGCTCTAACTGGACGTCAAGCTGCTCCATCGACTCGCGGTATTGATCCCAAACCGGCGGATCGCCAGCCAAGGCGTAAGGGCCCGTCGTTTCGTACATCATGGTCTGGATCGCCTCGACGGGGATCGCGGACAAGACAGCCTGCAGCGCCTGATTGCAGGAGATCACGCCAGGCATCAGGTTCATGCTGATGAGTTCGGCCTTGGGGCCAATCTTCGAGGCGGCTGGATAGTTGCCGTCGGCGATCAATATCTTGGAATGATGTCCCGCCCGACCGAGGACTTCATTGATTTTTGGATGGATCAAGTGGTGACGTAACATCGCAACGCTCCTTACATTCCACTTTGCAAAGCCCGCAAGTGACGGCTGAAATGGTCTGCGAGCACTTCAGTATAAGTGTCTGGATGCGCCTCAAGCATTCCCTTAACGGCTGGGCCAAAGTCGTCGTGGGTTAACACCGAACCGAAAGTGCAATGCAGAATCTGGCGACCAGGTTCGGTAAATCCCTTTCCTTCGGGTACGTCTTCCCAGCGTTCCAGATACGCTTGTTCGAGTCTAGTTGCATCTGGCAACTCATCTGCAGACGGAACGCCCTGGAGAGTCGCCGCGACATGGTAGGTTGCCTTGTCCGTGTCGTATCGCTCGCGAGCGAACCCGATAATTTGTCGAAACAGCTTCTGATCATGCCTCGCGACAACTCGCAGCGCCTCAAGATAACTCGTCCCCGCCGTCTTGACATGGAACTTGCCTTGGGTTGCCCGAGCGAGCGCGGCGTACATCGACAGTTTGTCCGAACCCGAATGAAGGCTCAGTTTGTAGGGGCCGAGCAATTCCGCTATCGCGGCATGGTCGTTAAGCGAGAGCTGAAGCGCTGCCAAGTCGCCTTTGTAATCGACGCCTTTTTCAAAGTCGCCAATGAAACGCGGGGCAAGACTGACTAACTTCATCCCGCCGCGGATGCACTGATCGGCAATGATGTAGTGTTCAGCGAGCGTCGTTGGCTGATCGGTTTCATCCACAGACAACTCGATCTCGTAGTCCCGTCCATTCGCGTCGTGCACCTCTTGGATGTGGCGCCCCATGCCCAGGGCGCGTTCAATGGCCGGGCCATACTTGACCGCCGCCCGCATGCACGCCTCTTCGCACAACTCAACGCGGCTACCACTGGGCAGTTCGATCGAGGCGCCTAGATACCCGTCGTACCATTGGGCCGACTCACGGTTGGCAGCGAACCGTTCGCGGAGCGTCGTCTCGTCGTAGTCATCGGCATGTTGGTCCACGTCGTCCGATGGATCGATCGTGAAAAAGGTAAACCCTGCAGCAGCAGTGACATCGACGTCCTGCTTGACCTTCAAGTGATCCGCGTCGGCGCCAATCGGACCCGTCCAGCCGGAATCGGCAGCGCCCGACATCGCATCCTCCATCACACCGGTCGCGGTTCGGCGAGTCCGCGTCATCTCGCGAATCGACTGTTGGGGATAGATTGCTTCGATCCCGCTGCCGCACCGTTTCATTGACTCCACGTGTCCGGGCGTCGCGCAACCAATTCGATCGCCAAAGCCGAAACTGGGGGCGAGCCCGAGCGTTTGGCAGGACTTCGGTCCAGTGTCACTCATGCAATGTTGTCCTTGTACTTTGTCATTCTTGTTGACTCGTCGACCGTCTCGCCTCGTTAGGCTGGAAAGCACTCGTTGTAGGCTCGAATCGTCTGCTCAGCGGCGGCATTGGAATCGGGCAGTGGAAAGGCCTCGACGGAAATGTAGCCGTCGTAGCCCGTGTCTTTGAGAGCGGCTGCGATCGGCGCGAGGTCCATGTGACCGAACCCCGCGGCAAGGCGGTTCGAATCCACAAAGTGCACATGCCCGATGCGGCCCGTTCCGGCTCGAATCGCGGCCGCTAGATCGGCCTCTTCAATGTTCATATGGAACAAGTCGGCCAACAGTTTCACGTTGTTGCCGGACAGGGTCTCAAGGAACTCAACGCCTTCCGCGACGGTATTGATCAGGTTGGTTTCGTAGCGATTGAGCGGCTCATAAATCAGCGCGACGCCTTTCGATTCAGCGTAGGGGCCCAGTTCGTCCAGCGCCTTCCTAAGCAAGCCCAGCGTCGCTTCTCGATCCAAATCGCCGCCCCAACGACCTTGCATGGAACCGATGATGGCAGGGGCGCCGTAGGGCGCTCCAAAGTCGATAATCTGGCGAACAAAGTCGCAGGCCTCCGCGCGATGGGCCGCGTCCGGGTTGGTCAGCGTCAGCCCATGCTTGACCATTCCAGCACCCGTGCCAACGGCCGCCACGCGAAGAGAATGCTGCTCGAGTAATTCGTTCAGTTCCACGGGGTCGACTGCCGTGGCGGAAGGCGCAAAGATCTCGATGGCGTCATAGTTCAACGCCGCCGCTCGACGGCAGGCATCGGCCAGACCATCCCAATACACGAACGGGCCGCCTCGGGCTTCCTCGACCAAACTGACGGTGACTGCAGAACGAATCATGATTGTTTTTCCAAGCGGAGAGTTGAGGGCCGTTCGAACGTTGGCTTCGCCTATCCGCAAGCGAAGGGCGACTGACTGCTGCTGACCAAACGGCGCCTAGGTCACTTCGATAATTGCCTTGATCACGCCCGAGTCGGGTTGCGTAAACGTTTCAAACTCGCCAATCAGGTCATTAAACGATGTGCGATGAGTGATCCAGGGCGATGTGTTGATGGTGCCGTCTTCGATGAGCCCAATGATTCGCCTGAAATCAGCCGGCAGGGCGTTGCGCGATCCCTTGATGGTCATCTCCGGCTTGTGAAGCAGGGGGTGGGCGAAGGATACGTTCTCGGTGGTGATGCCAACGTAAACCAGAGCGCCTGTCGGGGCGACATACTGTAAGGCGTTGGACATAGAATGCTGGTTTCCCGTCGCATCAGTGACCAACTCAAACAGGTCGCCGCCCGTAATCGCCTTTATCTGTTCCAACTCACTGCCATCTCCCTTGAAGACGACCGTGTTGAGGTCGCCGTAGGTGTCCCGGCAAAAATCCAACCGCGATTCGACCATGTCCATAACGGTGATTGACGCGCCGGTCAGCCGAGTGAATTCAAGCGTGGCCAGTCCGATTGGTCCGGCGCCGATAATCAACACGTGGGCGCCCTCTTTTGCCGCGCCGCGATCCGTGGCGTGGCAGCCGATTCCCAAGGTCTCGACCAAAGCCAACTGCTCGAATGTCAACGACGCCGATGGGTGCAACTTGTCCGCGCGAATCAAAAACCGCTCGCATAACCCGCCATCGATCATGACGCCGATTACGTTGAGCGAGGCGCAACAATTGACGGCGCCCTTGCGACAAGCAAAACACGTCCCGCAGTTCATGTATGGTTCAACACAGCAGTGATCTCCAACCTTGACGCCATCGACGCCTTCGCCCAATTGGAGCACTTCCACACCCAATTCGTGGCCTGGTATTCGCGGATATCGAAAGAATGGCATCTTGCCAAGATAGCCACTGTAGTCGGTGCCGCAGATCCCCATCCGATGCGTGCGCACCAGAGCTTGGCCGGGCCCCGGGGCCGCGGGTTCATCGATCTCGATGCGGCTGAACCTCTTGGGTTCGTCTAGGCAAATCGCCTTCATGGTCTACCTTTTTATATCGCTGAGGTTTGCGTTGATGCGACTTGTTTCATTCGATGGACCATCCTTGTTCCGAAGCGTCCCTTGTTCCGAAGCGTCCCTTGTTCCGAAGCGTCCCTTGTTCCGAAGCGGCGTGCGGATGCCGACTAGTCATTATTTTCAGCCCGACCTTCGATGTAGAACCAATTGTGAATCGGTTCGAGTATCTCTTTGACCTGGGCGAGCAGCTGCTGATCCAGTGGCTCTTCCGCCCATTGGAGCCATTGCTCCACGCGTTTCGGGTTGGCCGACCCCGTGACACAAGTTGCAAACTCAGGATTCGCCAGCGAAAACTGCAAAGCCAGCTGGGCTATGTCAACTCCCTTTTCACGGCAATGCTCCGCGGCCTGCTTTGCCACTTCGCGAACTCGCGGCGTCGCCTTGTGCCAGGGAGGCAGCGGGGCGCTAGTGAGCAACCGCGCCGAGAATGGCGCGGCGTTCATCAGTCCGACTCCCTTGTCACGGCAAATCGGCACTAGTTCCAGCGCCATGTCATTCTGCAGCGTGTAGTGATTGTAGGTCAGAATGACGTCAATCTCCGCGCTCGCGAGCACGTACTTTAGCATCTTCATCGGGTAACCGCTAACGCCGACAAAACGAACCTTGCCCTTTTCGATTTGTTTCTTGATCGCAGGTATCGTCTCCTCGACGATCTGCGACATCTCGACGTATTCAAGATCGTGGCAGAGGACGAAGTCTAGGTGATCCACTCGCATCCGCTCGAGCGAAACATCGATGCTCTCAACGACTCGCTGGGCGCTGAAGTCGAAATGATTGGGCGCGTACCGCCCCAGTTTCGTACCCAGAAAATAGCGGTCGCGAGGGATCTCCGGCAGTATTTGCCCGAGCAAAACTTCACTCATCCCTCGGCCATAATAGGGAGATGTATCGATGAAGTTGATCCCCCCATCGATCGCCACTCGCACCGAACGCAAGGCTTCGCTGATATCCACGGTGCGAAACTCCGCACCGAGCGACGACGCGCCAAACCCTAGCGACGTCAATTCAATACCTGTTTGACCAAGTTGCCGTTTTTCCATCAATAACTCCAACAAGAAAGAAGCCCCCCATTCTCGCCGCAATCTCAGTTCTTGCCCAGGGGACGAAACCGCCGCCGCCAAGGCCTAAATGTGCCGATCTAAATGTGCCGATCTGGAAGGCGGCGCCGGGGCGTCGCGTGATACAATGGGCTGCCCAACACACAGCCCACCGTCCAAGGGGAGCGAGACAATCCATGGCGAGTAACCGACGGATGTGGATTTCAGCGTTCGGCGGCGCAGCCGCGTGGCCATTTCTCACTGGGCTGGCGGAGAGCCAAGACCAAGCAGCGAAGAAGCGGCCGATTAAGATCGGCCAGATTGGCGTTGGTCACGCCCATGCGACGAAACTCGCCGTCTACCGCTCGTCGCCAGACTATGAGGTTGTTGGCGTTGTCGAGCCCGATCCAAACCTGCGCAAACGGCTGCAGAGCCAAAAGGCCTTCCAAGGCGTTCCTGTCATGACTCAGGAACAGTTACTCAACATCGACGACCTCCAAGTGGTGCTCGTCGAAACACAAGTTCGCAACTCGCTTGACGTGGCGACGCAGGCCGTCGCCGCGGGCAAACACGTGCACCTCGACAAGCCGGCCGGCGAATCGATGAATCACTACCGGCGACTCTTGGAAACGGCCCGGACGAAGAATCTGATGGTTCAGATGGGTTACATGTACCGCTACAATCCGGCCGTCGTGCTGCTCCGCGATTTCCTGGAACGCGGCTGGCTCGGCGAGCCCTTTGAGGTCCATACCGTGATGAGCAAAGTCGTCCCGGCGTCAAACCGAAAGGCGTTGGCCGAGTACCCTGGCGGCATCATGTTTGAACTGGGCTGCCATATCACCGACCTCGTGATCGGCGTGCTGGGCAAGCCCAAGGCAGTAACCCCCTTCGCCCAACACGTCTCATCGACTGAGGACGGCTTACTAGACAATATGCTCGCTGTGCTTAGCTATCCCGGCGCCACAGCGTCCATCAAGTCGAGCGCCATGGAAGTCGAAGGCTTCGCTCGACGCCATTTTGTGGTTTGCGGCACCGAGGGCACGTTTCACATTCAACCGCTAGACAACCCCAGCGCCCGAGTCGCGCTGTCCAAACCTCGAGACGAATACCAGCGAGGCACGTTCGATGTTCGCTTCCCGCGATATCAACGCTACGTGGGCGACGCAGCCGACATGGCAATGATCATTCGGGACGAGAAGGAAGACGACTTCAGCTACGACCACGACTTGGCCGTCCAGGACACGCTGCTCAAAGCCTGTGGACTGGCCGAGTAAGCGAGGCTGGAAGAAGCAACTGTCGAACGTTCTTCCGCTCTGCGACTACAACAGGCCGTCTCGCTTGAGCAAACCCAAAATGGTCTTGACCACGTCGGGGTGCTGCTTGGCTAGATCGTCTTGTTCGCCCAGATCCTTGTCGAGATCGTAGAGCCGCCAATCGGGTTTGGCGTCGCGGTCCTGGCTGCTTTTGCCCTGGCGTTTCTTCTTTCTAGGCGCCCGGTACTGGACCAGTTTCCAATGGCCGTAACGCACGCCTACGGATGTCGCGCCTTCTTGGCTAGCCCAATAGAGGTACTCGTGCTTGGCCTGTTTGGCATCGCCGAGCAAGCTGGGCAGGTACGAGATTCCATCGGTAAACTCGTGGCCCTTCGACGGGGGTGGGTCGGTTCCGGCCAGTTCGCACGCGGTGGGCAGGAAATCGTAGAAAGCAGAGGGGTGATCTGACTGGGAGCCCGAGGCAATCTTTCCAGGCCAGCGAGCGATCAACGGCACTCGAATTCCGCCATCGTGCATGGAGCGTTTGAACCCGTTGAGCGGCCCATTGGAGTCAAAGAAATCATGTTTATGGCCGCCCTCGTTGTGCGGCCCATTGTCCGACGTGAAGACAACCAGCGTCGATTCGTCGATTTTCAACGTCTTGAGCAGATCAAACAACCGTCCGACATCGGCGTCCATGCGGTGGATCATTCCGGCAAAGCCTTTCTCGGGAGCGGGCCAACTCTTGTCCTTGTAGGGGCCCAGATCGGGGACTTCCATACCATTGCCGGTTACGCGGCCGCCCTCGTTGTTAGCGTGGGGTATCGTCCAGTGAATGTGCAGCAGAAAGGGCTGCGTTTTGTGTTTTCGGATGAACCCAAAGGCGGCTTCGGTCATCAGGTCATGCGAATAGGTGACTCGTTTCGTCGAGACGCGTTTTCGCGCATTGGGATCGTCGCTCAGCACGTTGCCCTTGAGCATGACTTGGCGATCGTTCTCCCACAGAAACGGCGGATAGTAGTTGTGGGCGTTGCCTTGGTTCATATAGCCGTACCAATAGTCGAATCCATTTCGATTGGGGTGCCCATCGTTGTCAATCTGCTCAGGCCGGTCGACGTTTCCCAGCGACCACTTGCCAACGCCTCCGGTGGCGTAGCCCGCTGCCTTAAGCCGCCTGGCGACCGTCAACTCGGTCGAAGTCAAACTTCGATCGCGGTTTCCAATCAGTCCAGTGTGGCCGACATGTTGCCCGGTCCATAGAACCAACCGCGACGGTCGGCAAACGGTGTGACCAGCGTAATGATCCGTAAACCGCATTCCCTCGCGGGCCATGCGGTCGATGTGAGGCGTCATGACCGTCTTCTGCCCGTAGCAACCGAGATCGCCGTAGCCGAGGTCATCGACCATGATATAGATGATATTCGGCTTGCCGGCTGAACTGGCAGCCTCGTTGGCGGCTGTGTCTGCTGACGCGACTGCTATGACCACTAACACAAGAGTCGGTATCCGGACGAAACGTCGTAATGCAAGACAAGTTTTCATGATCAGTTTTTTCCGATCGCAAGGAGAATCAATCTGTGGGTGACATCGGGCGTGGGAGGCGTCTTTTCTAGTCCGGCTTGGTCCGGTTGTTACCGTTCCAGTTGCCGCATCGTTTCGGCCAGTGTGTATTCGATCGACGGGTCCGTATCGTACTTGAGCACGTCAAGGGCCGCCTCGATGGCGTCCTCGCCGGCGAGATAGCTAAGCGCCCGAACCGCTTCCAGGCGAACTCGGGCGTGCGGGTCGTTAACGCGTTTTCTCAGCAGAGCGAGTGGTTCTTTGAGTTGGTCATGCCAAAACGAGAGCACTCGAGTCGCTGCGGCTCGAGCTCGGTGGTCTTCCGCGTTGAGCAGTTGGTCGAGCAGCTTGGGTTGAATCGAGTTGTGGGTCTGGAACACCCAAAGCCCCTCGAGCGCATGATGCTCGTAGTCGCTATCCGACTTATCAAGCTTGGCCAGCCATGCATGGGTTGCAGCGACCACCTCAGCCGATTTGCGCTCGGCCAATTCTCGGCGGACGCGATAGCGAGTTCGGTCTTCATAGCTCTTAAGCAACTCAAGTAGAGCGGGGATCGACTCGCCAGCAATCTTGGGGGCTTTGACGAGAGGGCGGCCCTTGTAAGTAATTCGCCAGATTCGCCCGTGGCTGTGATCGCGGTTGGGGTCGCGTAAGTTGTGCTGCAGGTGTCCGATCAGCGCGTTGTGCCAATCCACAATGTACAAAGAACCGTCGGGTGCGAACTGAAGATCAATTGGCCGAAAATTGCCGTCGTCGCAATAGACCAAGGGCGTCTTTTCTGAACCTGCAAATCCCGAGCCTTCTTCGGTTACGGCGTGAGAGAGAATCGAACGTTCCCCAATCACATTCGCCAGCAGGAAGTCACCTTGATCTTCAGGCGGGAAATGACTGCTGGAGACGAGCACGC
This sequence comes from uncultured Pirellulaceae bacterium, assembly GCA_964635375.1. Taxonomy (GTDB): domain Bacteria; phylum Planctomycetota; class Planctomycetia; order Pirellulales; family Pirellulaceae; genus CAZMNY01. The sequence continues at coordinate 2,861 of CAZWOU010000116.1, read as the reverse complement.
AACCGGCTGAAGGGCGGATGCGTTTCGTGATGAAGGTTGGGTGCCGGTAGTTGGGGTCTTTGTATTTTGGATCGCCTCCAGTCGTGTGGGCGATGCGCTTGTGCTGGGAGCCGCCGGGATGCTTGAGCGGGTAGTCGATGCGTCCGGAGATAGGGGCGGCCCAATAATTGAATCCTGGCGATGCATCGGCGATAAAGTCTTGCCCCCAGCGGTCAAACACGTGGCCCCATGGATTGGCGAAGGCCAGCGAAGCGTGGACCGCGAATTTCTCCGTCGTTGGATCGTATCGCCAGACTCCGGCCTCGTGCATGCGAGTCAGTCCGTAAGGGCTTTCGACTTGCGAGAACTTAAAGGTGCCTTCGTTGAAATACAAACCGCCTCCAGGCCCCCACTCGAAGGCCGCGATGCCGTGATGAGAGTCGGCCGAATCGAATCCGACAAGTTGCCGAACTCGCGTGTCAGCCTTATCGTCGCCATCTGTGTCCTTGAGAAACAGAATGTCGGGTTGCTGAGCCACGTAAGCGCCGCCGCGGCCGAGCTCGAAGCCCGTCGGCTGATGCAATCCGCCAGCAAACACCTTGCACTCGTCCGCTTTGCCATCTTGGTCGCGGTCCTCGAAAATCAGCAGCTTGTCGTCGAGCTTCGTCTTAGGCTTCCAGTGTGGATAGGACGCCATGGTCGAAACCCAAAGTCGCCCCTTGTTGTCGAAGTTTAAGGAAACCGGGTTCGACAATTCGGGAAACTGCTCCTCCGAGGCGAACAGAGTGATCTCATAACCAGGCGCCAGTCGGAACTGCTTAAGCTGCTTGGCGGCAGGTTGGTAGTCCAGCGACCCCAACTTCCCGCGTTTGCGATTCGGGTCATCCTCGCCGCCGACGTTTGTCTTCACGTTCAGGAACGGAAGCGTGTTGCTGTCGTCAATCTCGCCCGAAACTTCCTTGCCCTGGGCAATCGCCCAAACACGAGTATCGCGGTTGGCCGTCATCTGATCGAGAATGGCTCGTTCACGCTCCATGACGTCCCGGTTTCGGTAGGTCCCGTCGAATCCCGCAGTACCTCGTTGGCCATAGATTGAGTAGCCGTTGACGGCTCGGTAGCGATGCCACCAGTGAAAGTTCTTATCGTCGATCGCCGACTTAATCTGTGGGTTGTACGCCTGCTCTCCCTTTCCAAATAGGGCGTCCATCAGGATCGGCGCCAGGGAGCGATAACCGGCTGCGTTGAGATGGGCGCCATTGAGAGTCAACTGTGCATCGGACTTGGCGAACATGTCGAGAGTCGGGTGGAAGATGTCGGCAAAACCAACCTCCGTCTGGGCGGCAACCTGTTTGAGCGCGCTCGCGTACAGCTCCAACCGCTCGTTGTGTTCGCGACCGTCGGGAAGGTGGGCGTGATCGGTCTTCTCAAAGGCGATGGGCGAGACCAACACGATCTTTGGCGAACCATTCCCGCTGTAGTCGTGGCTCTTGACTTCCTCGACCAGCTTCTGCATCGTGTCGCGAAAGTGAGCCAGCCCCTTCTTCCCTTGGAATGACTGGTTGAAGCCAAAGAAGAACAAGACAACACTTGCTTTGCTGTGGGTCAGGTGGGCGTTCAGGTCGCCGAAGTTCTGCGAGCGAATCCGTTCGCTTGGTTCGTCTCCGGGAAAGCAGAGGTTGCGAACCGTTAACTGCTTTGCAGCAAAGCGGCTGTGCAGCAAAGTCTCCCAGTGATTCTGATGCTGCATCCGCTCGCCCAAGGCGTTGCCGACGAGGCAAATGTGCTCGCCCTTATCCAGCCTCAGCGTCTGCGCGTTGAGTATGGAAGAACAGGCGGATGCGAAGAGCAGGAAATAGGCGAACTGTTGTGGCTTGGCTACCATTCGTGATGTTGATCCGATGAGGGATGGTTGATGTCAAACTGCCGTCAAATCTAACCCTAAACCAAGTGCCGCTCTCTGGCCGGCGCCAAACGTTGGGGGCGGCTAGCGGCGGCGTTCCGGCCTCTAGATGCTGAACGGCCAATGTGGCAATCTCGCCAGGAATTGCGGATGAGCTCCCTTGAGGAACACGTGCGAGTCGGTAATTTTTCGAGGCGAGACGAGTCGAGCGCCGACCAATCCGTAAATGGCGGCAAAAAGAAATGCGAACAAACCAAAGAGAATTAGATACCCCCATTCGCCAGCGGTTCCTGGCTGCGACACCATCACCATACCGGCAATCATCGCGCCCAATGACGACAAGATCCCCATCCATGAGACTGCGATGCGCCAGCGACGCTTGGCAATCCACTCATCGCTCAGGCCGATATGAATCGTTGCTTTCTTGCTTAACACAATCGCCAAAATGGCGTAGATCAAGATATTGGCGAGCAGTGCAAGGAAGACAGCCGGATGGTGCCAACTCAATTTGCGGCGAAGCGTGCCAGACGCCTTCGTGTTGCTCATGAGGCAAATCTCAGGCGGCAGATCCACACGTTTGTCGATCACCAACAAGTCCCCCAGTCGAAACAGCGTCGGTCCGTCCGGCTTGTGCGAGAGCCGGTGAGGTATTTCGGCCATGGGGGCGGCGTATGGGTTCTGGGACATAGCGTCTCTCTTGGATTGGTCGACATTCAGCTGGCGATTGTCCCAATTCTGCGGCAGCAGACGCAGGTTTTCAACACGCAACCAACGGCACACTGCAAATAAATGACCAATTCAGCGGTGCTTTGATTTGCGATTCGCACCGAAAATGCCCTAAAATGATGCCGCGCGGTTCGCAAATCGCAAAGGCCTCGCGCGGCGCCTGCCACATTGCCAACATCGTAGGTAAGACACCTCCGCGTTGAACAACGCGATCAACGACTCCCTCCTTTTGCACTGGACGGCCTGTGTTTTCCCG
>CAZWOU010000115.1:396-23078 GCA_964635375.1 uncultured Pirellulaceae bacterium | reverse complement strand
CGGCTGCGTCGTCGGGAACGCGTAGCGTCTGTCCACAAGATGGGCATTTCAATTCAATGGGCATTGCGTCAGGCCATTATGTGAAAGTAGCTGAAGAGGTTTCCGGCGACGCGTCGGCTGAGTACGGCTCAACGCGTCATGACCACGTCCGGCTGCTTAACGCGGGTCGTGCCATGGACAAAGCCTACCACATCGACCAACCCACGTAATCAGCGACATGGAATCTGAGGTTCGAAGCTGTCTCTCTGAAGCTGGAACCGAACACCTCTGCGGAAAGTCAGTCCATGTCGATGCCGGCAACATCGCTTGCCATGTTGCCGTTCGCTGATTCGCAGCCGCAAGAATCAGTTCTGACGTCGTTTGTTGAGAAAAGGGCACTACACGACTTTACTTGCCCCGATTCACCCACTCAAGCGGGAACATGAATTGGGGGTCACTGATTGAATTGCTGCTGGAATTGCATGCCGCCCAGGTTCATGGCAACCCCCAGAATGCCAAGCGCCGTGAGCAGGACCAGTGAGGCGATCCCCATCACCATACCGGCGATCGCCATGCCCTTTCCGCCGAGCCCTTCGTTGGCCTTCTGCATACCTAGGTAGCCTGTGATCGCGGCGCCGAGGCCCAAAGGAATATGCAGCCAGCAGCAGCAACCGATGGTAAAAGAGCAGACTCCTAGGACCAGCGACACAATGGCCAGGGTGTTGGTCCCCTGCGAAGGGCTGGGCCCCTTGAACGAGGTCTCAGTCTTCGGAGCATCATAGGGGTTGGTCATTGGAGTTTCTCGATAGGGGGTCGGCGGATTCGGGCCGCCCAGCGGCGGATCCATGGGTGTCGGACTGGGCGTATCGCTCGCAGGCACAAGAATGACTGCCTGGCACTGAGCGCACCGTGCATGTTTACCGGCTGCGTCGTCGGGAACGCGTAGCGTCTGTCCACAAGATGGGCATTTCAATTCGATGGGCATTGCGTTAGGCCAATGTATGAAAGTAGCTGAAGAGGTTTCCGGCGGCGTGTTGGCTGAGGACCGGCTCAACGGATCATGCCACGTTCGGCAGCTTAACGCGGGTCGTGCCATGGACAAAGCCTACCATATCGATCAAGCCAAGTAATCAGCGACATGGAATCTGTGGTCCGGAGCTGCCTCTCGGATAGCTGGATTTGAACAGCTCTGCCGGGGAGGTCAGATCATATCGATGTCCGCAACATCGCTTGACATGTTGTCGTTCGGTGATTTGCGAACGGAAGTAAAGCATCCCTTTTCAGCGTCAAAGGCGTAGACATCGCCCGACTCAATGCGATAGACCCAACCATGGATCTTGACGCGATTGGTGGAGGCGGCCGCGGCGACGGTTGGATGAGTCCGTAAGTTGTCCAGCTGAACAAGGACGTTTTCTTTGATCGCGTCGTCAACTAGCTGCTTACCAGACTCGTCAGCGTATTTCTCCGCCATGATGCGGCGTGTCGCTTCAGCGTACCGAAGCCACGCGCGAACGCTCGGCATCGCTTCCAATTGTTCCGGCGACAGCATTCCCTTGACGGCCCCGCAATGGGTGTGCCCGCAGACAATGATCTCACGCACGCCAAGAGCCGTGATCGCGAATTCAATCGTCGCGGCCTCGCTCGATTGAACACTGCCGAAAGGCGGCACAATGTTGCCCGCATTCCGCAATATGAACAACTCGCCCGGCTTCGTCTGGGTCAGCAAACTCGGATCGACTCGCGAATCCGAACAGGTAATAAACAGAGTATCGGGTCGCTGTCCGTCCGCAAGCCGCTCAAAGAGCTCGCGGTGGTTCCCAAAAACATTGTCCTGGAACTTGTGGATGCCGCGGATCAGCTTTTCCATTTTCGTCTTTGTAGGCGAGAGTGTCTTGGGAGAAGGCCAACATCACTCAGCAAGACTAAGGCGCTGAGTCGACTGACAGAAAGAAATGTATGCCAAATACTCAGAAACTGCGAGACGGATCAAGTGGATGGTCTCAAAATAGTCCGTGGCGAAATGTTCACCGATCGGCCCCCTCCGCCGGCTCGGCCATTAGACTTGCCCGAGTCTCGCGGAGCAGCACTTCGTATTCAAGCCTTTGCCAGATATCGGCGGTCTTTTGCAAATGAAGTTTGGTCGCCTTCTTGAACCACGCCTGGGCTTCCGATTCCTGGCCCATTTGATGATGGGCCAAAGCCAGAAAGGTCCAGTCCGTCAAGTCGCCGTTCCCGTCGACGATCGCCAGTCCTTCTTCCAGCCGTTGGATCGCCTGCTCAGGCGATTCTGCGCGCAAATGCAGAGCCCCAGTGCGTATCGCTGCGAGCCGGACTCTGGCGGTAAAGTGGATAGAATGTTCTCAACAATTGGAATCAAGCGACTCGCGTCCTCTGGATCGGATGGCCCCACGGCGCACAGCCACGCCAGCGAGGCCGCCGTCGACGGGGCGAGTTCTCTCTGCGTCAAAGTCGCCACCAACGTCGTACCGTTGGCCCGGTACGTGTCGGCGTCCCCGCTGCGCAACAGCGCGAGTGAGTACTGGTGCCAACGGGTCAGCGGGATCGCGCCCAAACTAGTTGCTCTGCCGAACAAATTCACCACGCTCGGCCAGTTCTCTTGGCCAGCAACCTCATCCGCATACGATAGCAAGAACGTCGGCGAATCGCACAATTGAAGCACTCGCCCAACGTCGAGCGACCTGGCCTCTTGCAAATCCAGTGCGTTCAGTACCGCGGCTCGGTGGGCGTACAAGCGCCAGTCCTCGGTACCATTATCGGCAGCCTTCGCCGTCTCCTGCTCGATCAACTGATCAAGGTACCATCTAGCCTCACTCCATTTCGATTGTTTCATAGCCGAATCGGCAATCTGGCGAAACCACCGTGACAAGGCGTTGGAATCCTCCACCGACAAACGACGGGCATTGGCATATTCGGCTGCCGCACCCTCCAAGTCCCCCGATTGCACGCGCGTGCGAGCCAGTCTCGCCCGCAACAGCCAATCATCAGGACTCGCATCGACGAGACGAGTTAGGTGCCATTCGGCACCGACCCAATCCCGATCCTCCTCAGCGTCCAGAGATTGGGCCCTGTGCCACGCCAGTTTCGTCTTCAGGCGAGGCGACTGAGGGGCGCTTCGATTTGCGACTTTGTCGCGCCATTGTTCCGCCGTAAGCGATACGCACAACTGGTTGGCGTCAATCTGAAAACTAGTGTCGCCTTGAAGTCGCCGGACGATCGAATCCGGGGACGCTGTCAGAGCAACCGGCGCCGTCCAAGTCCGCGCTGAACCATCCACTGTAACCGATGTCCAGTGCAGACCATTGTCCGAAAGCCCGATCTGCTTGATAGCGCCGCGTTGAACAGATTGAGGCCCCAGCGGGCGAAACTCGCTCGCGTCGAATAACTGGGACTCGCCATTCTCGTACCCCACGGCGAAATGGCTTCCATCCTTCGAAGACGCCAACGCGGTCACACGAGCCGGCCCCAGATAGACGGCGTTGGCGATTGGCTGGCCTGTCGTTGCACTCCAAGCTCGCACCTCTCCGCTCAGGTCGCCGGTTATCACACGACTGCTATCCGGACTGAAGTGAACGGGAGCAGGTTCTCGCGAGAAGGGAATCACAGCGCCGACAGGCTCGGCAGTCCTTGGGTTCCAAAGCCGCACGGTCGCATCGGACGATGCTGTCAACATTCGCTCGCCGTTCGAACTGAACTCCACGTGGCGAACGTAGTGAGCGTGTCGCATCGGCTGGCCAATCGGCTGGCCAGACTCCAAATCCCAAAGAACGGCTTTCGGATCGTGATTCCAATCGGATGCCGTGCCGACCAGCAAACGCCGCCCGTCCGGGCTGAAAGCGATGGTCGTGACAATATCGCCTTGTGAGAGCGGCGACTGTATCAGTTCGCCTGTCTCGACGTCCCAAAGAGTCACAGCGGAGGCATAGTCGCCGACGGCCAACGTTCGCCCATTGGGGCTGAATTGCAGGGCCGAAATCGACACATTGCGGATCAGTAAGGGCGAGTGGGGCTTTCCGGTCTTGGCGTCCCAAATCTGAACATTGTTGCCGCCAGTAGCGCACAACGTCTCGTCGGGGCTAAACGCCACCGCCAGAACTCGGCCGCCTTGTCGAAGCGGATCGGCCCGCCACGCGCCGGTCGCTGAATCGATCAAATACGATTTCCCATCGTCGCTCCCCTTGAGCACAGTCTCGCAGCTGGGGCTCAAGGCGACTCGATAGTGCCAATCGAACTCGGTCGTCGACTGCCGGCCCGGGGGGCGACGAGGGCGTATGACGGGGCAGGTCAAATCTCGAATTCCAACGTGACTAGCAATCATGACGATCGCGTTACCAAACTCGGGGCTTACGTCCTGATAGGGAATCTGGAAGATCGGGTCGTGCCTGACGAAGTGATCGGCGGGATTCCAAAATGTCAATTCGTCCACATTGTCTGTTTCGGCTTCCGCCCAATCATTCGTCGTCAACACGACGGAGGTCTCTTGCTTGTCTCGATCGGTCATGGTGTATCGCAACAAGGCGCCGTCATGGCTGAAACCAATGCGGGAAATGAAGTGGGACTCAATGGGTCCAAACAGTCGCCTATCGCCTTCCGTTTGGTAGACGAGCAATTCAGCGCCATAGTCACGGTCAAACAATTGCACTGCATACTGATCGCCCTTGGGGCTGAATACGATCTGGTTTACGGCGAACGGAAGGTGGATCGGATCACCAATCGGCTCGCCGGTATCGCCGTCGAAGCGTTGAAGAATCCCATTCCGTTCAGCCGCCACAGTCGAACGCCTTCCAGCGCCTGCCAAGAACCAATTCGCCTGTGGGTGAAATGCCAGACCCCATACCGCCGACCAGCCAATCTCCTTCGAACCCAAGCGTACGACTTGCCCAATCTGCTCGCCCGTCTCGATGTCAAACCGCAGAATCTCGCCCTCCATTCCGGCGGCGACGACGGTTTTTCCGTCCGTGCTGCATCGCAGTGCATAGATGATCTTGGGTGTATTGAGCCGATGGCGCAAGACGTCGACTTGCTCGCACCAGCCCCCCAAGTTTGAACGCACAACGCGCCGCCAAGCTTGGTCGGCATCCTCATTGGCTGCGGCTTTGAGACTCTCCGCCAGCCACAGAACTCCCTTTCCCGTTTCACCTTCGGCGCACAGGCTCAATCCACGTTGAAAAAGCAGCCGCGACGTCTGGCGTTGCCGAGCTAGTTTCGCCGCCACAGCTGCGTTGCGTTCGTCTTGAGCCTCGAGCTTGGCGCGTTCCGCCTCTTCCTGTCTCTGAACGGCTAATGATTGAGCGATATCGGCGACCAAGTAGTTTGCATAGGCCTCCCGCCAGGCAAAGGTAACTCCGGCAAACCCGATCACAAATAGAGCGATGCAGCCTGCGGCCAACCCTGCGGCAAGCGGGTTGCGGCGGCACCATCGCCAGGACCGCTCGAGCCGTCCGACGGGCCGAGCCAAGATCGGCTCGCCTCGCAGGAAGCGACCGAGTTCTTCCGCCAGTTCTCCCGCCGAATCGAATCGCCTGTCCGGATCCTTGTCCAGACACTTCAGACATATCGTCTCGATGTCTTTGGACAGATGAGGTAAGAGCATGGTAGGAGGAGGAGGCAATTCGTTCCTCACCATCATCAACGTCTCAAGAGGGCTTGCCCCATGAAACGGCGGCCGCCCAGTCACCAGGTAATAGAGAATTGCGCCCAGAGAATAGACATCCGCTAAGGGGCTGATCTCATCGTTCGCTCCAGATGCCTGCTCCGGCGCCATGTACTGTGGCGTCCCAACAATCGCGCCGCTGTGCGTCAGCTCAGATTGGGTGTCGACCCGTTTGGCCAAACCAAAGTCGGTAATTTTAGGGGTCAGCGCAAGAGAGCTTGTTGCCGCGTCGCGCGACGAGTCGGTCGTGCGATTTGAGTCTGTATCAGCTTGAGGCGGCAAGTTCGACTTGTCTGCCGTTGGCTCTACGGGAAGCTGTATCTCCCGCGTTTCTTCGGGACCAATGTCAACCGTTGCGGGGACCGACACCCTACTAGTTTTGCGTTCCGTGCTTCCGCTCTGGTCCGAGATGACCGTGGAGGGCTCTGAATATTCACTACCGGCGCCGCGGGCCAACAAGATGTTTGCTGGTTTCAGATCGCGATGAACAACTCCCTGACTATGGGCGTAGTGCATCGCCGCAGCCAGTGATTTGACAATCTCTGCGGCCAGCCGACTCGGTTGCGGCTCACCACCCGCGAACGCCGTCATGTCGGGCCCGTCGACGAACTCTAACGAGATGTAGGGGTGACCCTGGTGCTCACCGACCTCGTGAACTTGCACTATGTTGGGATGTTGAAGGCGAGCCACCGCCTCCGCTTCGAGTCGAAAACGCGCCAGCTCGTCCCTGCCCGCCTGCCCCGCCGCCAACATCATCTTGAGGGCGACAATTCGCTTGAGTCGAGTGTCACGAGCCTTATAGACGACGCCCATTCCGCCCTGCCCTATCCGCTCCAGTATGTCATAAGCCCCGACCTGGTCGAGTGTTTGGCTGGAGCCAGAATCCGGGCTCGGTGGATCTATCGGCGGGCCAGCCCTGTGCGTATCATGGTCGCCTTGGATGATTTGAGACTTCGCCGTTTCATCGAGCACATCTGTCGACTCGGCCCACGATTGCAATTCTTCGAACGCTTGCTCGACACGGTCTTCATGACCTGAGTATTGGGCCTTGTAGGCGGCCAACTGGGGTGACTCGCCAGCGCGAACTCGCAACTCCAATTCAAGGGCCAACAACTCGCCAATCAGATCACCGCGCCCGGAATCGGGGACGGCCTCAAGGAAGTCGCTGATCGCCGGACGGTTTCCGCCGTCCCATGCCTCTTCAAACACATCACACTGATCGTCGATCAGGCGTCGTAGTTCAGATGCGTCAAGATCAGCCATAGCGATTCGCTTTCACTGAAATTGCACCTTCAGCGCGGCTCTCTCTGAATGGGTAATAGGCGGAATAACTACGATGAAATCAGGACAGTTGCCGCTACTGTTCAGTCAACCAAGCATCCCGGATTCGGTCGATCTTGCGGCGGACGGTTCGCGATGCACATCCCAGATGTTGGGCAATCTCGTCGTTCGATAGCCCGTCCATACGCATGACAGCGATTCGTCGCAGCTTGCCGTCGCCGAGTGTTGCCAGCAATCGCTCAACTTCATCCATCATTTCTGCAACGAAATCAGGAGTCGGTTCCTCGCAAATCAGCTCTTCAATGCCCAGTTCCGCTTCCAGGCGATCTCCAGAATTCCCCTTCCGGCGATTGGCATTCTCACGGCGCCATTGGGCGCGGAGTTTCCGCTTGGTGATCACCACCAGAATTCGCCAGAGATCCTGACGATCATGCAGTTGTGGGAACTGTTCATCTTGGACGCCGCGAAAGAGGCTGCGCATTGCGCTTACTGCAGCGTCTTCTTCGTCGTAGACAGTGCCCTGCAGCGCCCACATCCGACTGCGAGCCAACCGCACAACACTCTAGAAGTAGTGATTCCAAAGCGCAGCCGCAGCATCGCCGGTTTTAACTCCGACAATCCACTGCGTGACAGAAGACTCGGTCATTGAGGTGTCATTCAAGTCGGTAGGGACAAGGCGGGGCGGTTGATGGATGGGCAATGCAATCACCACCAATGGTCCCCGGGCTTACCACTGTAGCCCACTCGATGAAGAACCTCAAGCGAAACCGAGGCGGCCGGCGGTCGCTGTGACGACCGCCAGCAGCAAGGGCAAAGGGAGCAAGTCGCCGATCGCCGTTCGGGCGAAAGTCGAGAACTCGCGTCGCTTGCGGAAGTCCGCGGCGACGGGTCAGGCGGGGCGGCAGGCCGTTCCCGGTGGCAATGAGCGTGTCCAGTCAGTATTCAGTCGGGGCAGGCTCTGCGCGTGGCCGGCGAGCCCCAGATTGCGGCGTCCCGCCCGCGGGTCTACGGACCAGCCAAGCAGGCGACCCCACCGTTTAGCGCCGTGATCACGACGCGACCGTCTCGGTCCACGAGCAGGCCGCCGGGAAGCGGCTCGTTACTAAGCGACTGGCGCCAGCGCGGAGCCCCGTTCTTCATGTCGAACGCGGCGACGGACCATTCGATCCTCGCACGGGCGCGTTGCTGGTATGCAAACACGGCGACAACCACGTCGGGGCAAATCGCCATCGAGACGACTTCGAACTTGCTTGGCTGATTCATGTCGGTTTGCCAGCGAACGGCGCCGTCGTTACTAAGCGCACTGTAAAGGTTGTAGAAGCGGCGGTTGCGATCGTTCTTCGGCCGCAGGCCTTTGCCCAACCGGGCGATCGTTTTCTCAATCTCACAACAAGCGAGTTTTCCATGTTTGAAATTGACCATACCGATCACATCATCATTCCAAGCTGGCGGAATGCCGCCTTGGTTGAGCCCGATGCCGCCGTTGGGCGTAATCGCGACGAAGCTGTTCTTATTCGACACGTTCTCGACAGCCGAGTGAAGAATTCGCCCGCCCGCGACGACGGTTTCCTTGCCCATCACGCCAACGAATTGCCCGTTGTTCGCTTTTGGCTGCCCCTGCTGAGGGCCCTTGGACAGGCACTCGCCTGTCTTCAAGTTGAAGGTCGCGGGAGAGACTTGATTACCGCCAGCCAGCAGCAGTCGATTGCCGAGGATCGAAAGGTTGCCCTGCACGCTAACGCCCTTGCGAAGCTCCGCATTCAGATGGCCTGAGCTATTATTCTGCCACTGAATGCGGCCGGTCTCGGCGTCCAGTGCATAGATGTAGGTCCCATCCTGGTCAATGATTCCCGCAGCGAAATAAGCCACGCCTTCGTGAACCAATACGCCGCTGTGCACAGGCCAAGTGGAACTAAGCGATCCGTAGACAACAATGTTTCGCTCTACCGGCGCGGCTCGAAAACGCCATAACAAGCGGCCACTGGCAGCCTCCAGGCAATACACAAAGCCGTCGCCGCTACCAACAAACGCCCTGCCCTCCCAGATCGTGGGAGGAAACTTCACCACGCCGGATGTCTGGTATCGCCATTTGAGCGCGCCCGACGCGCCTTCGAATGCGCGAACGGCGCCGTCGCTGCCTGAAACATAGATCAGCCCGCCCGCCGCCGTCGGCGCGGTCGGAGTATAGGTCTGCTCGGGGGAAAATGACCAACGCATCGACGGCTTGGCGCCAGGGCTGGCAGGCGATGATGAACTGCGCTGATTGTCGCCGCGGAAGGTCGGCCAGTCCTTGGTCGTGATCTCCATCGCGGCTGCTTTCGCCACGCTGTCTACAACCGTCGTGAGGCGTTCCTCGTCGGTCGCCTCAATGTCAAAGCGAAAACTTCCTGCGGAACACTTGGCGATATTTCCAATTAACGACAAGTTGCAATCGCATTGCCAGGGTCCGAGATAGAGCAGGCCGTTCGCGGGGATAGCGCCGTCGTTGCAAGCTGGGCGCTGCGCGCCGTCGATCAACAATTTCTTGCTCGCCCGGTCGTAGCGCAGCGTTCCCTCGCCACGGCAGAAAAACGAATCGCCGCTTGCCGTCAGCCGCGTGCAAGCTCGCTTGTTGAACTTGAGATTGTCCTTCACCTCGCCAGACACGGGATCCACCACGACGTGGCTTCCGCCGGGCCCGACGCCTAGGATCACGTTGCCGTCGACGTAAATCGCGTTCGGGTTATTCGTGATCTTGGGCTTGGTCCACAACTTGTACCCATCCTCCGTTGAGATGGCCACGACGTTGTTGCGAGTCTGTCCCTGCACAATCAGCGCCTTGGGAGTCGCAACAACCAGGCACATCGTGCGGAAGCCCGGCGTCGAGGTCAGCTTCTTGCCAGGCTGCTCGATCAACTCAAGCAGTTCCTTGCCGCCATTCGTCCAGAGGACCTCACCGTCGTCCGCCGCCAAAGCTCGAAAATGACGATCGGGGCAATAGACGTACAACTTGCCGTCACGCAAGGCCATTCCCCGCGATTCAATTAGCGAGTCCTCTTTGTGAACCCAGAGCGTGACTTGTTTCTTTAGGTCATAGGCCGCCAGGGCGTCACCGAAACCGTACGGAATCCGCTTGCCGTAATATCCTTTGCTTAGGTCGGCCCAACTCCAACCGCCAAACGTACGATCGCCGAGCACGGTCTCGGCGCCTGGTTCCGGCTTGCCAGCCAATACGTAGAGAATGTCATCCTGAAGCACCATCCATTTCCAATCGCCATCGAGACCTGGTATGCGGATTTGCCCTTTCTCTTTTCCCGTGGCAGCGTCGAGAAGCAGGCAATGGTCCCCGTCGATCATGTGAAACGTCTCGTCCGTGGCGATGAACGCCGATCGATGCACCAAGTAGCCCTCAGGCAACTTGCGGTCCCAAAGGACGATTCCGTTGTAGCCGTTGCGAACGATCAGTCGGTTGAGGATGTTCCATTCGCGTCGATGGTGGGCAATATGGCCGACGGCCAAGAATGTGCGGCCACCGGCCACCGTGGTAATAGATGGCATGCCAATGTAAAGCGGCCCCGCCATGAACTGGGTCATGTAGGGAGCGCGAATCAGCGTGTCGCCGCTGACAGGGTTGTTGTCGGGTGCCTTTTCCCAGTGCGACCAGTTATCACGTCCAACCGGGACCTCCTTCTCGAACTGCACCCATTCGCCAGCAACGTCTCGAATGGTCTCGCCTCGTTTTGCCCAATCGGCGATTGCGGCAACCGCATCACTCGGCCCCTGGCTGTTGACCGCCTTGCCAATCAGTGCCCGCCCGCCAGGCCGCAGGACCCGCAACACTTCTTCCACCGGCAGCGTCTTCAACATCTGCTCGCCCGCGTTCGTCGCCACGACAGCATCGACCACATTGTCGGCGAACGGCAGCCGTCTAAACCCGCCCTGATGGACCACCAAACGCTGCATACCTAACCCACGCTGCTCGGCCAACTCGCGCAGCTCGGTCGCTTGTTTCGCGTTGGGTTCGCGAACAGCCACGAGCAACTCGCTTTGAGTCGCCAAGTCGATCGCCACCGCCCCGTCGCGCCCGAGCACGAGACAGACGCCGCGTTTCACCTGAACCTGATCGAGCAGCCCCTTGATCAGTTGATCACGTTCAGCCGCGAAGCAACTGCCCGCCAAAATGGAAAGGGGGAGCACGGCCAAGCCGATCAAAAGGCCGACAAGTCGATTCCGAACACAATGCGAACGGCGCGAAAACATGTGTGTCTCCTCACTCTGGTTGGCGGTGGCAAAACGCATCGGCTCGTATTCTCTCAAATCTCAATTCACATCGCAGCTAGTCACAAGGTAATATTCTGGTGGCTCCTACTGACCGCCAACCCATGAATTCAGCAACTTGAGTCTTCACTGCGACAGAAGCTGGGCAATTGGGGCACTCGAGACCGTTGTTTGATCGTCTCGCGCCGATCTCTCGCGCCGCGATCTCTTACGGCGCTCTTTTGCCCGGCGCTTTCTTGCCCGGCGCCGTACAGGGTTCCCTGAAAGCGGGTCCGCAAGTGCATGCGCCGCCAACTCCCGAACAGCCGAACTACTCAAACTGAGAGGCTTCATTTGGGTAGCGCGGCCAGATAGCCCCGGGCGAGCGGCCTAAGAGAGCCTGCGCACAACCGATGTCACCACTGGGAGAATCTTTTGCGTGAGAACGAGTTTTTTACGTCAGACCAGGCGTACGGCGCGCTCGGCTGCTGCGAGAGTTCAGCAACGCGGCCTGTTGCGACTCTCTCTATTCCCACTCGATCGTGGCGGGAGGTTTGGTGCTGATGTCATAGGCGACGCGGTTAACGCCGGCAACCTCATTGATGATCCGAGTGGAGATTTTGGCCAGCAGCTCGTGCGGTAAGCGGCTCCAATCGGCCGTCATGAAATCATCGGTATCGACGCTGCGAACAACAATTGTCTGTTCGTAAGTCCGAGCGTCTCCCATGACGCCGACGCTCTGAATGGGAAGCAGAACGGCGAAAGATTGCGAGGTCTCGCGGTATAACCCGGCGGCCTTGATTTCAGTCACAACGATATGGTCAGCTTCGCGGAGAATTCCGAGCCGAGGCGCCGTGACCTCACCCAGACATCGCACGGCGAGACCGGGGCCAGGAAACGGGTGGCGCCAAACAAGATCCGCAGGCAAACCCAACTCAATCCCCAGTTTCCGAACCTCATCCTTAAACAGATCTCGCAACGGCTCAATCAGCTCAAAACCCAGCTCGTCGGGAAGTCCTCCCACATTGTGGTGCAGCTTGATCGTCGCAGCCGGGCCATCCGGCGCGGCGCCGCTCTCGATCACGTCGGGATAGAGCGTCCCTTGAGCGAGAAACTTCGCGTCCTGAATCCCCTCAGCTTCGGCCTTGAAGCACTTGATAAACTCGTGGCCGATAATGCGGCGTTTCTGCTGAGGGTCGGTGACGCCTTGAAGCCTATCCAAGAACCGCTGCTCGCCGTCAACGACATGCAGGTCCGTCTTGAAATGGTTGGTGAATTCCCGCACGACTCCATCTCGCTCGGACTTTCTCAACAGCCCATTGTCGACAAGAATGCAAGTTAGTTGGTCCCCGATCGCTTGGTAGAGCAAAGCCGCGGTCACGGCGGAGTCGACTCCTCCCGAGAGGCCGCAGATCACACGTGCCTCGCCCACCTGTTCGCGCACTCGCTCAACATGCTCTCGGGCAAAGTCTTCCAATTTCCACTTGCCGGCACACTGGCAGACGTCGAGCAAGAAATTCCGCAACAACTGGCTGCCCAAAGGCGTGTGGGTCACTTCAGGATGGAACTGCAATCCGTAGATCGGCAGGTCTACGTGGCGAATGGCTGCGATGGGGCAGGTGTCGGTTGTGGCCAACGGCACGAACTGCTCGGAGACCCGCTGCACTTGATCGCCGTGGCTCATCCAGACTTCTGTTTCTTCCGGAATGCCGCTGAAGAGCCCGTCGTGGCTCTCGACCCTAACTCTAGCTCGACCATATTCACGAGCCGGCGCGCTGTCGACGTGAGACCCCATCGCCTCGCACATCAGTTGCATGCCGTAGCAAATGCCGAGGATTGGAAAGCCGCTGGTGAAGATCTCGGGGTCGCATTTCGGAGCGCCGTCTTCATAGACGCTCTTGGGACCGCCCGAAAGGATCACGCCGCGGGGCGACAGCTCGCGCAACCGCTTGGCCGAAATATCGTGTCGCACGATTTCGCAGTAGACGTTCTGCTCGCGAACTCGGCGGGCGATCAGCTGGGCGTACTGCGAGCCAAAATCGAGAACGAGAATACGTTCTTCAGCCGTTTGGCCTTGATGGGAACGGGTGAGAGAGGGCGAAGAGCTTGTCATTCGCGCAAGGCTCCTTGTTGCGGGCCTGTCGAGCGAACCGTCGAGCGAACCGTCGCTGGGGTTAACTGCGAGGTTGGAACGCCGAGCCCAAAACCGAAAACAAAAAGTCCCGCCGACAATGGGCGGGACTTCGGAAACGGGGATTCTACGGCTGACGACCGATTCCGTCCAGGGCCCGACGCCCAAGCGCGACCCTCCGGTGCAGCCCGCAGAACCGACAAGACCCGCATCCGGCTGGCGCTGTCGCCCGGGTCGCGCTGGATGCAATCGTCGTAAGTCCCTAAAAGACAGCCTGTTCCGTAGTGTCTCGTTGTGTTTCCAAGGCGCGCTAACTAAGATAAACACCTGATAACTGATGGCCTACCCCACCCACGCTAATTCCGCTTTGACCTCGATTTGGAATGGCGTCCGCTCAGAAGCAGTGTCCTTTTGGTGCGGCTTGGGCCACCAGGATTTCATCATTCTCCGACCCCGAAAGTACTAAACCGTGCGGATCCTCCTGACTAACGACGATGGCATCCACGCCCCAGGGCTCGCCGCAATCGAGCGCGAGCTTCTGTCGCTGGGCGACGTCTTAGTGGTCGCCCCGGCGACTGAGCAGAGTGGCGTTGGGCACTCCATCACTTTCCTCCGCCCCCTGATTTGCACGGAATCCTACGACGACCAGGACCGCCTTCGAGGATACGCGGTTGAGGGAAGCCCCGCCGATTGCGTGAAGATGGGCGTGACTGAACTCAGTCCGGAACGACCTGATTTGGTGGTCAGCGGGATCAACGGCGGGCTCAACGCGGGGATCAATGTTCTCTACTCCGGCACCGTGGCGGCGGCCATCGAAGGCGCCTTTTTTGGCATCACCAGTATCGCCGTTTCCCTGGAATTCGCAGAACATCCGCATTTCGACCGGGCCGCCGTTTTGGCCCGCGCGCTGATCGAGCAACTGCTCGATCGGAAAGGCCCTGAACCAGAACTATTCAACATCAATATTCCCACCGAGGCGGTCGAGAACGAAACGTCACCCGACGTTCGCGTCACGCCTATGGGCGTCGCTCGCTATGGCGAGAAATTCCTCAAACGCACTGACCCGCGCGGTCGGGCCTACTACTGGGCCACGACGGATCCACCGCCGGAACCGGGAGATGGCGAGACCGACTTGACCGCCCTTTCCCACGGATATCTCACTGTGACGCCGTTACAATACGACATGACGAAAAAAGCCGTTTTCGATCAAATGAAGGACTGGAGATTGAAATCATGTTGAGTGCAAAGGCGTTCACGGGGCTGAGTCTCGCTGCATTGATCTGCGGCGCTGCGATGACGATTGGATGCGAGGGAACTCCAAACGCCACGCCAAATGCGGCCCAAAGCAACCCGCAAGAAATCGATGACAACGGAGACGGGGCGATCGATGGCGAAGATGAGGGTGAGCTCGCCTACCGAGAGGCCGAGGTCGGCGTCGGCAAAAAAGGGAAGAGCCTGGAAGATGAAAAGGGCGTTGGCAAGATGATAGTCCAGCCAGCCGTCGCGTTGTTTCGGTTTCGCCAGAAAGCCGTTTTTGAAATCCAGATCCCGCACGCAATGGCGCTGTATAAAGCCAGTCACGGCAATTTCCCCAAGACCCAGGAAGAGTTTGATACCAAAATCATCCAGGCCAACAATATCCAATTGCCCGAACTCGAAGAGGGGCAACGATACGTTTACGATCCGCAAACGAGCAAGTTGATGGTTGAGTACCGCAAGAAATAGAGAACCACATCGAGAGTTAGAGTCGGAGGCGGCGAGTCGAGAAAGCACGACGAATTAGCCGCAAGAGAAACACGCGGGGTGAGTTTGGTCTTTGCGTGAACCCCAGCATAGGCGACCTCCCCATGAGCCAACATCATCGAAGCACAACTCCATTCGCGCAAACGGCCGCCCAGGGCGGCGTTCTGCTCCTCTTCCTGTTCAGCTTCCTGTTCAGCGCTGAAACGGCCTGCGCCGGCGATTGGAACACCATTCCCTCAACGTACACCCACAATCTCGAGACCGGCCGCCGAACGAACCAATTCCAAGAGGAGACGGCCGCTTACTATCGGCCTGCACCCTTTGTCGTTCGCAGCGGCTACCGCCACATACGTGGCAACATCCAGGTCGGCGGGATTTCTGACAACACACATATCGTCGAACAGCACGGAGAACCCGTGCGACCCTACGGCGAATGGCGTTTTCCCTACCGCCCCTACTCGGTCCCCTATCCTGCCTGGGGTCCGCCGCCGGCTTACCCCGCCTTTGGATCAGGATACGCTCGACCTCACGGCGGCCTGGGGTTTGGTGGAAGGCCCGGCCGCACTGGAGGACTCGGAGGACCAGGAGGTGGAGGGCCTGGCGTCGGCGGTAGCCTGATTGCCCCGCCTGGGATCGATCCTCGACGGCTTCCCGTTCCCGCAACGCCCGATCGATGGCGACCCTGGCACGATGGCGGCTACCCCGAGACGCCCCGTGACTATTACAAGCGCGCTCCAGAACCTTATTGGCCCACGCCGTAAGTCCGCTGCAAGAACCCTCGGGGCAACCAGCAGATTTGCCTATCGCCGCCCACGGGCGCTGGGCCGTTGATAGCCCTGCTCCGGTGAAAGGTCTTCGAAGCTGTCGATCAGCCAGCGGTCTTTGTCGCGGACATAGTTGACCACGAAGAAGAAGGCTCCTTTGTGGTTCTTGACCATGCCGTTTCTCGCGCTTCCCAAGGCGGTTGCGTTGAATTCCGCCTTCGCCCGCCGACCACTTTCCGACACCGTGATCTCCAGGTTGCTCTTGATCTGCACATCCGAGATCCGAAACAAGGCCAGAGCCTGCCCGATTCTCGACCGCATCTCCTCGGCCTCGGGGACGAGTGAGTCGAGAACTTCATCGAGCTTGTCCTGCTCGATCGCCTCCGCGGTTGCGAACAGACTTTTTCTGACCTGCGCTTGAGGCGACTCGTGAGACCAACCCACAGCCAGAACGCCCAGCGCCAGCACGAGCGGCAGCGAGGCCCCCTGTAGCAAACGGATGTTGCTCGTCTTGATCCACCCCATGATCATGCCCGCGGCGGCAACTCCGCACATGCCGGCAACGATTCCCATGTTGTCCGCGAGCCAATTCATGACACCCTCCATTCTTCGCTGGATTCCGGGCAGGAACTCCGATCATTCAAGCCGATCTTGTCGCCGACGCTGGCGGCCCCGCGCCATCGTCGCGATAAGCCAAACATCGTCACGCACAGCAAGACGGAGAGCGTCACAAACAGAGGCCAAAGTTGAACGAGCGTATTGGATGGCGTCGAAAGCGGCGTGCTCGGTTGCTGGCCCGCAAGCGATCTTGCCGCCCGTTGCCTGCCTTGGGACTTGTTTTCAACCTGGGCTTGCCGTGTGCGAATCCGTTCTTGGGCTACAAACAGGATCGCCAATGCCGCCGCGATAAAGACATATGCCCAGTACCAGGGCGAGTCGGTAATGGACTCGTGCTCATTCGTTCGGCGGTTTCCCATGCCTCTGATTATACCCATCTCCAACGTCGAACGTCGATCACGCCGCGAACCTCAGCGAAATCGGCAGGCGACTGCAGAGCCAAGCATCGCTTCGCAGCTTGTTCTGGCTGGAGGATAGAATCTTCAATCGCCGGGGCGCGCCGCCGCAACCAAAGGCCGATTCAAGCGAACTTCTTGGGGAATAGCGGGCCGCCATAGCGAGCGTGGTCGCCTAACTCTTCTTCAATGCGAAGCAGTTGGTTGTACTTGGCCATCCGATCGCTGCGGGAGGCTGAGCCCGTCTTGATTTGGCCGGTGCAGAGTCCCACCGCCAGGTCGGCGATCGTGGCATCCTCCGTTTCGCCGCTCCGATGGCTAGTGATGCTGGAGTACCCATTGCCGCTGGCCAACTGAATCGCCGCGATGGTCTCAGAGAGCGTGCCGATCTGGTTGACCTTGATCAGGATGCTGTTGGCGATGCCTTCCGAGATGCCTCGTTGCAAGCGTTCGGTGTTGGTCACGAACAAGTCATCGCCGACCAATTGGACCTTGTCCCCACACGCGTCAGTCAGCTGTTTCCAACCGGCCCAGTCATCCTCGCTGCAACCGTCCTCGATCGAGCAGATAGGATAATCGTCAGCCCATTTGGCAAGGAAGCCGACCATGCCGGCCGAATCGAGCTCCTTGCCGTCGATCTTGTAGACGCCTTTGTCCTCGTCGTAGAACTCGGTTGCCGCGACGTCGAGGGCAATCTGAATCTGTTCGCCCGGTTTGTAGCCGGCGTTTTCTATGGCCGTCATGATCAAATCAAGTGCTTCCACGTTGCTGCCCAAGTCGGGCGCGAACCCGCCCTCGTCTCCAACGGCCGTATTGAGTCCCTTGGAACTGAGAACTTTCTTGAGATGATGGAAGATCTCCACGCCAGCCCGCAAGCCGTCGGAGAATCGCTCGAAGCCGAGCGGCATCACCATGAATTCCTGAACATCAACGGAATTATCAGCATGTTCGCCGCCGTTGACGATGTTCATCATCGGAGCTGGCAAGAGGTTGCCCGCGACGCCTCCCAAGTAGCGGTAGAGAGGCTGCCCCGTGTAGTCCGCAGCCGCTCGGGCCGTCGCCAGCGAGACTCCCAGAATCGCGTTGGCTCCCAAGTTCGACTTGTTTTCGGTCCCATCGAGTTCGCACAATTGGGCGTCAACTTCGCTTTGATCAAGCCCATCCATGCCCAGCAAACTCTCCACGATCGCCTCGTTGATGTGGGCGACCGCTTTCGTCACTCCCTTGCCAAGATAGATCGACGGATCCTCGTCGCGCAGCTCCCAAGCCTCGTGCACGCCCGTGCTCGCGCCGCTTGGAACGGCAGCTCGGCCGACCGAACCGTCGGACAAAGTGACTTCAACCTCCACCGTGGGGTTGCCCCGGCTATCGAGAATCTGTCGGCCTGCGATTGCGGTAATGAAGCTCATGCGTTCAACTCGTTCAGTTGGCGATCGGTTGGTTCGTTCCATTTTGGAACCAAATATTGTGCCCGATGCGCTGTCGATTGCCTAGTGGAGCAGTCTTTGCCCGCCCCCCAAGCGACGGCGGGGACGGAGCGAGAATCCATGTCAAGCGCATTTACTCTGGAATTCAATACGATGTTCACCGGACTAGTTGAAACCATGGGCGAGGCGACTCGCATCGAAGCCGATGGTCCTGGCGTACGTTTGACCGTTCGCGCCGCAAACGTGTTTGACGACTGCCAGATCGGCGCCAGCATTTCCATCAATGGGTGTTGCCTGACCGTGGTCGATCGGCAGGGCGACGAGGCGACGTTTGAAGCCGGCGCCGAAACGCTTCAGCGAACCAACCTGGGCAACTTGGTTGTCGGCGGTCGAGTCAACCTGGAGAGTTCGCTGAAGCTGGGAGACCCGCTTGGCGGACATCTTGTCACCGGGCACATCGACGGCGTCGGGCAATTGGAAAGTCGTGAAGATGACTCCCAATGGTCGACGTTCTGGATCGAAATCCCCAATTCGCTGGGCAAACAAATGGCCAGCAAAGGCTCGGTCGCCGTTGATGGCGTAAGCCTGACTTTGGTCGAAGTCGAAAAGCAAAGATTCAGCATCGCCCTGATCCCACACACGCTGCAAGTGACAACGTTAGGCAGTCTGGCGCCGGGCGACCCCGTGAACCTGGAGACCGACGTGCTGGCCAAATACGTTCAACGTCAACTTGAGTGGGTGGCGTCGCCATGACTGCAAGTCGGCAGACCATTTCCTTCCTGCGGCGGCGGTTCGACGAAGTCGGCATCAATCCAATCACTCGCTACGGGCAGAATTTCCTTATCGACCTCAACCTCGTGCGGTTGCTCGCCGAGACGGCTGACCTGAATGCGAACGATGTCGTCCTGGAAGTCGGCACCGGAACCGGAAGCCTGACCTCGCTGATGGCCCAACGGGCGGGCCGAGTGGTCACGGTCGAGATCGACCCGCAACTCTACATCTTGGCCTCGGAAGAGCTCGAGTCATTCGCGAACGTGGTGATGCTCAAGCAAGATGCGCTCCGCAACAAGAACAACTTGGACGAACGAGTTTTGCAGACCGTCGAGGAGCAGCTTGAGGAAGTCCCCAACGGCCGCTTCAAGTTGGCCGCCAACCTGCCCTACAACATCGCCACGCCGATCCTCTCGAATCTTCTGGCTCTGGAGAAACCGCCGGCATTGATGGCCGTCACCATCCAGAAAGAACTTGCCGACCGGATCGTGGCTTCTCCCAACACGAAAAGTTACGGTGCGCTCAGCGTTTGGATGCAAAGCCTCTGTGATTGCCAAGTCGTGCGGGTCATGGCCCCCAATGTCTTTTGGCCGAGACCGAAAGTCCATTCCGCAATTATCCGCTTGCAGCCACTCGACGAGAAACGCCAAGCGATTCCTGACGTCCAGTTCTTCCACCGGTTTACTCGCTCGGTGTTTCTCCACCGTCGCAAGTTTCTTCGCAGCGGGTTGCTCGGCGCCTATAAAGGAGAACTCACTAAGCCATTGGTCGATGAAGTGATGGGCGAGCTGAACTTTGGCGCGGAGACGCGGGCTGAGCAACTCGACCTCGAGCAGATGCACGGATTATGCGAAGCGCTGCGAGTGCGGCTGACCGAAGCCTAGTGCCCGAACAGCCCAGTGCCCGAACGGGCTAAGCCCAATCGAGCCCGCTGGTGCGGCTCACCCGCTCAACGAACTCCCCCAGCAGCCCGCCGACGACGTCCCAGCCCTCCTGTCGCCGCAGCTCGATATCACCTTGTTCATTGATCCTGACTATCGATTCAGGTTGGATTCCGGCGGAACTCAGATCGGCCGCGTGCAGCTCATCCTCTTTTACGATTTCTGCGAGAGTCGCGCCGGTCAGCTCGATAAACTTCATGTTCGTTCACTTCAATTCTTGAACAACAAAATTGCGGTAGACGATGCCGCCGCTGACACCATCCAGGCCCACATGTCCAACACGGGGCATGCGGTCAATCATTCGATAATTGGTAACTTGATCGCCGTTGATCTCGACCGTAACATCGCGGCCGCGGCATTCCACGCGGCATTGATTCCATTGACCGATCGGCCGTGAGGCGATTCGGTTGGGAGGCGTTCGGTGCCATATCGACCCGGTCGACTCGTGATCCAGGCCTGAGGCAGCGCGATCATCGCGCAAGTGAATTTCAAGGCCTTGATTCCATGGCCAAGTCGCGTCGCTGGGCACGCGAACATAGACTCCGCCTGCTCCATCGCTCTGCAACACGTACTCGAATGTAATCGAGCAATCGCCGTATTTCCCGCGAGACATCAGCCACGACCCGGGCTGCATCTCCAACTCTGTTGAGATCTCACCGTTGTCAAACTGCCAATCGCGGCTGCCCACCACGTTCCAGTTGTCGATCGAGCTGCTCAGGGAACCCCTCTGGTCGTCGGTCGAGCTGGGCCCAGCCGATTCATCCACGGAAGCCGCGGATTCGTTCGACCCGTCGGGCAAGTTGTTTGGCTCCGTTGCAGCACCGCCACCTGCTAAGCGAAAAAGCAGAATCACCGTGAACAGCAGCAATCCGCCGAGGCCGATTCCGACAACCCAGAACACGACGTTTGAATTTTGTCGAGCGCCCATTCGCTTGGCGATCGGCAATTTCTTTCTCTGCCGGACGATCTCGGGCGACGTGGCTGTTGGCTCGACGCCGAAGCCGACGGATTGCGCCGGCCTGGAGGCCACAACTGGCGGAGTCATCGGCACGGCCAACCGATTTGGCGCCGAGTCGGCCGCAACAGCGCCTGCCGGCGAGGGAGGCGTGGAGGCAACGAATGTCTCTCTCGAGATGTTTGCACGCTGAGGCGTTCCGGTCCGAGCTTTGAGCTGCCGGTCGTAGTCGTCTCTGGTGTGACTATCGAGCAGACAACTGCGGGCTGTGGCGAGCTCGCTGAGAAGTCGCTGTGAGAGATCGCCGTAGGGCCCCGTCTGAAATGTCCGGATCATCATCATTTGACGATCGGCGGCGTTGGAAATGACGTCCTCATCCGACGTGAACGCGTCGAGGCCAAGCAGCCGGTAATGAGTCGGCGGCTGGTCCGCGGGCGAAATGCCAAGCCACTTGAAATATGGATCAAACGATTCGTTCGACATCCGTCTATGCCTGTCAGATCATTCAGTCCAAAGCAGCTCCCATAATGGACATTGGACAGGCAACGAGTATACACGGATTTCGCTGACGTTGACCTAGCTGGCCGGAGAAATTGTCGCCGATCGATTCACCGGCGACATTTCGCAGTGGTCCGAACATCGCAGTGGTCCGAATCCCCACCGAGGCACTCGACGTCCGCTCAAGCCAATCCCGCTTGAGCCTGGGCGTGCGACCGCACGCGTAGCCGACTAGCGTCAGCACCGGCGGGAAGCGGGGGATGCCAGGACGCGACCACGTGGCGTGGCGTCTTGGTTGGCACGGCCGCCAAAATGTACCGGTGGTGGCTGGGTTGGGTCCCCGGCGAAGTGGGACGGCGGAAGGAGCGGGGAAGGCTGGCCAACTTGCCCCAGTTCTCGGTCACCCAAGGCCTGGCATCCGCCCCCGACAGACAACAGAAGCCCCGCGCCTAGCAGCAAGATACAACGATGAATCATCACGAATGGCCCTGGTGAAGTGGGAGGGGGGTTGGAGCGACACTTCTCTACATCGTCTAGGGACAGGCGCCATCTATGTGAGCCAAGTTACAGTGCCGAAAATTTTGCCGAAATTCAGCCAACCAGGCCTTGGCGTGCACCGCAGGCGAAACTGCGCCTCGTTGGGACGAATGGCAATCCATGCCTGCCATGCAGCGCAACGACACTGTTCAGCCCAGGTCCTCTCAATCGGGATTTCCGCGCTGGCACGCGCTATACGGACCGCACTCGTTCGGTTAGAACAGATTCGTTCGCCCTTGAAGCGACACGACGGAAGTGCTTGCACGCCTGGTGGTGGCCGCGGTCTTCAAAACCGTTGGGCCGTATGGAAACATGCGGTCGGTGGGTTCGATTCCCATGCACTTCCGCCATTTTCTTTTGGCACGCGAAAGAACTCGGTTTGTCTTGAGCTACCTTTCGCCTCACACGGTTAAAACGACAATCGTCCTTGTCGGCCGACTTTGAGGGGACCGCTGCCGAGTGGGATGGCGCCGGCGTCGGGGGCGCCCTTTTCCTGAGCGCGGAGCGGATCGGACCAATCGTTGGGAATCGGCACGCCCGCGTCGATTGCCTTGCTGCGAGACTGCAAACGAAAGTCGCCCTGTTTGGCAAAGTTCGGCTCGCCAGCGAAGTTGCCGCCCCAAGCGGCCCCTTCTTGCGGCTTGCCCGCGGTTTGCTTGCCGACGAGCAGGAGGTTGTTGAACACCTGCCACGGTCGTCCGCCGGTCCGTGATGACAGGATGAATCGCGGATTTG
>CAZWOU010000115.1:0-386 GCA_964635375.1 uncultured Pirellulaceae bacterium | reverse complement strand
TCGAGCCGTCGAGGATATTCCGATAAACGCGCACCTCGCTCGTCAGCCGTGAGTCGCCGCCGAACGCGAATGCCATCAGGCAGCCGGAAATGACGTTTTGGTAAATCTCGCGCGGTCCGTGCTGCGGTTCATGCATTCGTCGGAAACTGGACAGGTAGATCCCGTCATCTTGAAAGTTGTGGACGTAATTGTGATGAAATTTCACACCGTCGATGTCGCCCAGGTAGACGCCGTCATGGGCGTCGGTGAATTCGCAGTGCGAGATTTCCCAGAGGTGGTTGTAGGGATAATAGTAGACGGAATACTCGTCGCCGGCAGCCGGGATCAGCAGCGCGTGGGTATTGAGCCGCGTTAAATTCTTGGCTTCGATCCGCCAGGGATACTCG
>CAZWOU010000114.1:8001-23102 GCA_964635375.1 uncultured Pirellulaceae bacterium | reverse complement strand
GCGAAACACGACGAGCCTGACGCTGATCCGGAAAGCGCGATTCCGGAAAGCGCGAATAGTCCGCTCGATGATCGCCAATATCGACCCTTGGTGATCCCTTCGTTTCAGATTCACGAGATTCGCCGCCGAAAGGACCGGGACGACTCGGCGGCTTGATATCGCTTAAGGAGTGGCCGTCAGATGGCCCGGCGATTCAGTCGTCTTCTGTCGCGGTCGACGCCGTTGGCAAACGCAAGGAGCAACCAAGAATGATCCGTTGGAGCTACGTGCTGCCTCGTTTGCTAATCATCGGGGTTTTGTTGGGGTTTGCCGCGTTTGGTCTCGATCCGTTGCTCCGCTGGACCTTGGTGCGTACCGGCGAGAAGTTGACTGGCGGGCGTGTTGATTTGGCGAGCGTGCGGACGTCGTTGGCCGGCGCGAAGATCCAACTCACCGGCTTGGCCGCAGCGGACCCGTCTTCGCCGATGCAGAACCTCTTGGAGGCCGACTTGGTCGTGCTCGACCTAGACGCTGAAGCTCTCTTGTTGCGTCGGCTGGTGGTCGATCGGGGCCACATTTCGGGGATGCAGGTCAACGGCGACAGGGCGACCTCTGGAGAGCTTGACGGCGCCGCGCTGGCTGAGCCTCGTGCAGACTCTTCCGGTTTGCCGGAGTTTGATAATAGTTGGCTGTCTTCCATGGGCAAAGCGGCATTGGAAGAGATCACAGACGACTTCGAGTCGGTTCGTATGATCGATTCGGCGAAAGGGGAGTGGGAGCAGAAGTTCCTTTCCTGGAAGGCTCGCATCAAGTTGCTTCGCGATCGAGCCAAGACCCTGAAGGCTCAGTACCAAAACATCGACCGTCGCGACCCGGCTCAGATTGCCAGGGCGTATCAGCAGCTCCCGCGGGACATCCATGAGGTGCGCAGCGAATTCGAGGCATTGCGTCGCGAGATCGAAGGGATCCAAGCTGCGGCGGACGGCCAACTCGCGGACCTATCCGGCGCCCATCAGAGAGACCTTCAGCGGTGGCGGCAGAAGATTCGCATCGATCAGTTCAATGCGCTTGAGCTGACGAATTACTTTCTCGGTCCGATGCTCAACGAACGCATGTCGCAAGTGCTTACTTGGGTTGAGCAGTGTCAGACCATCGCTGACATGGCGTCGCCGCCCAAGACCCGCCAGCTTTCGACTGAGGAGATTCGTTTCGGCAAGATTGCCGAGCCGCCAAATTGCCTCATTCGCCAACTACTTATTGACGGATTCATCGAGATCAATGGCGAGAATACTCCCTTTGGCGTCGTGGCGTCCGACATCGCATTTCCTCCTTCGCTCCACAGCAAGCCGACTCGCCTTCGCATGCTCACACAGGGCAATTTCAACGTGCAGGTGGATGGCGTTTTGGACTACCGCGGCGAGAACTCCATTAAGCAGTTTCATGTCGCTTGTCCCGACGTGGCGATCCCGCCGACGATCTTGGGCAAAGAGGGCGAATTTGCCGTGCATTCGCAGCGAGGTCAGGCCAGCGTGCATTGCGATGCGACGTACGAGAACGGCGGCGTTCGGGGTCGAGTTGACTTCGTCCAGACAGGAGTCCAGCTGCGAGCCGAGGTTGCTGAGTCGCTTGGGGATCGCGTCCGCGGCAGTCTCCAACAATCACTCGATGAGATCAACCAGTTAGCCGCGACGGTTCATTTTCAAGGCGATCCCAGACTCCCGAGTTGGACGATCGAATCGGAGTTGGGCGGTCATCTCAGTTCCGCCCTGCGAAACGTCGCTGCGGTCGAAATTGAGCATCAGCAGGCCAGGCTCAGGTCAAGACTCGATGCGGAATTGGCAACCCGCAAGGCCGAGTTTGATGAGTTGATCGAGAAGAAGAAGCAGGCCTTGCTCGCAGATCTCAACCTCAATTCTCAGCAGTTACAGCAGATCATGAACCTGACCCAACAGTTCAGCATTGGTCGACTGAAGCTGCCGAATGAGTTCAGCTTGGACGGCCTCCTCAGCCGCTAGGCAGGCCTTCTAGGGGATGGCACAGCCAACTCGCCGAGCCCTTTCTGAATTCCTCCGCGATTCCCGGATTGCGAACCGCTCTTCACTATCGAGCGTTGCTTTGGCGAAACCGTTCTGGCTGCCGTGACTTCTGGCTCTTGGGAAGTCTGAGGTGTTTTTTGACTCGCTGTCGTCGGTTAGAATCATCCGCTCAGAGGTCAGCCAACTCCATTCGAACCCAACGATGCCTACGAGGTGCACCATGAAACGCGTAATTCTGTCCGCCATTCTTCTTGCCGCGGCCAGCGGCTCGACTCGGGGCGAAGACTCAACGGCATTTCGCGGCGCTGACGGCCTTGGTTCAAGCAGTGAGACCGCTGCGCCAACAGTTTGGAGCGAGTCCCAGAACCTCAAATGGCGAACGAAGTTGCCTGGTCTTGGCGGCTCGACTCCAATCCTCGTCGGCGAACGAATCTACCTGACGTGCTACAGCGGATATGGGATCATTCCATCCGAAGGCGATCCGAACGAGCTGATGAGGCATGTCGTTTGTTTGGATCGAGACACAGGCGAAATTGCCTGGTCAAAACCTTTCGAGCCCAAGTTGCCCGAGTCGAATTACAAAGGCGGAACCTCGGCGCGGCATGGCTACAGTACAAGCACGATTGCCACGGACGGCGAACATCTGTTCGTGTTCTTTGGCAAGTCGGGCGTTTACTGTTTGGACATGGATGGGAAAGAGAAGTGGAAGGCCAATGTCGGCGACAGGACGAACGGATGGGGATCGGGCGCTTCGCCTCGTCTCTACAAGAACTTGGTCATCGTCAACGCCAGCGTGGAGAGTCGCTCTCTTTTCGCATTGGACAAAGCGACGGGCAAGGAGGTTTGGAAGGTTGAAAACATTAAAGGCGCTTGGAATACGCCCACGATTGTTGCAGGACTCAACGGCGACGAATTGGTGATTAGTCTTCCGCAGAGGATTATCAGCATTGACCCCCTCTCGGGCGAAGAGCTTTGGAGTTGCAACGGAATCCCGGACCGCGGCTACGTCTGCCCAAGTGTGATTGCCCACGACGGCGTTGTGTTTGTGATCGGCGGCAGAAAAAATACGGCTATTGCGGTTCGTACAGGGGGTCGCGGCGACGTGACCGATTCGCACGAATTGTGGCGAGCGGATTACGGTTCCAACGTCACCTCGCCGGTCTATCAAGATGGCTACCTCTATTGGGCCCACGAGAGCCGTGGTATTGCGTATTGTTTGGATGCCAAGACGGGTGAGTTGCAATACGAAGAGCGAATACTGCCTCGGCCGGGCTTGATCTACGCCTCGCCTCTGCTGGTCCAAGGCAAGATCTACTACCAATCCCACGAATCGGGCGTCTACGTGGTTCAGGCCAAGCCTGAATTCAAACTGCTTGCGCGAAACGAAAGCGGCGATGACGCCCGCAGCAACGCTTGTCCTCTCGCGGATCGAGGCCGTTTGTTGCTTCGCTCGGACGCGTACTTGCATTGCTACGCGGAATAGAGACAAGTTCTTTCGGCCAAGAAGTGTCGTCCTTCGCTCCGAGAAAGCAGTCATCGCGAAGCGAAACAGGGCCATCTGGTCACGATTGTTGCCAAGTATTGCCGCTCGGCGGCGAAAAAAGATTGCTGTTTTACCCTGCGCGAAGAGTTAGTCCTTTCAGGAAGACCGCCTGCTCATGCCTTTTTCTGCTTCATTTCTGCCGATTGTGATCGCGATTGTGTTGGCGGCGTTGATGTTGGCGTTTTGGCTGACCAATTTGATCGGGATGCCAGGCAATTGGCTGATGTTGTTGACTGGTCTGATCTATTGGTTGGTCATGTGGAACAGCGAATCGGTGATCGCAATCACTTGGGTTACCGTGCTGGCTTTGGTGCTACTGGCCGTCATCGGCGAGCTTGCCGAGTTTCTCGCGAGCAGCAGCGCCACAAAGGGAGCTGGAGGAAGTCGTCGATCCGTCGTTTTGGCCTTGGTCGGTTCTGTTGTTGGCGGCCTGACTGGTCTTTTCGTTGCCCTGCCGGTCCCCATCGTGGGTCCCTTGATTGGCGCTCTGTTGCTCGGCGGGTTGGGAGCTTTTGGGGGTGCCGTTGTCGGTGAAAAATGGGCAGGGCGCGAGAACGAAGAGAGCGTCAAAGTTGGCGTGGCCGCCTTCCGCGGGCGCATTCTCGGCACGCTTGGGAAGACCGCCATCGGCTTTCTGATGGTGCTCTGTTTCCTCGTCTCGCTAGCCGTCTAGCTGTTCAAAATGAGCGGTTCATGTGGCGCTTAGCCGTCGTTTGCGGCACCGCGTTTGGCGCCGAAGTACAGCAGGGCGGCGACGGCCAAGAATGCCAGGATCGAAGCGCCCGCGACGAACGGCTCGCCAAACATCGAAGCCAAGACATTGCCAAACTCCGGCAGCTTCTCGCCCAGCATTTCGGGATATTTTCCCTTGGCGAATAGGATGAATCCGATTCCTACGCCGAGCAAAGATTCACCAGCGATGATGCCTGAAGAAATGAGTACGCCGCGTTTCTCCGAGGCGATTGCCCCTTTTCCGCCTCGTCGCTTGAGCCACCAGCTGAGCAGCCCGCCGAGCAGCATGGGAGGGGCGATCCCAAAAGGCAGGTAGATGCCGACGGCAACTGGCATGACATGCAGCCGAAAGGACGATTCGCTCTTGGCCAGAAAGACATCGATAATCAGCAACACGACGCCGATCACAGCGCCAATCGCAAGCATCTGATGAGGCAACGACTCCTCGCCGAAGAAGCCCTCAGTCAACGAGGCAAAGAGTCCTGCCTGAGGCGCGGAGAGTTCCTTACTGCCAATCGTATACGCCTTATCCAAAGCTCCGAGCACGGGCGCCATGATGAATGCACCCGCAACGACGCCGATCACCTGCATGATCTGCTGGGAGCGAGGTGAGGCGCCAACGATGTGGCCTGTCTTGAGATCGTTACACACATCGCCTGAGGTGCATGCCACGCAGCAGACGACGCCGGCCACGACCAGCACGGCGATTTGCCCCGTCTGCCCCTCGAATCCGAGCAGCCAGATAATCGCACCGGTGGCCAACACCGCCATGATTGTCATCCCCGAGACGGGGCTATTGGAGTTGCCCACGAGCCCGACGATATAGCTGGCCACGGCAGCCATGAAGAACGACAACACGAACATCGCAGTGGTGGTCAGGGCAGTCAGGGCAATCGAGTTGAGGATGGAATAATAGACTGACGCGATCAGCACGGTGCAGAGAATCGTCCAAAAGACGATGGAACCCATGCTCAGGTTGCGATCCTCTGGCGCTGCTTCACTACCCTTCTTCCCAGTCAGAATGAGTGAAAGCTCTTTCACAGCGGCAACCAAGCCGTGTCGTGTTTTCCAGAGGCTGGCCAGTCCGCCGACGACCATCGCCCCAACGCCCACGTAACGAACTTTGGTCTTCCAGAGTTCCCAGGCGATGTCAACCGCCGCCATCTTGTCGTCGTGGCCCTCCGCCAACAACAGCTTCGCCAATGAGGCGTCGCTGGCCTCCATTAGGGGGATGGCGATCAGCCAGCCGATTGTTCCGCCAAGAAATATTTGAAAAGCGATCGGTAGTCCGACAATAAAGCCGACGCTGACCAGGGCCGGCGACATGTCGGCGCCGAAATACAGCACGCGCTTGCTCGTCATCAGCGCGCCTTCGACCGTCGAGCGAAAGACCTGGATCAGTGAAACGCATGCCTTGAACACCGCGCCGGTCAGAATGCCGACGATGACCAGCGCCAATCCCGATTGGGCGTCGTCTTCGACGCCATCACCTGCTTGCAGCACTTCGGCGCAGGCCACGCCTTCCGGGTACTTAAGCTCGTCGTTTTCCACGACGAAGATTCGCCGCATGGGAATCATCAATAGCACGCCGAGCAACCCGCCAGCGAGCGCGATCAGTGAGGTTGTCCAGAAATCGAATTCCGTCCAAGCGCCGATAATGATCATGGCCGGCATAGTGAATATGATCCCGGCCGCGAGCGATTCGCCCGCCGAGGCTGCGGTTTGCACGAGGTTGGCTTCGAGCACGGATTTGCGCCGCAGCAGGCCTCGCAGCACACCGGTGGCGATAACGGCCGCAGGGATCGAGGCGGAAACAGTCATCCCGACCTTGAGGCCGAGGTAGACGTTGGCGGCCCCCATCACGATTGAGAGAATGATGCCTAAGATGATCGCCGTAGGCGTCATCTCCAGGTATGGTCGCTTCGTCGGTTTGGATTCGCTAGAATCAGTGCCGCTCATGGAAACCCTTCTCAGCGTGGCTCGCAGTCTCTTCCATTCTCTCTTCCATTCTCTCTTCCACCGTTACAGTTTCATCGTTCACAAGCTGATTGGGAGAGCGCGAGGCTTGGTTGAAGTAGGAAAGCCGGAATCCGTTTCGCAAGTGCGAACGGCGGTAACACGTTAAGACATCATTCACGGGTGGTCAACGATGATTAGGAATAGCGGAGAATTTACACGGAGTTGGTCCTTCGGTTCGATGGCCCTGGTCACCCTCGCGTCGTGCCTCATCGGAGGCCAATGGAGCCTGCCAACTGCTCGCGCGGATGAAGGCATGTGGTTGTTCAACGCACTGCCCACAGCCCATCTAAAATCCGAGTATGGCTTCACGCCCACGAAAGAATGGGCCGATCATGTGATGTTGTCGTCCGTCCGATTCAACTCGGGTGGATCGGCCTCTTTTGTCTCCTCGACCGGCTTGGTGCTAACGAACCATCACGTTGGCGCCGGAACACTGCATAAACTGTCTTCCGCCGACCACAACTACTACCGCGACGGATTTTACGCGAAGAAGCACAGTGACGAATTGAAGGCGCCCGACCTGGAACTCAACCAGTTGGTCTCGATTGAGGACGTCACGCAGGCCGTCACCAGCGCAGTCAAACCAGGGATGACGCCCGCGAAAGCATCCGCGGCCCGGCGAGCCGTGATGGCCAACATCGAGAAGGAGTCGACCGAGAAGACGGGACTCCGCAGTGACATCGTGACGCTCTTCGGCGGCGCCCGTTTCCATCTTTACCGCTACAAGAAATACACTGACGTTCGCTTGGTCTGGTCGCCGGAATCCGGGATCGCTTTCTTCGGCGGCGATGCCGACAATTTTGAATACCCCAGATACTGCCTCGACGTCTGTATATTTCGTGTCTACGAGGACGGCAAGCCGGCCAAGATCGACAACTTCTTCAAAATTTCCAAGAATGGCGCCGCCGAGGATGAAGTCGTGTTTGTTTCCGGAAACCCCGGCCGCACTCGACGCATCTACACCACCTCGGCGCTCAAGTTTCAACGTGATCACCGCATGCCCTACGTGCTGAATTTTCTTCGCCGGCGAGAGATTCTCTTCCAACAGTTTGGTTTGGAGGGCGGAGAGCAAGCCCGTCGCTCAAAGGACGAGTTGTTTGGCCTGCAGAACTCTCGCAAAGCCTACACAGGCATGCTCAAAGGCCTCCAGGACTCAACCTTCATCAACTCTAAGTCTGTCGCCGAGTCGAAGCTTCGCAAGATCGTGCAAGATGATCCGAAGCTCAAGCCGTTGGCCGGCGCTTGGGATGAAATAACAGAGATTCAAAGCGATCGACTCGCCTTGCTCGGGCAGACCGGTGGATTTGCCTCTCGCTACTTCGAGATCGCCGACACGCTCGTGATGATGGCCGAGGAAGACCAGAAGCCCAGCTCTGAGCGGCTCCGCGAGTACCGTGATTCAGCGAGAGAGTCGCTGATGGTTGGTTTGCTTTCGCCCGCGCCGATCTACGACGATATTGACCGCGTTAAGTTTGCTGATTCGATATCACTGCTGATCGAACGCCGGGGCGGCGATCACCCGCTGGTTGTTGAGGTCCTAGGCGGCAAAGATCCCGACACGGTCGCCACCGAGATTCTCGCTCGTACGACGCTCGGCGATATCAAAGTTCGCAAGAGACTGGCGGAAGGCGGCAAAGCGGCCGTGGACGCCTCGGCCGATCCCATGATCGGGCTGGCCAAACTGATGGAGCACGAGTCCCGTCGACTGCGAACCTTGAATGACGAATTGGCCGAACGAGAGCGACAGGCATACGCAAAAATTGCTGACGCCCTGTTCGCCGTCCAAGGCGACTCAAACTATCCTGACGCCACCTTCACTCTGCGGCTCGCCTTTGGTCCGGTCAAGAAATACGCCCTCAATGGCGAGACCATTCCCGCGATGACAAACCTTGGCGGCGCCTACGCCCACGCCTCCAAACATGGCAACAAGGGCGACTGGGAACTCCCCAAACGCTGGCGAGAACGAAAAGGGAAGATTGATCCCTTCACGCCGTTCAATTTTGTTTGCACGGCAGACATCATTGGCGGCAATTCGGGCAGCCCTGTGCTCAATCGCAAGGCGGAATTGGTCGGAGTGATCTTTGACGGCAATATTCAGTCGTTGACGGCCGACTATTTCTATTCGGACAAAGTCAGCCGAGCTGTCTCGGTGCATTCTAGCGCCGTCCTCGAGGCGCTGCGAAACGTCTATGACGCCGGGCAACTGGCCGATGAGTTGGGTAAATAGCGGGACGACCAGCGGGGACAACGAACAGGGAGATGTTCCATTTGACGCGTTCAGACGAGTACGCTGATCGATCTTGCGAACAACTCGCGGATCGACCAGCCGTACGTCTGACTTCGTGTTGCAATATTTCCGAAAAACGCCCCTAATAATGCCTCAACAGGATTTTCGCCGTTTGGATTCCCAACTTGAGGCCATTTCATCATGCGTGTTCCCGCGCTGCGCTCTCTGTTCGTTGTCTCATTGTTCGCTGGTTTGACTCTGTTCGCTGGTTTGACTCTCTTGCCGGCTGGGTTCGCCCGGGCTCAACAACCTCCGCGCCGTCCGCTTTTCGAGTCGCTACTGCGTGGCGTCCTCGAGCAACAAATCGAGAGAGCCAGGAAGAAAGAGGCCCCCGAAGCGACTCGGAGCACTCCGACGGCGAGCACGAGGGAATGGTCTTCGGCGTTTCAGAGTTTTGAACGTGATGTTGATCGCTTGGCCGCCTCACTGGCCCAGGTTATTCGGCAGTCGAACCCAGCGTCCAAACTCTACAACGACGCGGTTCGTTTGCGAGCCACCGCTTCCCGAGCGGTGTTGCTCAGCAATTCTCGCGACAATCTCCAGGCGCTGCAGACGGTCGCGTCCACGATCGATCGCGAGTGGCGAGACTTAGAGTTTCGGCTGAAGGAGACCTTTGTGGCCAATTCGTCGCTCCAAGGTCATATCGACGCGATCAACCGTTCGGCGAAGCATATTTCTCAGATGTTCTCAATCGCTCCGCAGTTCTCGCAACGGGACGCGATTCGAGAGTTGGACGCCTTCTCTGATACGGTCGAGCACCTTGTTGAGGACATTGAATACGAACTGCGGTTTTCGTCGAAGCGCCCCGATTTGACGCTGGCTGCATGGCAGATCCGCCAGACGGCAAAGTACATCAATGTGTTGCTCGAGAATAATTCCAGCAATGAAAGCTCGGTCCGCGAATTCGCGTCACTGGACAAAGAGTGGCGCAATCTCGCAATCAAGTTGCGAAACCTCAAGAACCGACATATGGACCGCGACATTCGTCGAGCCGAGGAATCGTTGAGCGAGGTTCGCCGATTGTTGCGCGTGCCGCAGACCATTGACCGTACAGAGCTAACGCTGTTGTCCGGTAACCTGATGGACGACATCGACAGCCTGTTTCAACAGATTACGCTCAATCGGCTCATCGAGATGAGGGCTCCGCAGACTCTGCTCCCCGCGGCGAGCGAGTTCTACGGACTCTGCGAGCATTTTCAGTTAACAGTCGACGACGATTTTCGCCGCGACAGCCTGATGAGTCGAATGCGTTCGATCGACGTCGCCTGGACGAGCCTCAGCCGTCGACTGAACGAAGCTCGTGATCGCGAATTGCTCGAGGCGATGGAGGCTGTCGAACACTCTCTCAACACCATTCGCTTGATGCTAGGCGCGCCGGCGCAAGAGGACGGGCGAGGTCGGCAAGAGGCGGTGAGTTCGTTAACGGTGCTTGGCCGCCGTCTCGAAGTCGATGTCGTGAAGCGAATTCGAGTGTCACGGCAATACTCCAGTTCGTACCGTCGTTCTATAGAGCAAGAGATGGCCCAGTTTACCAGCGATGCGGCTCGGCTGAATGAATCGACAGTACGAGGCGGCAGCTCGACGCAATTCTCTCGCGATATTCAGCTGCTCGGCGAACGATGGGCTCGAATTCAAATGCTGCTCGCGAAGCTCGAGCCGCGTGACCGCCCCGGCGTCAATCTGATTTCCTCGCAGATATCAGAACAATTGCTGAAAATGGGCGTGCGGTAAATGCTCCAACGGCGAGGTGTATCGAGAACATGACGGTGTTGATTCGATTGTTCGGGGTAACAGCGTTTGCGGCTGTTGTTTGCGAACTTGTGCGGCGCGGTCCCGTCGCATCTCTCGTCGATTTTCGGGCATTAGCGTGCATCCTCGGCGGCGCCGCGGGCGCGCTGTTGATCGGCGCCTCCCAGCGCGAATGGAAAAACGCCTGGCGATTTCTGGTTGCCGCGGGCCGACTAGAGGCGGATGAGGATCGAGTCGCTGCGGCCGGCTGGTTTCAAATCGGGCGCCGCGGAGTGCTTGCTTCTGGAGTCCTGACTTATGCGGTAGGCATCATCAACATGTTGTCGAACATTGCCTCGCCAGCGACCGTTGGATGGGGGTTGGCCACTGCGCTGCTCTCGGTTGTCTACGCGGTCTTGTTGTCTGAGTTCTTCTTCTTCCCATTCGCCACCGCAGCTTCCGCCGGGCTGCAAATCGAGCGAAAGGACCGATTTTCGCTCTTGGCGACCTTCGCCACGGTGGCTTCGATCACGGTTCCTGTCGCGCTGGTGTTGAGCTGGCTGTAGGGCTTCGATGGGCGGCCGCGTGGGCCTGCCGACTTTCCTTAGTTCCTCCAGGCCGCATGGTCCTCGGTTTGTTATCGCTCGATTTCACAGCTCGGCCGAAACATCTGCTCTTGTTCTTTCCACGTGATGGCTGATTGCTCATGCGGTCGGCGATGAGGTAGAATCGGCGACTCACACCGTATTCCCCCCCGCCTCCAGATACTGAGGGCTCGCCATGCACGCGACGCGACCCAGTTGCTCAGCCGTCACTTTCCTGCTGTCCTTCTCCTTCTTGTTGTCTGCGTTTTGCGGCCTGTCCGTTTCGCAGTCGGCATCAGCGGCCGACTGGCCAACCTACATGCACGACAATTCGCGCGCGGGTCAGTCGAACGATATCTTGCCGAGCAAACTTCATCTGCAGTGGGCCAAACGCTCGGTCAAGCCGCCGAAGCGAGCCTGGGAAGGCCCTCGCGACGCGCCCATTGAAGGGCAGTTGATGAAACATCGCGTTTCCTTCGACGACGCACAGCATGTAGCGGTGGTGGGAGATCGCGTGTTTTACGGTTCGATAGCCGATCATCAAATGCGCTGCGTCAGCGCCGCCAGCGGCGAGACGCTTTGGTCGTTCTTCACCGAGGGCGCAATTCGCTTGGCGCCGACCGTCTGGGAAGACCGCGTCTATTTTGGCAGCGATGACGGCAACGTCTATTGCCTGGCCGTAGACAGCGGCGATCTGGTTTGGAAGCTGCGCGTCGGACCGAAGGATGAACGGCTGCTCGCGCGAGGTTCGCTGATTTCACGGTGGCCGGTGCGCACAGGCATTTTGATTGAAGACGGCGTGGCCTACTTCGGGGCTGGCATCTTTCCCCACGAAAAGGTCTACCTTGCAGCCGCCCAAGCGAAGGATGGGAAGCTGATTTGGCGCAACGACCACATCAGCCAACGCGACGCCGGGCGAGACGACTTGTCGCCTCAAGGCTATCTGCTGATTAACGACGATTTTCTCTTCGTGCCCTCCGGCCGAACCATGCCGGCTGCCTTCGATCGTAAGACGGGCGAATACGAATACAAACGCAGCTATTCATGGCGCACCTCTGGCGGCGGTCTTGTCGGCGGCGCCAAGGCGGTGCTCTCTGATAATGGACAACTATTCTCGTTCGGCGCCCATCACATGCTGGCTCTCGACCAAAAGTCCGGCGCTGCCGGGCATGCTTACATCACTGGGCGCCAAATGACGTTCCGAGGCAAGATCGCTTACATCGCCAACGGCAAGGGCGTCATCGCTGTCGATCGCGAAGCCCACGCAAAAGCCAGCGTCGCCAGGCAGAAGCTGTTCGTCCAGAAACGAAATCTTCGAGGCAAGACCAAGGAGTTGCAGGCGATCAGCAAGGAGATGGCTGAGCTGGACAAAGTTGGCATCGTGTGGAAAGCGGAATTCAATGGCGAATCATCTCTGATCCGCAGCGGAAATCTTGTGATTGCAGGCGGTCAAGGCGAGGCCAGAGCGTTCGACATTGAGACGGGCGAACCGGTCTGGTCGGCCAAGGTCGATGGCGAGGTTCGAGGGTTGGCAGCCGCTAACGGGCAACTGTACGTGAGCACCACGAACGGAACTCTCTACGCGTACGGCAAGACGGAACACGCTAGCCCGAAGGAGCATGCCGCGGTTGCCGCTTCTGATCCATACGGCAAGGATGATCTAACCGCGTTGTACGAGTCGTCTGCGAAGGAGATTCTTGCCAACACCGATGTTGAGCAAGGGTTCTGCCTGGTGCTCGGAGCTGAACAGGGTCGACTGGCTTACGAGTTGGCTAAGCGATCTCAGTTGACTGTCTACGCGGTCGAATCGGATGAGAAGAAGATTGCCGCGGGCCGCAAGAATCTCGACGCCGCAGGATTGTACGGTCACCGCGTCACCTTTGTGAAGAGCGAGGCGACTGTGACGCCTTTGTCCAACTATTTTGCCAACCTCGTCGTGAGTGAGCATTTTCTTCTCACTGGCCAAATGCCGGCGAGTGCGTCTTCTCTGGGCCGTTACGTCAAACCGTGCGGAGGCAAAGTCTGCATCGGCAAGCCCAAAGGTGATGATGCCGCGGCCGTCGTCAAAGAACTTCAAAGCACCTACCTTCGTGAGGACGCCCAGATCTCGCAGCGCGGCGGCTGGGCCGTGCTCACTCGCGGCAAGCTGCCCGGCGCCGGCGACTGGTCGCATCAATACGGCAACGTCGGCAACACGTCGATGAGTCAGGACTTTCGAGTCAAAGGGTCGCTCGGCGTGCTCTGGTATGGCGACCCCGGTCCGAACAAGACGATCAATCGCCATGAAGCCGCTTTTGCTCCGCTTTCGACCAACGGCCGATTCTTCGTGCAAGGCACCGATAGCATTCGAGCCTATGACGCCTACAACGGTCTATTCCTCTGGGAATACAAAAACCCCGGCGCGATTCGAACCGGCGTGTTCAACAACCAGGAGACGAGCAATCTGGCTGCGAGCGACGATCATCTCTTCGTTGCCGTTGGCCAAACATGCACTCAATTGGATGCTGCGACCGGCAAGGTCGCCCACGCCCATAGCGCGCCCCAAGCCGACGATGGCGTACCTCGCGATTGGGGGTACTTGGCGCAACATGAAGGCCTGTTGTACGGCACCAGCACGATTCACTCGGAGTTGGCCAGACAGCTTCGCCGTCGCGGTCGGACAGTCGGTTCCGCCACAGACGCTATCTTTGCCGTCGACTTGGATACGAATAAACAACAATGGACCTATCGCGCGCCGAACATCATGCATGTCACCATCGCGATTGGCGAAGGCCGCATGTATTTTGTGGAGAGCACGATTAGTGTGGAGGAACGCGAGGCGATGCTTCGCGCCGACAAGACCGCGCTGAAAAAACTGACAGGAGAGGCGGCGAAGAAGAAGGAAGCAGAACTGAAGAAGATCGACGCTCGCCGCGCAGTCTGTCTCGACGCAAAGACGGGCGAGAAGCTCTGGTCGACGGTGATCGATGTTACGAACGTCAGCGGAGTGAGTGCCGGCGGCGGCAATATCTGTCTGATGCACGATGACGGGCATGTGATCATTGGCGGTGCGAACGCCAACGGTCACTACTGGCGTCAGTTTCTTTCGGGCGAGTTCAGCAAGAGACGAATCTTGGTGCTCGATTCTAAGAAAGGCGAGAAGCTCTGGAGCCGTGATGCGAACCACATGAACCGCCCGGCGGTTGTCGATGGCTACGTGATCGCCGAACCTTGGTCGTACGATCTGCATACAGGCGAGGAACGAAAACGCGTTCACCCGCTCACCGGCGAACAAACTGCTTGGCAGTTCAGCAGACCCGGCCACCACTGCGGGATCATCACCGCCACTCCGAACATGATGCTCTTCCGGTCGGGCTTTATCGGCTACTACGATCTCTATTCCGACAGTGGCACAAATCACTTTGCCGGGCAACGGCTCGGCTGTTGGGTTAACGCGATTCCTGGTAACGGTCTTGTCGTGATCCCCGAAGCGAGTGCAGGTTGCGTCTGCCTGTTTTCGATCACTTCCACCGTGGTCTTGGAACCCCGCGAGGATCGTGATCCAGCTTGGGGTATCTACAGCGCCTCGGGCTCGATGACGCCCGTCAAACGGATGGCTCTTAATTTGGGCGCCCCCGGCGATCGTCGCGATCAGTTCCGAAATCTATGGCTCAGCTATCCGCGTCCGGCGAGTCGAGGGCGGATGGAGTTTGTTTTCGACATCAAAGCCAAGCTGGCCAAGGGGGGCGGATACTATGCCGAGGACCCGGACTCGGCCGGAGTGAAGGCCGACACGCCTTGGGTGCTCTCCTCGGGAGTTCGCGGTCTCTCGAAATGCGAGGTGCCGTTGCTTGGCAAGAATGATTCCGCTGCCAAATACAACGTCCGTCTGCACTTTGCCGAACTCGACGACGCCAAACCAGGGCAACGTGTGTTTGACGTAAAACTGCAAGGCAACGTCGAGGCGAGCGGTCTCGATGTAGCCAAGGCAGCCGGCGGCAAGACTGGCTTGGTTCGCGAATTCAAGAACATCGCCGTGACTGACAACTTGGTCGTGGAACTCGTCTCGAAATCTGACTTGCCCGCCATCATCAGCGGCATCGAAGTGCAAGTCGTCGAATAGAAACGTGGCATCGGATAGCCGCTCGCCCATCGTCTTGGGATGCGCCGATGAGGCGTCGTGGTAGGCGAGATGACTAGCGAGGTGACTAGCG
>CAZWOU010000114.1:3693-7901 GCA_964635375.1 uncultured Pirellulaceae bacterium | reverse complement strand
TGACTAGCGAGGTGACTAGCGCAGCGGATGCGTTGGTCTCCTCAGCTGTGGATAAGCCGAGCTATTCGTTTCGCCGGAACGGCGGAAATTTAGTTTGCAGGCTGGGCGTCAGGCGATCAGCGAGAATCTCCGCGACCACTTTGGCGCCGGCATTGCTGAAATGCAGGAAATCGTAGTAGAGGTCCGAATTCTTCGGCATCTCCGCCGCCAGGTCGACCACCAGGACCTCTTCGTCTCGGCCGACTTCTCGAGTCACGTCGTTGTACGATTCGAGAATGTCCCACATCGCGGATCCGTTCAGCTCGCCGACTGCGATTGCGCCCAAGTCGACGCCAGTCGGCTCGTCCTTCCCTGGCCCGTAAAGCGCAGGTTGGGTGATCAGCACCGGCTCGGAACCGCAACTGCGAGTCGTCTCGATGAGTTGTTCAATTCGCCGCCGATATCCTGCCAGGTATTTTGCACTGTGCTCACTGAGCGCCGCCTTCCGCTTGGCCTCACTGACTTCGATCACATTCTCGGCGAGCAGTTTTAGTTGTTCGTGACTCATGTCGGCATGCACGAGGCCCTTCTGTTTGGCTTGTACGCCCCGTCGAATTGTGTCGAAATATTGAACGGTCACGTAGGTCTCGGCGAGAAAGAGGCCGAACTGCTGCAGAGCCGTTCGTTTGGGCAAGACATGCGGCATTCCGTCGTAGACTGTGAGCGATTCATTGCCCACGTCGTTGATGCCGATCAGGAACAGGATTACCTTCGGCCGCATCGGCTCCAGGTACGATTTCAGCAACATCGTATGACCGAAAGTCGAATGGCCGTCGAGCCCGGCGTTGTTCAGCCAGAGCGGGTTGAATTCGTCGGAGAGGCGTTCCGCCAACTGCTCTGGCCAGGTCGCTCCGTCGGTCAGATAGTAGCATTCTGTCGTGCTTCCTCCGATTGCCACGATGGTGAGTTGTTCGTCAAAGTCGGCCGGCGGATCGGGCCCTCGAAACCCTATGCCGTTTCGCGTCACCCTGATCTCTTTGTCGACCTTTTCGATTCGGTCGTTTTGGATGACCGAAACCTCGTTGGTTGGCAGTGAGATGCGGCTGCCATGCACCCGTAGACTGAACGGGTCGAGAGCGCGCAAAGTGAGTTCAAGGATAGCAAGAGCCGCCAGCGTTCCCAACGCACACGCCATGAATCGCATCGTCCAGAGACGCAAGCCGCGCGGTTTGGGCGACGTGTTCGATCCGTTGGACGGGTCAGTTGCAGGCATCAGAACTCCTCGTCAAACTTTCGTTCAGCTCACTCAGCTTGGTTTGCATCAGGAGTGTCGGCTCGGCGATGCACAGAAATCGATAGCCTTGTTGAACCAGTTGAGTCGCGTCGCCGATCATCCACATTGGCTTGCCCGCGTCGCGTCCCGCATCTCGAATTCGTCCGAGTGCTTCGGTGAGCTCCGAGGCATCAGGATTCCAGCATACGCCAAGATCGGCCGACAGGTCGTAAGGCCCCACGGCGATCGCCGTGGTCAGTGGATGGGACGCGATCGCTGCGACGTTTTCAAGTCCCTCGCGAGTTTCAATCTGAGGCAGAATGATCAGGTCATCTTCCACCGATGTTCGCCACGTTTCGTAGTTCACATCGGCCACCCACTGATTCCCCATCCCGCCGGGCCTCCGCCGTCCCCGCGGCTTCAAGTAGACCGCATCCTGGATTTCCCGCATAGTCTTTTCATTCTCAACTGTTGGAATCAGCAGCCCGCAAGGACCCAAGTCCATCGCCAGTCGCATGGGCGTAAACTCGGCGGCAGCCGGACGAATCAGAATCGCAAAATCCTGGCGACGGCCAATCGCGCAGGCCTCGGCCACCATCGCCGCGTCGAAGGTGAGATGCTCAAGGTCGATAATCAAGTAGTCGAGCCCGGCCGTTATCGCCAATTCCACCAACCCCGGCCAAAAATGAAATGTGCAGAGGATTCCGGTTGTCGTCCTCTCGTCGCTTGAAATCTTCTCGCGGAGGATCTGGGCAGCCTTCATAGTTCTGATTTCTCGGCCGAAGCGCTGGAAAGGGTGCAAACGGGTTTTCAATAACGAAGCGGCGGCTTGGTCTCTTCACGATCATACTTGCTCATTGGGCGAAGCAAATCGCCGAAGTCATCGTACGGGCAACCGGACATGTTAACAAACGCCAAAAGCCAGGCGCCTTCTTCACGGCTGGCAGAACCAGGCAGATGCCCAGAGCT
The DNA here is from genome assembly GCA_964635375.1 of uncultured Pirellulaceae bacterium. Taxonomy (GTDB): domain Bacteria; phylum Planctomycetota; class Planctomycetia; order Pirellulales; family Pirellulaceae; genus CAZMNY01. The sequence continues at coordinate 5,680 of CAZWOU010000114.1, read as the reverse complement.
TCGTTTCGTCGAGGTAATTCGGCCCGAATGCCAACGACTGCCTCAGGTCGGCCGCAACTCGTTCCGGGCAGGACCGGCGGTCAGAATTCGTTGCGGATGCGGTTTGGCGTTCAGCGTTGCATACGGAAACTCCGCTTGCAAAATACTCGTGTTGACTCAAGGACAGATGTACGTGTACATTCCTCCAAGTACATTTGTCATTGATAGAGGGCGTAGTTTATGGCTGAGCGACCTGCGTTGTCGAAAGGTGAGCTGGAGGTGGCCCGAGTCCTTTGGGAACTTGGGTCGGCCGGAGTGAGGCAAGTCCACGAAGCCCTGCCGGTGGATCGGGAAATCGACTTCACGACCGTTCAGACCTACCTTCGGCGCCTGGAAACGAAGGGCTATGCCAAGGCAAAGCTCGTGGGACGCGCTCGTGTCTACGCGCCTCGGGTCAAACCGCGAACCGTCATTCGAGAGACGGTTGACGACCTAATTGATCGATTGTTCGGTGGCGAGGCCATGCCGTTAATGAAGCACTTGATCGAGGAGCGAGGGATCACCGACGACGATCTGGCTTTGCTGCGAAATCTGCTGGAGAAGAAGGACGAATCGTGATGTTTGAGTAGCCGTCTTCGACCGCCAATGCGTCGTCTATTCGGCGATATGAGGCGACTGAGGATTGCTCAACTCTTGTGTCGCCGAAACAACACAGAGGACATAGGAATGGACTTCGACTGGTTGGCCCTTTCGCGAACAGCTTTTGCACAGGCCTGGCAGGTGACGACTCTGATCGTGTTCGTGCTCGTGCTAACGCGACTCGTCGCTCGCAATCGACCCCACTTGGCCTACGTGTTGTGGTTGGTCGTGCTGTTGAAATGCGTCACGCCGCCGCTGTGGAGCAGCCCAACTGGGGCTTACACCTGGATGCAATCGCAGTTCGTCGAAGCGGACCCAGTTGTGACCACTGGCCATCTCGACTTTGAGTTGCCAGACATGGCGGTTCTCGGTGAAGATGAATCGGTCCTCGGTGACGCGGACGACCTGGTTATCAATCTGCGAGCAGCGCAGACCGCGTCAGTGGCGGCGACCGACGTGATGCCCGTGGCGACACGGAGTGGATTCGCGGCAACGGCCAGCATGTTTGTAGCCGCAATTTGGGCCGTAGGGTTCGCTCTGGCCCTGATCGTAAGCTGCCTTCGGTGGCGTCGCTGCCTGCGAGTGTTGCGGCGGACGCCGGCGGTCAGGTCCCCTGAGATCGAATCGCTCTTAGCCGATCTGAGTGCGAAGCTGAAGGTGGGGCGGCCTGTCCAGTTGCTAGTCACGTCAAGCTACTTCGGACCGGCCGTCATTGGGCTGCTGCGACCATTGATCGTGTTGCCGGAAGTGATTGTCTCCGGCAAGTCGGCGAAGGAATTGGAGGCCTTTCTGGCCCACGAACTAATCCATGTTCGCCGAGGCGACCTTTGGCTTGGTCTGTTGCAAGTCTGCGCCAAAGCCGTTTGGTGGTTTTACCCAGTCGTTTCGTTCGCGTGTCGGATATCGACCCGTGAAGCGGAGCGATGTTGCGATGAAGAAGTCATTGGGGCGCTACAGTGCGACCCCAAACGCTATGCACTCAGTTTGCTGCATGTACTCGAACTCAAACGAACGCTACAGCCAGTTCCGGCCTTTCCCGGCATGAAACCGGTCGAGGTCACAACACAACGATTGGAGCGAATCATGAAACTCGGACAAGGATGTCACAGAAACACGCCTCGCTGGTGCTGGGCCATCATGTTATTGGTCTCCGCCGCCGCTTTGCCCGGCGCCGCATTCATCGCCGCCGACGAAGTGCCGAAACAAGGCGTCGTCGGCCCCGCCCCTCAACGCACGGGTTCGGCTTTGCCGCCAAGACCGTGGCGGCCTAAGCATCGTCCCATGATCGGAACCCAATTGGCTCCAATGACTGCTTCTTCCTACCAAGCCAGGCAGGTCCTCGCCGCCTTGAAAAAGTAACTCAGTTGCA
>CAZWOU010000114.1:0-3683 GCA_964635375.1 uncultured Pirellulaceae bacterium | reverse complement strand
GGCTTTTGGAAACCTACTGATTCTCGCGTCCCCGACTGGGGGCGAGTCACGGCCAATTCAGGACCGAATTCACATCTGGAAAGGCGCCGTCCATGTCTTTGCGACGGCCGAAGAGCACAAGCGAATGGCCGCTGCTGTTGAGCAAATGAAGAAGTTTGGCGTGACGCAAGTGACTGTCGATATCCAGGTCGCTGTGGCTCGCGATCGTGTAGTCGACGCCGTCATCAAAGAGTGGCAGTTGAGCCCAGCGCAGATCGGCTCCGCCCCCCGCGCCGCGACACGGTTCCCTGATGCGGCAATAACGCCCCGCGATCGGCCAAGGCGGGCATCACAACGACAAACGAACTGCCGGCGATCTATAAAGTGCTCAGCGCGGCCAGAGCCGAAAAGGTGCGGTCTGCAATACGGTCGGACGAGCAGACTGAGGTTCTCTCCGAGCCCCGACTCGTCGTTCAGAGCGGTCAAACGGCCTCGATCTCCGTGGGGTCTCGCCGGCCATTCGTCGTCGGCGTCAAGTCTGTCGAGGGCGCTGCACAGCCGCAGGTTCGCGTTATTGACTGCGGACTACAGTTGCGAATACGCCCTACGGCGCAGTCTGGCAAGAATCTGACGTTGGAGTGCGATATCAAGAGATCTGACATCGAGGACGTTCGCACGACGACCGTGAGGGCGGCAGGGTTTGAGCAGCCCGTAACATTGCAGGTGCCCAGAGTCCAGGAAGTCCGCTTTGAATCGACTATCGAGTCTGCGTTTGGCAAGACCGTGGTCATCGGCGGATTGCCGGCCGCGAAACGCCTGGGCAAGAGGCGACAATTACTCGTCCTCCTGACTGCCACTCGCAACAAGGACTTGCTCTCGCATGGGATCAAGATTAAAGAGGCAACTGGTAAGCCCATGTTTGGCATCGGAGTCAACAGCGACGCCGGCGCGACTGGCGAGGTTCTCGCAGTTACGGGCGCTCGGCCGAAATTGCCGCCCGCGAAGGTTGACTCGCCGCTCGATACGAGGGTCTACCCGAGGGTCTACAATGTGGCGGACCTGGTCACGACCGATCTTCGTCGCATCATGCCACCTGGTCATGAAGAGAAAACCGCCGGACCGCCCCTTCACCGAGCCTTTGACATTCTCGTCAGCGCGATCGAGAAGGGCGTAGCCCCCGCGTCGTGGAAAGGCGCTGGAGGCCGTGGCGCTGTCGAGTCATTCACGACCAATCTCAGCCTGGTTGTCTCTCAGGACCGCGATACTCACGAGCAAGTGGCCGAGTTCCTGCAAGCGCAGCGCGAGAAACTCGGGCTGCCCAAGTCGCCCCCCAAGAAACAGACGGCTTCAAGGCCGTTGCCGCAAAAAAGGCAGTCGAGCCGAGTGATCAGTATCGTCTATCCCGTCGCCGATCTCGTGGTTCCTACCCCGAACTTCTCGCCGGAAACAAAACATGGCAAGCGGGCGGATGCCGGACCAGTCCAACTTGAATTCGACCGCTTGATCTCGCTGATCAGGGCGACTGTCAGGCCGAACTCATGGGAGGAAGGCGGAGGCCGCGGTAAGATCGCTGTGTTTCCTTCAGACCTCAGTATCGTCGTGTCGAACACACCAGCGGTGCACGCTGAAGTCAATTCGCTACTGAAGCAATTGGGGCGTTTGCTCGACATTCAAGTCACGCTTGAGACGCGAGCTGTGCAGTTGCCGAAGACGCACATGAACTTCCTGCGTGTGCGGAGCAAACAGGGCGCGGCTACTTCGATCACGAGCGCGGAGACCGCGAAGCTTGTCGCCGCCATTCAAGGAGTTCCTCAAGCTACGGTGCTCATCGCGCCCAAGGTTACTCTGTTCAATGGCCAGGAATCTTGGATCTCGCTTTCTCCCAAGGGAAATCGGGGCGCGTCGCTTCGGCTGCAAGCCGTTTGTGCCGGCGACCTCCAAACAGTGCGAATCAGCGCCGCCCTGCGAGGTCAAGGCGTTTCCAGCAAACCCAAACTTGTGCCTCTCCAACTCGCGACTGGCCATACCATGATGTTGAGCGTCACTGACGACGCCGCCGCGATTTGGGGCCGGCAGGAACGTGACAAGAGCGTTCCGATCCTGAAGCAGGTCCCCTACGTGTCAAAGCTCTTCAAATCGACGCCGCCTCGGCCTGATTTCGAAACCTTCCTGTTGGTCACTCCGAAAATAATCACTCCACGCGATGAGAACAGGGAGACGCGCGTTTGGATGGCAACTCCTCGAGGAATTATTATTCAAGAAGAGGAAGAGGAGTTATTGGGGATCGATTTCGACGCGCCAGATCCGCCGAAGCAGTAGCCTCCATGTCGCGCGAGCGCTTCGGCAGTTGGAAACATGGAGGACGCCGAGTTTCGGATCTCGTCCTTCCTCCGTGGTTCTGACGCCTCCCTGTTTGACGCCTCTCTGTTTCAGGAGCGAGCGTAGTTCGCAGTCGTACCTGGTCCCGATTGCTTCAGCCGTCAATCGGAAACGTCCCACGAATCGGTGCGGAACGGCGCGGCGGGCAGGCAATCGCAAAGACCAGACTGACCCTGCGCGGGTGATAAGCAATCAACATGTCTCGTCTCTCCCTGAAGCTTTCGTCGCGAACTAGTTTGGGAACTGACAATTTGTGAACGTTGCACGCAGGGCAGGGGACCGCAGTCGCCCAAGCGAGCCAACGAAGCACTCGTCATCTTGCAGTATGCTGGGGCTGTGGGCAAGTAACGTTGAGTTTTTCCGGAACTTGTCGTGCAATCTGACTTCCTGCCTCTTGCCATCCGGCGAGGCGCCTTTTTCTTGCAATCGCTCGCAGCGAGCTTTCGGTTCAAGCTGCGCTCTTGCTACTGCCATTGTGATATGATGGCGCCAAAGTCTCGCATGTTCCCGGATCTATCCTCGGGGTCTCCTACATGAATTCGCGACGCGCTGCTCTGCTGTTGATTGCCTTGATGGTCGGTCAGGCCCGCGCGGACGACAAGCCGCCCGCGAAGGGCACCACAGTCAGCAATTCGTTCGGGATGAAGTTGAAGCTGATCAAAGCGGGCAGTTTCCAGATGGGCAATCCCGGAACTTACAGCACGCCCAACAGATTTCGAGCTCGCGAATTGGATGAAAAGGAGAAGCCGCAACATACGGTGCGGATCAGTCGAGATTACTTCATGGGCGTGACGGAAGTGACGCAAGGTCAATGGGAGGCGGTTGTGGGAACGCGGCCATGGGAAGGACAGGCTTACGTGAATGAAGGGCCGAAGCACCCAGCGACCTGGGTGAGCTGGGAGGATGCCGTGATGTTTTGCAAGCGGCTCAGTGAGAAAGAGAAGATGACGTATCGTTTGCCGACGGAAGCTGAATGGGAGTACGCCTGCCGCGCGGGTACGACAACCGAATACAGTTTTGGTGATGACCTCACGGCGCTGAAGGATTACGCATGGTTTTATGGCAACGCCTTCGACCGTGGGCGCGGCTACTCTCACCAGGTCGGCACGAAACGGCCCAATCCGTGGGGGCTTTACGACATGCATGGCAATCTTCGCGAGTACTGTCAGGATCGGTTCGGCGCCTACGGGGGTTCGGCCATCGATCCGACCGGCCCCTCGGGAGGTACGTCCCGGGTGGTTCGTGGAGGCTGCTTCATGTTCGCGTTTTGCACCTCGTCGGATCGGCATTTCGTCAGCCCATCACACCGTCACTCTGGGTTCTCT
>CAZWOU010000113.1:22095-23178 GCA_964635375.1 uncultured Pirellulaceae bacterium | reverse complement strand
GGGAAGCTGGACAAACATTTCGTGGTGGACGTGTTCCAGACCGGATCGGGCACGTCCAGCAACATGAACGTGAATGAGGTCATCGCCAACCGGGCGATTGAAATTCACGGGGGCGATCGGTTTGAAGCGGTGAAGTCGATTCACCCCAATGACCACGTGAACATGGGGCAGAGCACGAACGACACGTTTCCGACGGCGATCCACATCGCCGTCGGCTGTGCCGTTCGCCGCGAGTTGATTCCTCAACTCAGCCGGCTTCGGGAGACCCTGGCGGCCAAGGCCGAACAGTGGGACCAGATCATCAAGATTGGGCGAACCCATCTGATGGACGCCACTCCGCTGCGGTTGGGGCAAGAGATCGGAGCATTTGCGAGGCAGCTTGAGCTGTCTGTCGGTCGAGCCGAGGCCGCCGTCCAGGCGGTGCTCGAACTGCCGGTTGGCGGAACTGCCGTGGGCACTGGGATCAACACCCACCCTGAGTTCGGCGCCCGTGTCGCAGCCGAGTTGGCGGAGAAGACAGGAATCGCCTTCGTCGAGGCGGAGAATCATTTTGAGGCCAACGCCCAGCGTGACGGCTTAGTGGAGTGCCACGGCCAATTGCGCACGATTGCGACCACGCTGTTCAGCGTAGCGAACAACATTCGCTTACTCGGCGCCGGACCTCGCTGTGGATATTACGAATTGAAGCTGCCCAGCCGCCAGCCGGGTAGTTCGATCATGCCGGGCAAGGTCAATCCGGTGATGTGCGAGAGTCTCATGCAAGTCGCCGCTCGAGTTATGGGCAACGATCAGACGATCACCATCTCCGGCGCCAGCGGGGGGCAATTCCAACTGAATATCATGATGCCTGTGATGGGGCAGACGACGCTCGAGAGCATTCAGCTGTTGGCGTCAGGCGTTGCCGCTTTCATCGATTTCTGCGCGGAGGGCCTCGAGGCCAATCAGGAGGAGTGCGAAGACGCGGTCGAGAAGAGTCTCTCGATGGTAACGAGTCTGAATCCTCTGCTTGGCTACGAGAAGACGTCGGAAGTCGCGAAAGAGGCGTTCAAGACCAAGAAGACGATTCGCGAGCTTCTGCGTGAG
>CAZWOU010000113.1:14662-22085 GCA_964635375.1 uncultured Pirellulaceae bacterium | reverse complement strand
AGCAGGGCATTCTGCCGGAAAATACGCTTCGGGACGCACTGGATCCGATGTCGATGACGGAGCCACAGGAATAACTTTATCGAGCACTCGCCTCGGCCCAACGGCTGCGGGGAGTGCACCACGGAGGGAATCTCGATGAGCCAACGGATTTTTAGGCGATTGGTTTTGACCGTCTTGATCGGCGCAGTTTGCACCGCCCCCCTGGCCGCCCAGTCGACTGCCTTGCCGGCTGCGACGACCGGTCAGGATCTGATCAACGAAATCTACCAGCAGACGCGAGATGCGAAGACGCTCCAAGCGCTTGTTGACGTGGTCGCTCGTTGCGAGAAGACTCGCTCCCAGTCGCTGTCAAAGGAGCAACGCGACTATCTGTATCGCCTGACCGCCTGGGCCTACAACAAACGTGGCGAAATCTATGCAGATCAAGCCTCAGCGCTAAATGGCGCGGCCGATGCTCGTCGCGCTAAAGAAATGGACGCCTTGGCTCTTGCCGACTTTGAAAAAGCCGTTCAATACGATTCCACTCGCTGGAAAGCGATTCACAATCGGGGCGTAAGTTATGCGATGCTCGGCAAGTACCAGGAGGCCGTGCAAGATTTTACCAAGACCGTCGAGCTGAACGCCAAATACGGCAACGCCTGGTTCAATCGAGCGGAAATCTACTACGAGCTGGGCGAGTACGGCAAGGCGGTCGGCGACTATGACCGAGCGATCAAGCTCTCTCCCCAGGATGTGGGCGCGATCACCAATCGAGGACACGCCTTTTTTCAGCTCCGCCGAATTAATGAAGCCATCCAGGACTACGCCGAGGCCATTCGGCTGAATCCCAAGGACGCGGATGGGTTTACCAACCGGGGCGACGCCTTCATGGCGACCGGGGAATGGTCCAAGGCAGCCGAGGACTATGAGCGGGCCATCCAGGTCAATCGCGATTCGGGTCGAGCCTACCAGAGCATCGCTTGGCAAATGGCAACTTGCCCGGATGACAATTTCCGGGCCATTACGGAAGAGGACAAACAGACGGCAGTCCGAGCCGCCCAGCAGGCCATTAAATTGGATGGCGAGTCGGCCGATTACAAGTATCTCGACACCCTGGCCGCCGCGATGGCGAATGCTGGTCGGTTTGACGAGGCGAAAGTCAGTTTGGCCGAGGCCATCCAGCTGGCGCCCGACGCGGAAGTCCCGATCCTACGCAAACGGTATCAGCTGTATGAGCAGAAACAGCCCTACCGCCAGCAGTTGCGAACTGCTTTTCAAGCCGACGCCACGCGGCGCTAGCCCAAAGATGCCTCCAACGGGTGCTTCCCGGCCCGAGACGAGAGGCGAACCCCAGTGACGCCTGAGTGTCCTCCCAGTTGTCGATAACTGGTTGCCATTCGGTGTAATAGGCATATTTGGACTTGTGGGGGCGGCAAAGACCTGCAAACCTCGCAAGCCAGCCCAGTTTGCCTGAACCCCACTGGGTGCTTGGAACGATGTACATCAGAATCAAGGTTATTCGTTTTGGGCAAGATTTGCCCTTTCCGGATTCTTTGTTTGTAATAAGATGAGGGGAATGAGGCGAATTCGCACGATGCGAATCGTGTCTTCTTTTGATCGCCAGCCGGCCCCCGTGATTTCCCTCCCGCTTCGGCTGCGCACCAACAAATCCGTGCACAGGATGGAATTGTGCCGGTTCGAGTAGAGCTATGAACATTTCCAGAATCAGAAACATTGGCATCTCCGCCCACATCGACTCGGGCAAAACGACTCTCAGCGAGCGCATCCTGTTCTATTCGGGGCGAATCCACAAGATTCAAGAGGTCCGCGGCGGGGACGGCGGGGCCACCATGGACCACATGGATCTCGAGCGCGAACGCGGGATCACGATCACGAGCGCCGCGACGTCCGTCGAGTGGGGTGATTCGGCGATCAACCTGATCGACACGCCGGGACACGTCGACTTTACGGTAGAAGTTGAACGCAGCCTCCGAGTGCTCGATGGCGCCATTCTGGTCCTCTGCGGCGTGGGGGGCGTGCAGACTCAATCGCTGACCGTCGACCGCCAAATGAAACGCTACAACGTTCCCCGTCTGGCGTTTATCAACAAACTCGACCGCACTGGTGCGGAGCCTCTCCGAGTCTGTGGAGAGATTCGCGAAAAGTTGGGCGCCGACGCCATCTTGATGCAATTCCCGATCGGCCTGGGTGAGGAATTTGAAGCGGTCATCGATTTGGTCGAAATGAAGGCTGTCTATTTCGAGGGGACCGAGGGCGAGACGTTGCGTCGCGCGGAAATCCCCGCCGCATATCAGGCCGACGCCGAAGGGGCTCGATCGCAAATGCTCGAAGCGCTCGCCATGTACAGCGACGAGATGATGGAGTTGTTGTTGTCGGAAGAGGCGATCAGCGAAGAGTTGATTCACTCGGTTGCCAAGAACGCGGTTCAGTTGCAAGGCGCCACTCCCGTCTTTCTGGGCAGCGCATTCAAGAACAAGGGCGTCCAGCTGCTGCTCGACGCCATCGTTCGATATCTACCCTCTCCGCTCGAGCGGCAAATCAGCGCCCACAGTTGTGATGAGGAAGAATGCAAGATCGAGCTTGTTCCCGATCCCAGCAAACCGTTTGTCGGCATGGCGTTTAAGATTGTTGACGATCCGTTTGGCCAACTGACTTACATGCGTGTCTATCAGGGCCAGATCAACAAGGGCGGGACCTACGTCAACCAGCGGACGAGCAAAAAAGAGCGATTCAGCCGGATCGTGCGAATGCACGCCGACAAACGCGAAGAAATCGATACGGCCCAGGCGGGCGACATTGTCGCGATCATGGGGGTTGATTGCGCCAGCGGCGACACGTTCGCCGAATCTCGCGAATACTGTACGCTCGAGAGCATTTTCGTGCCTGATCCCGTGATCAAGGTTTCAGTCAACCCGCTGACGCGGTCCGATGGCGAAAAACTGGGCAAAGCCCTCGCGCGATTCCGCAAGGAAGACCCGACGTTTCAGGTCAGCACCGACCAAGAATCAAATGAAGTCTTGATCGCCGGGATGGGAGAATTGCACCTGGAGGTCTACGTCGAGAGAATCCGTCGCGAATACGGAGTGCAAGTCGAGGTCGGCCCGCCGAAGGTCAATTACCGTGAAGCCCCCCAGCGGACGGCGGAATTCAATTACAAACACCGTAAGCAGACTGGTGGTTCAGGTCAGTACGCCCATATCGTTGGCCGCATTGAACCGTTGCCCGAGACGGCGGAAGAGGCTTTTGAATTTGAGGAGAACATTGTGCAGGGGCGAATCCCCAAGCAGTATATTCCCTCGATCGAGAAGGGATTCCGCGAATCGCTTCTCAAAGGTCCGGTCGCCGAGTATCCCGTGGTCGGCGTAAAAGTCGTCGTTGAGGACGGTTCGTATCACGAGGTCGACAGTTCGGATAAGGCTTTCCAAGCTTGCGCCCGAGGCTGTTTCCGCGAGACGTTCAAGATGACCAAGCCCACACTGCTTGAGCCGATCATGAAGATGGCGGTTGAGTGTCCGGAAGAGTTTCAGGGCAACGTGACGGGCGATCTTATCTCCCGCCGCGCGATTGTCGTCTCTTCGGAGATTCGCGAAGCCGTTTCCTACTTGGATGTTGAAATCCCCTTAGCGGAAACGGTGGGCTATATCTCGCGGATTCGCAGTTTGACGAAGGGGCAAGGCGATTTCACCATGGAGCTATTTGCCCACCGCAAAATCCCGGTCAGCATCCAAGAGGATGTGATCGCCGAACGAAAGCAGCAACTCGTCGGCGCCAAGTAGCCTTGTATTCCTACAGGGTGATTCCTACAGGTGGCTCGTTTTCACTCAGAACTTACTGACATCGCAACGAGTGGACCGCTGTTTGGCCGTCGCAATCACGGCGCCGCCGTTCTTGGCTGTCCTCGCGTCGTTGTGGCCGTTTGAGCGTTCCTTGCTGATATTGACGTGCGCCTTGCTGGGGATCGTCACGCTGTCCGCCCTGTTCTTTGTGCGATCCGTTCGCCAGTTGTTCATGGGCACCGCTACGATCGCCATCCTGTTGTCCGTGGCCACATCCGATTGGCCGCTGCGAACCGCGTATACCCTTTCTCGACCATCTTTCGAGCGAGTCGCTGAGCATGTTCGCGCGGGAGACGAAATAGATACACCGTGCTTGGTCGGGTTGTTTCGCATCCGCAAGGCCGAGGTATATCACAATGGTGTTGTCTGCCTGTGGACAGAAGATGACTCGGCGGGGCCGACTGGTTTCGTTCAATGCGGATCCGATGATCCGCCATTCAATCTGTGGTCCCACACTCGGCTAGACGGTTGCTGGCAATTCATCTCGGAAGATTGACGAACGGCCTCCGCTCGAGACGGCCGGTTCAGATCAGGCCTCATTCAGCACCTGGCTCGGGCCCGAAATGCAGATCCACCTGGCTCGATCTGTTGGCGAGAGGCCGAATGATCGGAAAAATAGTTGTTCTCCGTGCGGCCGCCCTCTTTCGTTCCCGCCCAGGCCCCATTGCTGGCACCTTCCCCTGGCAACTTCGAAAAGAACGCGCCGATTGGCCGTCGACAGCTTATACTGAATGCTCAGGGGATTGGACTCTTTTGGCGAGGCCTTTGACGTCATGAATTCCATGCGATGCACGCTGCTGTGGCTTGCCGCATCTTGCGCGGCGATTCCAGCCAGCGCGGTTCCAGCCAGCGCGGACACGTTTGTCCTCAACAATGGCGGCTCGGTGGAGGGTGAATTGCTCAACGCCAACGAAGCCCCACGGGTCAGCTATGTCGTGAGGACCTCGCTGGGCCGGATCACCTTGCCCGAGCGGCAGGTCCGTTTGGTTCGAGGAGCCAGCGAAGAGCAGAAGTGGTATCAGGCCACTTTGACCAAGATGCCCGCGACGCTCGAAGGTAACTGGAAGATGGCGGAAATGTGTCTGGAGCGGGGCCTGACTGATGAACGTCGCATTCACATGGAGAATGTGCTGACGTTCGACACCAACCACGAAGCGGCTCGTCGAGGTCTCGGCTATACGCGTCTCGATAAGACCTGGATTCGCACTGAATTGTGGATGATGAAACAGGGGCTTGTCCGCCGGAACGGGGAATGGCGCTCGTCGCAAGAGCATTTCATCCTCGAGGCGACGCGTCGACGCGAGGCGACCACCAAAGAGTGGTATCGCACGGTGAAACGATGGCATTCCTGGCTTCGCAAGAAGCGGCACGCCGATGCGGTCGTCAACTTCCGAGAGCTTAAGGACCCGCTGGCGGCTGAGGCGCTGGTCAATCTGCTCGAGGACGAAAAGAGCAAGGAAGTGAAGTTGCTGTTGATCGAAACATTATCGCGACTGAAGAGCGGGGCGGGCGTCGGTGCGTTTCTGAAGATGGCGATGAGCGAGCGCGATGCTGATGTTGCCGACGCCTGCGTCGACAGCCTAGTTCAGTTTGGCGGATTTCAGGCGTCGGCGTTCCTGATGGGCAAGGGAGGCTTGCAGAGCGTCGACAATCCGGTCGTCAATCGGGCCGCTACGGTGTTGGCTCGTCTCAAAGACGCCGAAGCGGTTCCCGCCTTGATCGACGCCCTGATCACCGAGCACAAGTTCATTCTGCAACCAGGCGGCGGCGCGCCAGGGTCGATCAACCCGGTCTTTGGCGGCGGGGGCGGGGGCGGACTCAATATGGGCGGTAAGCCCAAGATAATCCGCCGGAAACTCCAGAATCCGAAAGTCCATGCCGCTCTAATGAGCTTGGTGGGCGGCGTGGACTTCAAGTACGACAAGGCCGCCTGGAAACGATGGCTGGCATATGAACAGACGCCCAGGGACGTCAACCTTCGCCGCCGGTTCTGAGTGAACCGAGAGTCAAGATTTATGGCAGCAATTGCCGCACGAACTTGACTTTCGGCTGGCCGCCTCGGACTCCGTTGACTTGTAAAAGTTCGGCGACGTACCGCTGTGGCTTGCGTTTCTCCGGCACGCGGAAATTGTCGCCCTTCTGCAGAATAGGCCTCTGGTCCGGCATCTCGCCGAAGGCTTTCGTACCAGCCGCCTGGCAGGGAAACCAATGCGGTTTGTTCTTGTTATCGACAAGCATGAACTCCGGATAGCAATGCCCTGGGACCCAAACGGTCCTTGCCGGAATCTTGTTTACTCGGCATAAAGCGATGAACAATGACGTCAGTTCCTCGCAGTCGCCGTTGCCGTCGTTGAGTGCGGCGAGCGCGCCTTTGAGCTTGCCGTCTTTGTACTCGACTCGATCTCGGACCCAGTCGTAAATTGCCTCGACTTTTTCCCAATGAGCTTCGTCGTCCAGGCCGTCGACTGCTTCACGGGCCGCTTTGCGAATCTTGCTGTTGCGGACTTCGATGTAAGGGCTGTCGGAAAGGTACGACCGAGCGCTTCGCGGCGCCCGTTTGGGGATTTTGAACACGCTGACGTCTTTGGGCGCAATGATCGCCGCTTTGGTCACCTCGAACGTGACGAGTGCGCCGACCGTTTGCCCAGCGGGGATCGAGGGGATCCCAATCAGCATCTGCTTGACGCCGTTGTCGAGCATCCGATAGCTGACTCTGGCGTTCGGCGAAATGTCCTCTTCATCAATGCGAACCTGTTGCTCGGGCCAATCGGTAGGCACCGGCACGGTCGCGAGGATGCCCGTGCAGGGACCCCCTGCAGCCGTGATGAGCACGCCGCATTTCCACTTCTGGGTCGTCTGTTCGCCCAGCGTAATGCCGTTTACTGGAACGGCATCGAACTGGGCGTGGACGGAACTGGTGTTCAGCGCCAGTATCGCCAGGAAAACGAATAGGCTCGAGCGCCGCATGGCTCGTCTCCACTTTCCAAGAACGGAACCCTAGACCACGCGCTTTCGCAAGCGCGGACACGGCAAGACCGGCAGTGTCCATTCCGATTCGAACGGCTCAACCTCCCGGCAATCCATCCACCACTCCCATCTTAGATGGAGCTGAGGAGGTTTGTCGGAAGAAAAAGCTGTCCACAGTCGCCCGTCCACAGTTGCCCTGTGTTCCGCGAAAGCACCGCGGCTATCGCAGAGCGAAGAGCGGCTCAAACGGCTCTTGGGCGCCTGCTCGGATGGTCTTTCTCGATATCGAGCAACCGAGTTTCTAGTCCCGAGTGCTCGACCGGCCAGCCGGGATGTCTTCGATGGCGCCTTGATCGACGACGCCTCCGTAGACCATGCCGTCGTATCCACCGCCGTTTTGGCATGGATCACAGCAGTCTCCGCGATTCCAGCGGCACAGGGACCCGAATCCGCCGCTGCATCCAGTCAAGCTGAGAGCGAGAGCGGTGAGGGCGATTGTTGCGAGTAGCCTCTTCATGTCAGTGACTCCGATTTTGGCGATTCTTCTTACAGTCAGGAGGCTGTGGGCAGAAAACTCTACATCACGCTAAGCCTGGTGCAAGAGACTTGCTGCATTTTTT
>CAZWOU010000113.1:0-14652 GCA_964635375.1 uncultured Pirellulaceae bacterium | reverse complement strand
CGCAAATATTCCACGCAACGCAGAGGTTTTCTAATCGCATCATGTTGAAAATAGGGTACATTTTCACACCCGCAGTTGCCTGTGTGATCTGGCGACCAATCTCTCTCCCCTGAACACCACCCCATGCTCATACGGTCAGCCAAACTAGCGATTGGGCGCCGCCGCGGTTCGCCTCCACACGCGCGCCTCGCCGCGTTCGTATCGTTGGCTTTCGCAAGCCTCTGCGGTTTCAATCTGGCAGGTTCTGCGCTGCTTTGGGGAGCCGAGGCGAAATCGAGTTCCGACCGGCCTGCGACCGGCTTGCCCTGTGAACCGCATCATGGCGCCAACCTGTTCGACCTGGGCCAAACACCCTCGACCCGGTCCCCGGCCGTTAAGCGGCAAGTCTCATTCGCTCGAGAGGGTCCGGCCAACCAACACGTTCAAGCTCCCTGTGAGCGCGGTCTCAACGGTGTTCGCCCTCAAGACTCGGTGTGGATGTTCAGCACTCGTTCGATGTCCTGTTGCGGTCAGCCGACGGGCGAGCCTGAGTTGTTTCGCCTGGAGGGGCTACGCTGGGTCAGCGTCGAACAGAGCCAATTGAACAGCGCGTTGCCGAGCGGCGAGGTCGTCATCTATGTCCATGGCAATCGAATGGAGTTCAACAACGCGGCTGAGCGTGGACGGCGGTATTACGAACAGGTAGCGGCTGGCGAGCCTCCGCCGATCTGTTTCATCATCTGGTCTTGGCCGAGTGACCAGATTCGCGGCACGGTGAAGGACGTTCGCGCCAAAGCGGCTAGGGCCGATTGTGAAACTCAGATCTTGGCCGATTTCCTCGAATCTGTCCCGCAGGACTCGACGGTCCTGTTGATCGGATTTAGTTTTGGGGCCCGCATTATCTCAGGCGCTTTGAGCCAGGCGGTCGAGTTCGGAACGCCCTGCCCCGACGCTCGCGCTGTGTTTCTCGCGCCGGCAATGCCAACCGAGTGGCTGGGTCCGAATCAGCACCACTGGCGAGCTTGGGAGAAGATGAAACAGTTGCTCATTTTCCACAACTCCTGTGATCGAGCTCTCAAGCGGTTTCGTTTTAGCGATCCCTGTTACCGCCCGCAAGCGTTGGGATACACCGGCCCTTGGTGGGGCGACCAGACTCCGGGCGTGGTGGAGCATGAGGACGTGTGCTGTCTGATTGGCAAGGCCCACGAGGAACTCAGTTACCTCGCTTCGCCCTATCTTATGAACCGTCTTCGTTGGTTCTTGGGTCCTCAGCCCCAAGCGGCAGTAACGTCAGCTTTGCGGAATGAACAAACTCGTCTGTTGCGGCCCTAGCACGACGACGGACATTCGCCACAATGGGGAGACAGGTTTTTCTCCCTAGGGTCAGACCCGCTCGACTTCTCGGTCCAATATGTTATCAGCGATTCTAAACGGCCAGCGCGTGCCAGTCGGTGAACTGAGTGTGCCCGTTTCCGATTCTGGGTTCGTGCTTGGAGTGACGGTTGCGGAGCAGGTTCGGACTTTTGACGGGAAGCTATATCGGCTGGCCGAGCACATGGGCCGGCTGCATCGCTCGATGGACATTATCGGCGTCCAGTTGCCCTATTCGTCCGACTCGCTGATCCAAATGGCCATCGACCTGGTCGCTTCCAATTGGCGGGAGATGAATGAGTTCGAGCCTGCAGCGGTAAGAGACGACGGGGCGGATCATGCAGCAGGACCTGGAGACTTGGGACTCAGTGTGTTCGTGACGCCAGGCGGCTACCCAACGCTCGAGCCGGATCCGTCTGGGCCGATGCTGGCGATGCACACTTACCCCCTGCCCTTCCAACTGTGGGCCGACAAGTATCTGCATGGGCAGCGGTTGAGCATCGTCAATGTTCGCCAGGCGCCTCTCTCCTGCTGGCCCGCCGAGCTGAAGTGCCGCAGTCGGATGCACTACTATCTGGCCGACCAGGAGGCTCGCGCGATGGACGCTTCGAGCCGGGCGCTGCTGCTGGACACTGATGGTTTCGTCGCCGAAACGTCCACTGCGAACCTGCTTATTTACAACCAGAGCGAGGGCCTGCTTTCCCCGCCACCGCAAAAAATCTTGCCCGGAATCAGCGTCGCTGTCGTGCGCGATCTGGCAACGAATCTCGGGATCCCTTTTGGCCACCGCGACTTAACAGCTGAGGATGTGAGGCAGGCGGACGAGGTCATTCTCTGCAGCACGTCGCTCTGCATGCTGCCTGTAAGCCATGTCGATTGCCAACCGGTTGGTCCAACAAGCGGCGGCGCGTTCAAACCGGGCCCTGTTTTTGAGTCAATTCTTGCAGCCTGGAGCGACGAGGTCGGAATTGACATTCGCGCCCAGGCCATTCGGTACGCTCGCGGAAGCTAATGGGCCGCGGAACGGGATTGGTGCATTCGCCGTGCAGCAAATGAACCAAATCCCTTCTGACTGGAAATCAGGGCAACTGTTCAGTAATGGCGCCCAGATAGAACAAGAAGAGCCGAAAGATCATCATGATGATCAGCGCGGCGACGAACAGCCAAACCGCGCCGGAAGCCAGTCCGGCAAGCAGTCGCATGGAACCTTCCGCTCGTTGCTGATATTCGCGCGACAGGCGGCTCATCGATTCGGCTTGGGTTCCAGCAATTTCGGAGGCAGCTAGCGTATCCAAGAGCTCATCGGGAATGACGCCTGTTTTCCCCAGGGCCTCGTGAAATTCGCCGCCGTGGAGGATCACTTTGTCGGCCCGTTCGACGAACCTCGTGTAATGTGGGCTTTGGGTCGAGCGCAAAGCCATCGCCATCGTGCGTCGGGCATCTATTCCCGATTCCTGCGTGAGGGATAGAGTCCAGGCGAGCTTCGACATGGCAATCGTTTCAAGGCACTTGCCGATCACGGGTATCTTCATGGCAAACAGCAGGGGCTTGGGCCCGAACCAGTCCTTCGCCAGTCCAGCGATGACCAAAGCGATCACGCCGCCAACCGACCCAACGATGAACAGGTAGATGAGCAACCCCTTGTTTCCATAAAGGCCAAATCCAAGTATGTCGATTGGCTCCCCGTCGATGCCCCTTGGTAGCAAAGCGCCGATAATCCAGATCAGCAGGCCGATAATCATGATCGCGAATCCCAGCTGGAAGCCGGGCCAGGCGATGCTCTGAAGAAATGTTCGCCGAACCTTGACCTGGTGGTCGTAGTGGTCGGCCAAACGATGGAAAACTGATTCGAGCTTTCCGGTGCGTTCGCCGATGTCGACGAGTTGGAGGATGGTTGGCGGGTAGAATCCATTGCACTTGGCCATCGATTCGGCCAGTCCGCCGCCGCCTGTGATTCCCTGTCGCACAGACTCGGCGGCCTCCTGCTGAGCCGCCGCGCCTCGGGACGATTCCAGTTCCCATAGACGAACAACGGCGACTCCGGCGTTCAGCCCGGTGCCGAGTCGTCGCAGCATCAGGGCCGCTTGTCGGAGGGAGAGCTTTGCCATGATCCAACCTGATTTCGCTCAAATGAAGTCGTCGGTCCGCCCATCGGCCGGAGACCGAGAAGTGATCCCCTGCCCTTTTTTCGCCGTTTGTCCGGCCGTCTTGGCGTCTGCGACTCCCAAACTGGGGGATTGCTGCCGGCGCTTCGCCGTCCAGCTTCATTTTGCCTTGTCGAGGGCGGGTACGCCAGTCGGCCGCCGATTGCTACAATCGGAGCTTTCACCCCTCAGCGGGCCAAAGCGCAGATGCCTCACTGGAAACGGGTAACCATTATCGGAGTTGGGCTGATCGGTGGTTCGATCGGATTGGCCCTGCGCCGTAGGGGCTTAGCCGAGTCTGTTGTTGGGTTTGGGTCTCGTCAGGCAACTTTGGATGTGGCCTTGGAAATGGGCGCGCTAGACAAGACCGAGCCTTCGCTGGAGCGGGCCGCCTCGGGGGCTCAGCTGGTCGTCGCTTGTTCTCCCGTGCAATATATCCCGACTCATCTGCTCTCAGCGGCTGAACATTGCCGAGAGGATGCGCTGTTGACCGACGTCGGCAGCACCAAGCAAGAGATCGTTCACGCTCTACAATCGCTGCCGCCGCGGGTTCGTTTTTGCGGTTCTCACCCTCTGGCCGGGAGCGAGAAATCGGGTCCGAGGCACGCGGATGAGCGACTATTCGACGGGCGGACCGTAGTGCTCACGCCGACAACCACAACAGACCCTCGCACGCTCGAAGAACTCACTCTCTTTTGGAGTCAACTTGGCGCCAAGGTAGTGACTCGCGAGCCAGCCGACCATGATCGCGCTTTGGCCTCGACGAGCCACTTGCCCCATGTCGTCGCCTCCGCTCTCGCGGCCGCCACCAGCGACGCCGACCTGCCCCTCTCGGCAACTGGGTGGAAAGACACCACACGGATCGCCGGCGGAGATGTTGAACTTTGGCGACACATCCTGGCGGAGAACCGAGTCTGTCTAGGTGCCGCCTTAAAACGCTTTGAGTCGATTCTCTCTCAATTTCGCGAGGCAATCGAAAACGACGATCAAACAACACTCGCCGCACTCTTGGAGCAAGGAAAAAGAAACCGTGACGCTTTGGGAAGTTGATATCTATCCGCGGCAGGGACAGCCTGATCTGGCAGCCAAGTTCATCTCGGCGGATGCCGCCGACATGGGGCTTTGCGAACATCTTGAGTTAGCCACGGCGAGAGGTTTTCTCGTCCAGGGCGATCTCGACGAATCGCAGATGTTGAAACTGAGCGACGAATTGTTCGCGGACCGAGTTGTCGAGCGCACGGTAACCGCTGCCGCAGGCGATCCGCAATTGGCGGCGCCGCCAAACGGGAAGCCGCATTTGGTCTACGTGCTCCCCAAGCCAGGCGTGATGGATCCCGTCGCTCAAAGTGCGCAAAAAGCCATCGCCGATCTGGGCTTGAACGCCGATTCGGTCCGCACGTTCAAGAAGTATTGGTTGGCCGGAGTTGATTCGGACCAACTCGATCAACTCTGCCGCCGCGTGCTCGCTAACGACTCGATTGAGCAGGTGGTCGTCGGCCCGTTGCCTTTCGATCATTTGCAAGTTGGCGATGCCTACACATTCGAAAAGATCACGGTCGCCATTCGCGAACTCGATGACGCCGGCCTGGAGAAAGTAAGCCGAGAAGGGCAACTCTATTTGACGCTCGTTGAAATGCAGACCATACAGCAGCACTTTCAGGATCTGGGACGCGATCCAACCGATGCGGAATTGGAGTCGGTGGCCCAGACTTGGAGCGAGCACTGCAGTCACAAGACGTTGGCGGGTCGCATCGCCTACCGCGATGAACGCGGCGAGCGGCGATTCGAGAATATGCTCAAAGAGACGATTTTCGAGGCCACGGAGAAGATTCGCGCTCGGTTGGGTGAGGACGATTGGTGTGTGAGCGTTTTTCGAGATAACGCTGGCGTCGTCAGATTCGACGACGAGCACAACGTTGTCTTCAAGGTCGAGACCCACAACCATCCGTCCGCCTTGGAGCCGTATGGCGGCGCCAACACGGGCATCGGCGGCGTCATTCGAGATCCGCTCGGCACGGGGATGGGCGCGAAGCCGATTTGTAACACAGATGTGTTCTGCTTTGCCCCGCCCGACACCCCGAACAGCGAGATTCCGGACGGTGTCCTGCACCCGCGGCGCGTGATGAAGGGTGTTGTTTCCGGCGTGCGGGACTATGGGAATCGGATGGGTATCCCCACGGTCAACGGCGCCCTTTACTTCGACCGGCGTTACTTGGGTAATCCCCTTGTCTATTGCGGCAACGTCGGTTTGCTGCCTGTCGACAAGACGGAAAAGCAACCTCAAGCGAATGATTTCATCGTCGCGTTGGGCGGGCGGACTGGTCGCGATGGGATCCACGGCGCCACGTTCAGCTCGGCGGAACTAACTAGCGAGAGCGAAAGTCTCTCTGGCGGCGCGGTGCAGATCGGCAATGCCATTACCGAGAAGATGTTGCTCGACGTATTGCTCGAAGCTCGCGACAAGAATCTCTACACGGCGGTGACCGATTGCGGCGCCGGCGGGTTTTCTTCCGCGGTTGGAGAGATGGGAGAAGAGATCGGCGCAGAAGTCTGGCTCGACAAGGCGCCGCTCAAATATGACGGTTTGAACTATGCCGAAATCTGGATTTCAGAAGCTCAGGAACGCATGGTGCTGTCGGTCTCTCCCGAGAAATGGGAGGCTTTTCGCGACCTCTGCGCCGCCGAGGATGTGGAGGCGACGGTCATTGGGCAATTCAAGCCAACCAATCGCCTCAAGCTGATCTATCACGGAGAAGAGGTCGCCGACTTGAGCATGGAGTTTCTCCATAATGGACGCCCGCCCATCGTGCGGGACGCCGAATACAAGCCGGTCGAGCCCACACCGCTCGAGCCGCTCGCGACGGACCTTGATCCTGCCGATGCGTTGCTCGCCATCTTGGGATCGCTCAACGTGTGCAGCAAAGAATGGGTCATTCGCCAATACGACCATGAGGTTCAAGGCGGCAGCGCGGTCAAGCCTCTCGTCGGAATTGAGAACGACGGCCCCGGCGACGCCGCCGTGGTTCGACCTGTGCTGGGCTCTCGCCGCGCGTTGGCGATCAGTTGCGGCATGAACCCCTGTTACGGCGAACTCGACACCTATCGTATGGCCGCGTCGGCTATCGATGAAGCGATCCGGAATTGCGTTGCCGTTGGCGCGGACCCAAGCCGAATCGCTGTCCTCGATAACTTCTGTTGGGGCTACACCGATCGACCAAGCACACTCGGTTCGCTGGTTCGAGCCGCTCTCGCCTGTCACGATGTGGCGGTCGATTATGAAACGCCGTTCATCAGTGGCAAAGACAGTCTGAACAACGAATTCAGCTACCAAACCGAATCGGGCAAGCAGACCATCGAGATTCCACCATCGTTGCTGATCAGCGCGATGGGGCAAGTTGAGGATGTCGGCAATTGCACCACGATGGATCTGAAAGGCTCAGGCCATTTGATCTACCAGCTTGGCGTGACTCGTTCGGAAATGGGCGGTTCCCACTACGGACAGGTCACACAGCGCGGGGGCGGCGCCGCACCGGGGCTCGATACGCTCTCAGCAAAGAAGTCCTACGAACGCCTGCACAATGCGATGGTCGGAGGTCTGGTGCGTTCGTGCCATGATCTCAGCGAAGGCGGGCTCGCCGTGGCCGTTGCGGAAATGGCGTTTTCCGGCGGGATTGGCGTTGAGATCCACCTCTCGCAAGTCCCTTACCAACCCGACGATTCACTGCAAACCGATGAACTTGTTGAGCTGCTGTTCGCCGAATCGAACGCGAGGTTGTTGTGCGAGGTGGCTCGAGAGCACGCCGCTGATTTCGAATCGGCGATGGCCGATTCAGTTTGGGCTAGAATCGGTCAAACTACGGATTCCGGCGTCGTCACATTTCGAAGAGACAACGACGCGGTAATCGAATTGCCGCTGGGACAATTGAAAGAGGCGTGGCAGGCGCCGCTGCGTTGGTAGGCGAGGCTCATCGTGAGTCGTTGTGTTGCAATGGGCGGAATCGCCGGACAAATCTTGGAATCTAGAAAGGCACGCGAGACATGGGCACGCCGAGGGTATTGATACTGCGAGCACCGGGTGCGAATTGTGATGAAGAGACCGCCTTTGCCTTCGAGCAAGCGGGCGGTAAGGCGGATCGCATCCACATCAATCGTTTGCTCGAAGACCCATCGCTGACGGACGACTATCAGATTCTTTGCCTCCCTGGTGGATTCACCTACGGCGACGACGTTGGTGCGGGGCGAATCCTAGCAAACCAAATCCGCCTGCACTTGTTTGGCGCCATCCAGGAGTTTAAGCAATCGGGCAAGCTGATCTTGGGGATCTGCAACGGTTTTCAAGTGCTGATCAAGTCTGGCGCGCTGCTGCAGACGAGCGATCGCGTGCCGGCGACGCTCACTTGGAACGACTCTGGCAAGTTCGAGGACCGTTGGGTGCGGTTGGCCGTGGACGGCGACAAATGTGTCTTTCTAAACGGGCTGGAGTCGCTCTATCTTCCCGTGGCCCACGCCGAAGGCAAGTTCGTCGCGCACGACGAGTCAACGCTTACGACTCTTTCAGACGCCAACCAATTAGCGCTCCGGTATGATGCTCTGGGGCCTCACGCGAATGGCTCGGTGCCCTATCCCGACAACCCTAATGGTTCCGCTTTGGACGTCGCCGGCGTCTGCGATGAAACGGGTCGCGTATTCGGTTTGATGCCGCACCCCGAACGCAACATCGATCGCACCCACCATCCTCGCTGGACGCGAGGCGAGGGCGGGGAACAAGGGGATGGCGCCCGCGTGTTTCAGAATGCGATTGAGTTCTTTGCCTAGCCAATCGTAGCACATCAGCGGTGGGGGGAATCCCAACGGGCCGCGGCCAATCGGCGTTGACGAAACGCCAGGTCGTCAACTCGGCCCCGCGCGGCTTGGCGCGCTGCGGCCTGAGTGGGAAAGCCAGAGAGGTAGATGCTGCTGCTGAGCGAGTCGCCGCTAATGACCGCGCAGTGTTGCGTACGCGCCATCGTGACGCCAAGCTTGCGTTGCTGATACACGATTTGAAAGCCCAGATAGTGCTCTTCTTCGCGTTCGTGGCCGCCGCACGATTTTCGCTTGTGCTTTTGGCCGAAACGACTGGGATTTTCGTCTTTCCGCATCCGGCGACTGGCGTTCGTGATACCGCGCAGAACCATCGGATGACCTCGTAGAGGAATGAACTCAGCATGGCGCGGCATCGGTCTCGCACGCGTCATCTGAATTTTCGGCGCCTCCCCGCCTTCATCCAAAACACTAGTTGCTCGGCCCTCGATTCGGAGGCGAATCAACAGGCGGTTGTGCCGCCTGCACCGGTCCCAATTCTTCTGCCGGTATCGATTCCTGTACTGGTTTCAACCCCCGTTCCGGTTCCTGCGTCTGTCCCTGCGCCGGTTCCTGCCCGGGTTCCCGCCCTCGCGCTGGTTGCTGCCCCTGAGCCGGTTCCTGCCCCTGCGCCGGTCCTTGCGTGGGTTGCTGGGCGGGTTCCTGCGTTGGTCCCCACTCAGATGCTGGTCCCAGTCCCTGCCGGTCTTGCGCCAGGTCGCCTCGGCTGATCGGATTCGGCGTAGAGATGGGATGATTACGAAGGCCGAAACCACGGGAACGACGATGGGCGTCATCGTGGGCCGGGGCAGTCCACGGGCCCTCTGCGAGCTGAACGCGGTCATACTCGAGCAGGGATCCCTTGCTCTGGTGAATTGAGGAGACGGCTAAGTTGTAGTCGGCCACTGCCCGAAAATAGGCGCTGTTCGCTTCAGCCTGCCGCTGTTGCGATTGAAGCAAGACGTCGATGCCGATCCGGCCGGCGTCGAACAGAGCCTGAATCGCTTCCACCTCGTATTGCGAGGCGACGCGGCGATTGAAGTTGGTTTTGATTAGCTGATGGGTGCGGCGGACGTTGCGAATTCCGCTGCTCAGTTCGTGAGAGACTCGCAATTGTTGTTCTTGCAAGACGGCGTTTTCTCGTCCTAGTCGCAGTTCCGCGTTGCGCACCGCAAGGGCCGCTTGTCGATAACCAACAGGGAACGAAAACTCAAACCCCATCTGCCATTCTTGGAAGTCGCCGCCTGTCAAGTTCTGGTATGCATTGGCGGCGCCACCCGGGCCTCGGCGCCCGATCAGGTCGTCCCCGAGGCCAAACCAACGGTAGAGCCCGACGGCATCGAGCGTGGGAAGCAAGTGGTTCTGGGACGCTACAAGTTCGAGTTCGCGGCGTTTGATGATCCACTTTTGCCCACGCAACTCAACGCGCCGATAGATCGCTTCATCCAACAAGTCATTCCACTCAAAAATCACTTCGGCAAGAATTGGCTCGACGTTGGGGCGAAGAATTACTCCGTCATTGGGGGGCAATCCAAGAACGAGCCTCAGTTGCTCCTCACGCGCGTAGAGCCCCGTGGGTCCGCTCAGTGCATCTTGCACGGCTGCCTCGAGCGTGAAGAACTGGGCTCTCGCCTGGGCTTCGTTTTCTGCCTCTCCGCCACGGAGTCCCAGTCTCGCTCGCTCCGCGATGTTCCGCCATGTGGTCAAGGCGCTTCGGCGGGCGGCCAGGCGGGATTCGAGGTCGTGGTAGGAGAAATAGAGATCCCAATAACCTCGCTCAACATCCGCCACCAGATTGATTACCGCCGACTCAAAATCCGCCAAGGCGACGTCGGTGTTTAGCCTCGCGATCAAGACTCCGCTGGAAGATCCGGCTTGCCCGTTGGGACCGGCGATGCGGTTGAATTGAAGGCCGGCGCCTTGCAGCAACGGCTGGCGCCACTCTGCTTCGTAGTCGATTTTGTAGTCGCTGGGAATTCTGTTTGTGTTGGCGTAGGTGACGTGATGCCGGACGGCAAATCGCGAACCGGTCGCAGTTGTCTTGGCAAGCTCGCCAACGAACGTGCTCCCCTTCTGTTGGAATGGCGGGAGAACCAATCCAGCGATTGGCTGGTTGACCGGCCGCTCACTGTGGGTGAAGTTGAGATTGCTCGTCCAACGAGCGTCGAACGCGCTGAGCGCCGCCTCCACGCTGGCGCCTGGATCGCTTTCCGTCAGACCAATGTCGTATACGGTTGTTGCGCCGGGGGCCTGAACCACTGTGCCCCCAAGCGTGCGAATGATGTCGCTGGAGCTCAAGGCCATTCGGATCGCTTCTTCAAGACCCAATGGGCGAGGTGTCAACTCGTCGGGGTTCTCCAGGGTTCGCGGCGCTGGTGCCTCGGACAACTCGTCTGAGAGAATCGAGTCGACGTCCGGGTATTCGATTGATGTTGCATAGGGCTGGAAGTAGGGACCCTCTAGTCGCTGGGTCGTCTCCAATTGCCGCGCATCATGAAACGGCGTCGAGCATCCCGCGAGGATGATCAATCCGAGACAAGTCATCAGTGAGTGACAGCGGAACATAAAGGCGCCTTGAAGCCGACGGGAGATGCGCGTCCTTGACTTCATGGTTGTGGGGGACTGGCGTTGACGCAGGATTGGCGCAGCGACTCGCGTTTCGGCCAGTCATCAATCGCGCAGAGATTCTCTGCGGTCTCTCCTGCTATCGACCGTGGAACCGTCATAACTGGAATAATCCGCACAATTGATCCAAAATCGTGAAGTGATACGATCCGCAAGCCTTACCTAGACATCCAGGCTTAAGGCGACGCCGCGTGAGCTCGATCAGCCGTTGTCGGAGAGCAGCGGATTCTGGCAGCGAACTAGCCAACGGCATCAGGGCGCAGGCGCCGACCAGCGTTAATGTTCGTTTCGGCAAGCGATCCAAATCCGCAAGGTCTATACTCCAAGTAGCGTCTGAATGAGTTTCCACAAGACAACGAGTAAATGGCCAGGTGATGAGAATTGACCGCCGAATGTCGTCGAGGACGAAGCCACATCCAGCTATTCGTTGGCTCGTAGGAGCGATCCTGCTGCTGCCCACAACGGCGACGATTGGCCAGTTGGCGGAAGCCGAGCCGGGCAAGTTCCCCGGCAAGCAGAGTAAATGGAATGGATATGTTCGTTACGACTTCAAGGTCGATGGCAAATCGGTGCTTGTCGTAGAGCCCAAAACGGCTGCGCCGGGTCGGCCTTGGGTCTGGCATGGCGAGTTCTTTGGGCACAAGCCGGCGCCGGACATCGCTCTGCTCGATCGGGGGTTTCACATCGTCTACATGCGAGTGCCGAACATGCTCGGCTGCCCGCGGGCAGTGGAGCACTGGAACG
This sequence comes from uncultured Pirellulaceae bacterium, assembly GCA_964635375.1. Lineage (GTDB taxonomy): Bacteria > Planctomycetota > Planctomycetia > Pirellulales > Pirellulaceae > CAZMNY01. Next base: position 2,950 of record CAZWOU010000113.1, on the reverse strand, counting down.
CGTTCTACAAGGTGTTGACGAACAAGTACGGTTTCGCGAAGAAGGTCGCACTTGTTGGGCTCAGTCGCGGCGGGCTTTACTGTTACAACTGGGCGGCCGCAAACCCGGAGCGCGTAGCGTGCATCTACGGCGACGCACCGGTTTGCGATTTCAAGAGTTGGCCTGGCGGCAAGGGAAAAGGCAAAGGCAGTTCGCGCGATTGGAAGCTCGTGCTGGAGACCTTTGGCTTCAAAAACGAAGCTGAGGCGATGGCCTACGGAAAGAACCCGGTCGACAATCTGAAGCCGTTGGCCAGAGCCGGAGTACCGCTGCTTCACGTCTATGGCGACGCCGATAAGGTCGTGCCGTGGGACGAGAACACGGGTGTCGTCGCCGAGCGTTACCGCGGGCTAGGCGGTTCTATCAAGCTGATCGGCAAGCCCGGCATCGGTCATCATCCCCACGGACTCAAGGATTCCGGGCCGATCGTTGAGTTCATTGCAAAGCATGCGGCAGTAGTGAACTGATCGCCGGTGAAACCGTCAAGAAGCTAGTTTCGCCGAGCGAACCCGGCTTCGTGCGGAGGCGCCAGGAGCAGACACCTGATCGCGTTAGCCAAGGCGATTGAACGGACGACGCGCTTTGTTGAGCGAGCTCAAGGCAGAGTGAAGATCAATCCAGTCACGGTGAGGGCTTCTGCCGCAGCGGCGTCCCATCGCCAACGCGGGCGCTGCCAGACCAGTGGCGCAGGGCTTCCTGGGCGATAATGCCCCAGCGTGGAGAATCGCGTTCGAGGCGGATCTAATTGCCATTTGTAGGCGAGGGCCGGAAGCGTACCGAAAAACCGCCCCCCCGAGATCCAAGGTTGGATCCATGGGCCTCTCGAATGACCGTGCCTCTCCACCATTACATCTTCGAAATAGAGCGGGTGGTGCCAAAGGCCTGCTGGCGTCCAATGCTGAGTCTGCTGGACCCACGCCACTCGCGAAGCCATCTCCGCTCCCCCCGATTGGTCGAAAACTCGCTTGGCCGCGTCTGGTGGCAGAAGTCCTTCGCCGAAACTGGTGTTGGGCATCTGCGTCTTATGGCCGACCATCGCCTTACGCAACTGGGCATCCGAGTAGCGGATGTCGGCCGCCGGCAGTTTCTTGTCCAGCAAGTCCAGCGTTGTCTTGGGCGGATTCGCCTCAGCCGGTTCCTGAGCAGCTAAAGGCGCGGCGAGCAGCACCATCGAAGTCAGAATCGAGAGGCTTGTAAGTCTTGGCACCGTTATTTCCCCTATTATCCCTACATGTTCTCGTCATATTCCTCGCCGGAACTGAAAGCGTTTGCCGAAGAATGGGCCTATCAATCTGCGACAATGTGTCATCAAAACGACTTCATTACGGGCGTTTTCCAACATTCGCCCTGCTTCTAGGGTGAGACGAGAAAGTCGCTTCTCGACTTTTGCTTGCGGGCCCAAATAGGGCCATTTTTCCCGGCTATCAAGGGTTTTCTGGGGGCGGTTGGCACCGTGGGCGCGGCCTGCATGAGCGCTTTTGGCACTCGCTTCGCGTGGTATACGACCCGTACCCCTCTTCCCCCCCAACAGGAGAAACATGATGACCCGTCCCCTCCCGCTCATGTTTGTTGCGACCGTCACGGCGCTGTCCCTGCAACTGAGTCTGTTGCCCGCCCGGCCTGGCGCGGCCCAAGGATTCAAGTTCTCGAGATCAGGCTCGAGCTCTTCCGCTAGGAGCTTCGCTCGCCCGCCGTCGAGCAGTTCCAGTTCCCGCTTCACGCCTTCCCGTGGTGTCTCGCGTGGAGGTTTCATAGGTGGGCGGACGACCCGTCCAAGGCCGCCAGTGAATCTCGGCGGGATCGGTCGAATTCCCCGTCCTGGCGTGACTTTCCCCAAGCCGGTCGTTCCGGTTGGACCGACGATTCCGGCGTTTCCTGTCAAGCCGGGAATAAGGCCAACACTGCCGTTCAAGCCGGGCGCTACGATTCCGGCGTTTCCCGTCAAGCCGGGAATTAGGCCGACACTGCCGGTCAATCCGGGCGTAGGCAATCTGCTCAAGCCCAAGGTTCCTGGCAAGCTCGACGGAATCCAGCGTTTCGAAACGCTCGTTGGCAAGTTGCCTTCACGCAAGTTCACGCCCATCAAGCTGGACAAGCTGAAGGGGCTCGGAGCCATCACCAAGGCGAAGGACTTGCAGCTCAAGTTGGCGGATGGCGCCAAAGCCAAGTCGGTTGCGATTCAAAAACTGTCATTGGCGCCTGGCTGCCACTGGTGGGTTGATTTTTGCATCGGTTGGCACTGGCACCACCACCACTGCCACTGGTGGGACTATTGCTACACACCAGGTTATTGGCAGTGTTGGACGCCCTGTCACTATCACGTGATCTACTGCCCGCCCGTTGTTGGCTATGTCAGCAGCACCTGGTACTTTGGCGTGGATTGCGTGTTGATTCCCGACATGGCTTGTTATGGAATCCAGAAGGTGCAGCCGAATTCTCCGGCGGCGCTAGCCGGGTTGAAGACTGGCGACATGATTGTCAGCATCAACGGCGAAGGCGTGGCCGACGAGTCGGTGCTGCAACGTCAAATCCAAACCTCGGGCGGACTCTTGCAATTGGGTATCGTCCGAGACGGCGCGGCCACCCCGGTTCGCGTCGACGTGGTTCTTCGCCGGGTCCGCGCCCTGTCGTATTGAGCACGATGACGGCGCGTTGTTGTAAAACCAGGAGCACGAACGCTGGGAATTCCCGGCGTTCGTGTTTTCTGTTTGCTTGGTCTGTCCGCCAGACGGGGCGGACTTGGCGAAACTGTTGGAACAGATCCTCGACGAATTGACAGCCGTCGACTGCGGATCACCACCGGCTAGGAGGGCTTCAAATCGACCTCAATGCACAAGAAATGCTCGGATTTATGGAGAATCTCATCTGGCTCGGTCGATTCCCGTCCAATTCTCGGGCAGGTCTTCTCAAG
>CAZWOU010000112.1:20304-23231 GCA_964635375.1 uncultured Pirellulaceae bacterium | reverse complement strand
ATCGAAACAGGCGTTGGGGAAACCGTGCATTGCGGGCGGCTGACTGCTAGTTGGATCGTGGTTGACGCCAGGGAGAAACACGCGTAGGAGTCGAGACCGTTGAAACTGGGCAGCGCTGAGGTTGCGGTTGAACCGCGCCGTTGGCGAGCGGCGGAGCCACGGATGGTCCCTGGGGTTGCGGGCTGTTTGCCGGGACCATCCGGGAGAAGTCTTGCGGGCTTACCCAAGTCACTACCTGATTCAGATCCCGTGACGCTCGGCTAGGGGATGCCGAATAACGCTGACGAGTCATCAGTTGAGCTTCGGCGGTCGCCAGTTGGGCCATCGGGTGTTCGCCCAACTGTGAATGAACTTGGGCCAAGTTCGTCCAAGCCTCAACGGTCGGATTCGCCTGGACGCTTTGCAGCAGCAGTTGCTTGGCGGTCTTCCATTGACCGTGTTTGGCGAGTATCACGCCCAACTCGTTGGCCGCATGGTGGTGGCGAGGCTGAAGAGTGACGGCCGCTTGATGAAACGCCATCGCTTTCGGACCATCCAACGTCTCCCCTGCCCGGAGGTCAGCCGCCGACTTGTGGAGCTTGCCCAACAGGAAGTAGGCTTCGGCGCCCATGGGAGCGTCCTGCATCGCGTCGACCAATCGGCGTTGGGCGTATTCGAAGTACATCTCCATCGCAGTTCGCAGCCGAACGTCAGTGCAATCGACCCGTTGCAAGACCGAGGTCTCATGGGTCAACACGAGATGGGAGACCGTCACTTGTCGTTTTCGTTTGCTCATCGCGTGAAACTCGCGCGCCTCCTCAAAGGCCACTAGGGCGTCCTTCAACGCTTGGCGCCGCTGCCCTCCGTCCGAGGAATCCAAAGCGTCCGCGATGACATTCAGCGCCCCGCGAAACTCGCTTTGCGAGCTATGGTACGCTCGCTTCTCGGCAAGCCGCTTGCCTCTTTCCATCAACTCGAGAGCTTGATGGGCCGCCGCCTGCATCTGTTCAAGCGTGACTGGTCGCGGCAACGGCGGGTCGCGCCGCTCAGCGAGCGGAGCCTGTTGGTTGGAGACTTCGGCCTGATCCGCGTGCCCCACTTGAAATTGGTTCTCCTCGTGATCCGCCCCGAGTGACGGTCCGACCTCTGGTTGTGAGGTTACGGCCGGAGCAACCGGGGCTCTCTGAGGACTGTTTTCCATCCACGCAGCCAACGGCGTCGTTGACTCGCCAGCGTTGGCCAGATTGACCTCCTGCTCCGGCTCTTGCGGTCCGGCGGACTGGAGAGTCGACGTCTCTTCCAGGAAGCGAGAGATGGGAATCTTGATCGGAGCCGAGAGGATCTTCAACTCGCCCTTCGGTTAATGGGCCATCGTCTTCGTCGCGGCGTTCGCTGGCGTGAGCGGGCTGGAAACGGACGTCTCTCCAGCACCTACTTCAGCCGACGAATGAGGCGGCGCGTCGAGAGGCGAATGAGGGCTCGGCCTAGTCGAAACGTACGCCAACCCAGCGACAATAAGGGCCACAGGGAGGAGATACGCCACTCTGAGGGAAGCATCCATCGAGGTCTATTCCATGGTTCGATTGTTGCTGCATAGACTCCTTTACCGCGCTGCAGCCCACGCGGACAGAAGCAGCATCGTCGCATGCATGGCCCCTGAAACAGGCAAATCAGCGCGGCCGCTCGAGGATTCAATTTGTGGGCTGGCCAGTCGACACAGCCACCACGAACGGAACTGGCTTGATCCTGATATTCGTGACGATGGAGACAATCGTCAGGACCACCCCAAGTGATCTACACCGTCGTGTCAACGGGAATGAGCCGGGGCCGGCGAAACTTCACACCCGACACTCGTCCGAATGTGGACTGAAGTTGGGCGAAATTGAGACGCAAGAATGCGTAAATGTGCTCCGGTGGTTCTAACGCCAGCCAGCACTTCGCCAACTTTTCCATTTCCGCGTCGTACTTCTCTTGGGAGCCGGAATGGGCGTAACAGCGTCCAGAGAATCGCCGAATGTCCCCATCGAAATCGGGGCTAATGTGCCACAACTCGTGGATGATCGTGACTAGTTTCTCGCCCAGATCGACTTCCATGAACCGAGGCAGATAGAATGTGAGGATGTAGAGCAGTTCGTTGCCGCCGGGGTCCAAGACGCGTTCCATCAAGTAGGATTGCCCTTTGACTTGCCCCCGGCGCTGACCGTCTTCAAAGCGCAGTGGAGTTAGGGCTGCGTACATTCCGTGGGCAACCGGCCGACGGGTCTGGGCGATGGCGACAGCCACTTCGGACATCCGAATGTGCCCTAGTTCCGGCAGACGCCGAGTCATGTCGACGCAAAGACGCCGCATGTGTTGAGAGAAGTCAAACGCCGGCAAGGCTCGCTTGTCGTGACGCAAGTCTAGGACTCGTCCTGTTAGGATTCCTCGTCCGCGGCAGTAGCTTCGTCTTCGGGGCTGTCGGCGGCCGAATCCTCGCTGGCGCCCTCTTCGTCAGTCGACTCTTCGTCAATCGACTCTTCGTCAGTCAGCTCATCGTCCGTCAGCTCATCGTCCGTCAGCTCGTCGTCGGCAGCGAAGGCGGGTCGCTCGCTGGCTTCGGAGATTCGGTCATGGACGCCAACAAATTCGAGTATGGCTTGGTGTCCGGCGTCACCCAAACGCCTCTCGGCGACGCGAAGGACGCGGGTGTACCCTCCCGGTCGATCCGCGAAACGAGGAGCAATATCGTCGAACAGAATCCGCACGGCCGCCTTGTCGCCAAGCAATTGGAGCGTCTTTCGACGGGCAGCCAAGACAGGCGCAATCGCTTGGTTCCACTGCTGCCATTGAGCGCTCTTCCGCCACGCCTTCCAGCCGTCGCTACCACGTTCGTCATCACTTTCGAATTCGGCTGCGGCACCGGAGTGCTTGAGTGAGCGCCTGGCGATGGTAATGCACTTCTCCACGAG
>CAZWOU010000112.1:16548-20294 GCA_964635375.1 uncultured Pirellulaceae bacterium | reverse complement strand
CACGGCCAGCGTCGCCGTGGAGTCCCTCCACTTCCGAACTTCCTTGGCCTTCTCGACGGTGGTGACGATGCGCCCCTTCACCTTGGGTGCGTTGTCATCGTATTCAGCATCTCGTTCGGTGAGGAACAAACTGCTGGCGAGGTTCCTCCGCATGGCCAATCGATGGCTGCTAGAGCGTCCCAATCGTCGACCGCGTTTTCGATGTCGCATGGCTGCACGTGCTACTTAGTTACGTTGAGGAATTCGGAGGAGTTGACGCGGGACGTTCACCGCACCGTTGAGGCGGGTGGAACTCGCATGCCCAGATGTAGGCCCAACTCGGCAAGTTTCTCGCGAACTTCGGTCAGCGTCGTCTCGCCAAAGTTCCGTACTTCCATGAGTTGATCTTCGGTGCGCTCGACCAAGTCGCGAACGGTGTTAATGTCTTCGGTTTCAAGGCAATTGCCGGCTCGAACGGACAACCGCAATTCGGCCAAGCTCATGTTCAATTTCTGATCGAGCACGAGGTCCGCAGCGCCCGACGGCGGCTTGCTGGACGAATGGGCTCGGAGTACTGCACAAACGGGTTGAGGTGTTTGCGGAGGATCTTTGCCGACTCGACCAACGCCATTTCGGGCGTTATCGAGCCGTCGGTCCAGATCTCCAACGTCAACTTGTCGTAGTTGGTCTTCTGGCCAACTCGGGTCGCTTCGGTGTTGAAGCGAACGCGTGTGACCGGGCTGTAAACGGCATCGACCGGAATGATGCCGATCTCGTGGTCGCCGGTGCTGTGTTCAGTGGCGGGGACATACCCCCGGCCATTCTCTACGACCATTTCCATGAGAAACGGGATGTCGTCGTTGAGCGTCGCGATAACGTGGTCGGAGTTGATCACAGCGACATCGGAATCGGCATTGACGTCCGCGCCGGTGATGAGTCCAGCTTCGCTCTTTTCCACCGTGATGACTTTGGTCTGCTCAGTGAAGTTCTTCACGACCAGCGACTTGACATTGAGAACGATATCCGTTGCATCTTCGACAACACCGGGAATGGTGGTGAATTCGTGTTGTGCGCCGCGGATCTTGATCTGCGTCACGGCGCTGCCTTCAAGACTCGAAAGCAGGATCCGCCGCAGGCTGTTGCCCACGGTGGTTCCAAAACCTCGCTCAAACGGCTCGGCAGTAAACTTGCCGTAGCAGCTAGTGAGGGACGCCTGCTCGCATTCGACCAAGCTAGGAAGTTCCAGACCTCGCCATCGGATGTGCATCTTCGTCTCCGTTGAACCTTTGGTGTCGACGGAACCGCAATCGATTGACTAAGCGTCGCGACTGACGGTTGTGCGGGAGTATGAGAATGAGCGTCGATTAAACGCGGCGTTTTTTCCGCGGACGGCAGCCGTTGTGCGGAATAGGAGTACAATCTTCGATCAGCTTCACGTTGATGCCAGCTGATTGGATCGCGGTGATCGCGCTTTCGCGCCCGGATCCTGGGCCTTTGACGCGAACCTCAACTTCGCGGACTCCAAACTTCGCGGCCTTTTCAGCCGCTTGTTGGGCGGCGCACTGGCCGGCAAAAGGGGTGCTCTTACGGCTGCCCTTGAACCCAGAGGTTCCAGCGCTGGCCCAGCAGAGCATATCGCCCTTGGTGTCCGTGATTGAGACGATCGTGTTGTTAAATGTCGCCTTGATATGGGCGACCGCCACAGTCACGTTTCGTCGCGTGCGGCGTTTCTTGGTCTTCGCCACGAGGTGTCTACTCCTGCTTAGCTAAAAACTCGAATCCAAAACGGGGCGGGTTTATCGGGTGCTTCCAGACGATCCAACAAAGCAGATTATCGGAGATCCTTGACGCCCTTCTTTCCAGCAACCGTCTTCTTAGGACCCTTGCGCGTCCGAGCGTTCGTCCGAGTGCGTTGGCCGCGGACAGGCAGACCCTGGCGGTGCCGAATTCCACGGTAGCACTTGATGTCGCGCAGACGAGAAATACTCTGTGTCAATTGGCGCCGCAACTGGCCTTCCACCACATAGTCTTCCATGCTTGCGGCCAGCCGAGCCAGTTCTTCCTCGGCCAAGTCGCGGGCTTTTCGATCTGATTCGATGCCGGTCTTGCGGCACAACTCTCGGGCAGTCTTAGGACCGACGCCGTAGAGGTATGTCAGCGAGATGACAATGGACTTGTCGTTCGGGATATCAACACCCAGCAAACGCGGCATGACTCTTCACTCCTAAACGCAACAGTCGAAAAGAACTGTTCTTATGGTCTCGCGAGCACTCCCAAAAGAGCGCCGCTCAAATTGTTGTATAACCGCGTGGCCCGTCGCGTGGATCACTAGTCCATCCGCCACACAACCGAGCCAACTAGCCCTGCCGCTGCTTATGCCGCGGGTTGCTGCACACAATGTAGACACGCCCTTTGCGTTTTACGACCTTGCAGTTCTCGCAGATCCGTTTAACGCTCGTTCGAACTTTCATAGCCGTACAACTCTGGGAAGGGGCAAAGCGACTGAGTATATCGGTTCTGGAATCCTTCGCACAAGGGCTCTTAAGCCCGTTTGCGTTGAATTTCGGTCGGTCAACCCAAAAACAGCTGGTATTCTCGGCAAACCAAGGATTCTCGTAGTGGCTCGTCTGGTGAAGAAACGGGCGCCACGGACCTCCCACACGGGGTGATCACCCCGCCTTTTGCTGGCAGGCATCCACACACGCTCGAACCCGGCCAAACACCTCCTGTTCGCTTCCCACGCCGTCAATCTCACGCAATAGATCGCGATCGCGATAGTAATCCAAGACCGGAAACGTTTGGTTGGAAAACACGCCGAGTCGCGTCTTCACAGTGTCTTCTTCATCGTCCGCACGACCTCGTGTGGAGAGCCGATCGACAAGCATCTGTTCGGGTACCACCAATTGGAGCACGACGCCGAGTGGCCGGGAATGATCTCGCAGGACCTTTTCGAGTCCTTCGGCTTGGGCAACCGTTCTGGGGAACCCATCGAACAGCAGCCCTTTCTCTTGGCCAATTTGCTCCAAGTGTTCGCGGAGCATGCTCAACACCAGGTCGTCGGGCGCCAGTTTTCCTTGAGACATGAAACGTTCCGCTTTCACGCCGGCATCACTTCCTGCGGCAATTTCCTCTCGCAGCAAGTCCCCCATCGACATGTGGACCGCGTCCAAGTGCTTGCTTAGCAGTTGGCACTGCGTACCCTTTCCAGAACCGGGCGGTCCAATGAAGACAACTTGCATGGTTGCACTCCGCACTGACCCAAGAGCGGCACCTACGATTCAAGCAAACCTGGATAATCACGCATGACGAGGTGGCTGTCGATTTTTTGCACCAAGTCAAAAGCCACACTCACTGCAATCAATAGACCAGTTCCGCCGTAAAAGCTGGCGACCGTAAAGTCCACGCCCAAGGCGCTCGATATGATTGTAGGAATAATCGCCACGGCGGCAAGAAATCCGGCCCCAACATAGGTGATTCTCACCATGACTTTTTCTAGATAGTCGGCGGTCCGTTTTCCAGGCCGATACCCGGGAATGAACGTTCCGCTATCTTTGAGGTGTTCAGACATTTCCTTAGGGTTGAACGTGATTGCCGTCCAGAAGTAGCAGAAAAAGTAGATCATGCCGACGTAGAGCAAGTTGTACACGAGCGAAACGCCGCTGCCGAATGCATTGGCGAGGACGATAGCCCAAGTGGCTCCCCCGCTCCAATTCGTCACGGCTCGAAAGAGCAACCCTGGTATCATCAACAGCGAACTGGCGAAGATA
>CAZWOU010000112.1:0-16538 GCA_964635375.1 uncultured Pirellulaceae bacterium | reverse complement strand
CGCCTGGTTGATTCGCAGAGGGAGGAAGCTGCGCTGGCCGCCCATCTGACGCCGTCCGCGAACGTGCTTCGCACTCTGCACGGGAATTCGCCTCTGGCCCTGGGTGATAAACACCACGCAAGCCACAACGGCCACAAACAGGCAAGCCAGGACGAGCATAGACTCAATGCCTATCTTCCCCCTTCCCAGCCCCACCAATTCGAAAACCGAGTTCTTGCTTAGTTTGGTCAACGCTTTTGGCATCTGTGCAACAATGCCGGCCATGATCAGCAGGCTGATGCCGTTGCCGATTCCAAATTCATCAATCTGTTCGCCAAGCCACATCAGGAAGATCGTTCCGCAGGTCATGGTGGCGATCGCAACAACCATCCAGCCCCAATGCAGCGTCAGGGACCCGGCACCATAGGTAAAGGCCTCATTGATCATCCCCCTACTGCCATCCTCCGGCACGGCCATCAAGTAGAAATAGACATAAGCGGTGGACTGGATGAGACACAGCACCACGGTCGCGTACCGCGTGTATTCGTTGATCTTCTTCCGCCCGGTTTCGCCCTCCTTCCGCAATTCCTCAAGCGGTTTCCAGACCGTTCCGAGCAACTGAAAGATGATGGAGGCCGAAATATAGGGCATGATGCCCAAGCCGAAGATGGTGGCCTGCCGCAGGTCACTGGCCGCAAACAGGGCGGCGTGTTCGATCATTTGGCCGAAACCAGACTGACTAGCTTCAGCACTGCCCCCTCCTTGGTTCACGACCGGCAGCGGGATCTGGTACCCCACGCGATAAATTGCCAGGAACGCCAGCGTCACAAAGATCTTGCGACGAAGTTCCGGGATCGTAAAGACAATTCGCAGCTTTTCCCACATAACTCAAATCCATCGAGGCGGCGAAGGCGTACAGGGTGGGGCGTGTTGGAGCAGTTCATTCTCAAACGAACAAACGGCGAAGGCCGCATTATGGCGCCATCCGCCGTTTGAAAAAACACCGTCTGGGCAGTTTGAGCAATCATTTTGAACGAATGCCAACCGCCCCGTTTTGGTTTTCAACAGGATTCCCCGTAGAATCCGGTCGTTAGTTGGCTTTGGTCTTCGCCTGGGCCAGCAATTTCTTCTTTTCGGCGACTGTGGTCTTGGCTTTCAGGATCACGACTTGGCCGCCCGCATTCTCAATCTTCTCTTTCGCGGAAGCGCTGAACCGATGGGCTGAAACGGTCAGTTTCTTGGTCAGTTCTCCGCTGCCGAGAATTTTCAATTCGTCATAATTGGCCTTGGCCAGCGAGCGCTCCTTCAAGGAAACGGGCGTCACATCGTCACCCGATTCAAAGGCCGCTTCGAGGTCGCGGACATTGATGCTGAACACATTCGTCGCAAACTTATTGTTGAATCCGCGTTTCGGAACGCGTCGCACGAGCGGCATGGCGCCGCCCTGAAACACGGCGAGTCGCGAGTAGCCAGCCCGCGACTTTTGACCTTTGTGTCCGCGTCCGGCTGTCTTTCCGGTACCGGAACCAGGCCCACGGCCGATCCGCTTGCGCTTCTTGTTCTTTTGGATGCCGCGATTAATGTCGTGCAAATTCATGACAAAGAGACTCCCCGCAGTCGCTCAATATCCTGCGAGGTGCGCAGTTTCTGAAGAGCGTCCATCGTCGCCTTAACCAGGGTCACAGGATTATTCGTCCCCATGCTCTTGGTCAAGATGTTTGAAATGCCCGCGGCTTCGCAGACGGCCCGCACTGCCGCACCCGCAATGATGCCGGTACCGGGACCAGCTGGAATCAAGACAACCCGACCGGCGCCGAAACGCCCCTTCACCTCGTGGGGGATCGTGCTGTTGTCGATCGGAATCGTGACCATTTCCCGGTTGGCCTGTTTAGTGGCCTTTTCCACGCTTGGAGGCACTTCATTGGCTTTGCCGTAACCCCAACCGACTCGGCCCTTGCCATCGCCAACGACCACCATGGCAGCAAAGCTGAAACGCCGGCCGCCTTTGACGACAGCAGCGCATCGCTTGATCTTGACCACATGATCGGTGAAACCACTTTGATTATTGTCTTTAGCCACGTTATCGCGACTCCCTTACTGGGTGAACAGACGGCGGCGTCGGGCATCTCGCCCAGGCGCCGTCAATTCAAGATGCTAAAAACTGAGGCCAACTTCGCGAGCCGCATCCGCAAGGGCTGCGATTCGACCGTGATATTTTACGTGCCCGCGATCGAAGCGGACGTTTTTAATTCCCGCCGCCATGGCTCGCTCGGCCAAGGCTTTTCCGATCGCCTGGGCGGCAGCAACGTTGCCGCCGTACTTGATTCCACCACGCAGATCCTTGTCCTGCGTACTGGCGGAAACCAGCGTGACGCCATTTTCGTCGTCGATCAGCTGACACGATACATGACAATGACTGCGAACGACGCACATTCGTGGCGTCTGCTTGTCACCACGCACTTTGTTGCGCACATGCCGACCGCGGCGCAAGCGTTGTTTTCCAATGAATTTCTGTTTGTTCACCATGCACCTCGCAACGACTGGCCAAACCAATGGGGTCGGACGGCCGACGTCGTTTGATTAACGTATTTACGTAGCAGCCTTGCCTGGCTTGATCTTGACGTGTTCGCCCTGGTAGCGAATGCCCTTTCCCTTATAGGGTTCCGGCTTTCGCACCGCTCGAACCTCGGCGGCGAATTGCCCCACTTTTTGCTTATCCGGACCCTTCACAACCACATGAGTCTGGTCGGGGCAGCTGACGTCCAGCTCCGCAGGGATCGGCTTATGAATTTCGTTCGCGAATCCGACTCGCAGTTGCAACTGATTATTCTGAATGGCGGCGACATAACCGACGCCAACCACTTCCAGACGTTTTTCGTAGCCGTTCTTGACGCCAATGATCATGTTGTTGATCAGTGACCGCGTGAGCCCGTGAAAAGCGCGCGCCTCGCGACCCTTGCGATTCACCGAAACGGTGACGCTCTTGCCGTCCGCATCGATTTCCACATCGACCTCAGGCCGCAGATTCAACGTCAGCTTCCCTTGCGGGCCTTCAACTTGCACCTCGCGACCACTGGTAGTGACGGTCACGCCAGCCAGCACGTCGACGGGTTTTCTTCCGATACGAGACATATAGTTCACCGAGCGGCGGATCGCCGAGTGGTTGGGGAACGACTAGTGAGTTACCAAATTTCGCAAAGAACTTCGCCGCCGACGCCGCGCTGCCGCGCTTCACGGTCGCTCAAGACGCCTCGGCTCGTGCTGATCACGCGAATGCCAAGCCCATTAAGCACTGGACGCATGTCCTTGGCTTTGTGGTAGACCCGGCACCCCGGTTTGCTCACGCGCTGAATCTTCTGGATCACGCGTTCGCCATTGGGTCCGTACTTCAGCTCTAGGCGGAGTTGTTTGGAGGGAGTTTCTTCGACTTCCTCGGGTTCGCTCCAATCCCAAATATAACCTTCCCGTTTCAACACGTCCGCGAGGCCGCGTTTGACTTTGGAAAGGGGCAAATCAACGTAAGGTCGCTCGACTCGGACCGCGTTACGGATTCGGGTCAACATGTCGGCGATTGGGTCGGTCATCATGCTTTTGTCCTCCTACCAGCTCGCCTTGCGAACGCCGGGAATCAACCCTTGGTCCGCCAACTTACGAAAACAAATTCGGCAAATGCCGAACTTGCGATACACCGCCCTTGGACGTCCGCACAAATTGCACCGCCGTTCGCTCCGTGAGGAGAACTTAGGCTCTCGTTTCGCTTTGGCAATCTTCGATTTACTCGCCACTGCCAGTCCGCCTATTTGAAAATAGTGTGTGCTTCGGTTGTTGACTTGTACGTTGGTCTCGGCCTAAGCCGCATCGGAATCGTCTCGACGGAAGGGGAAGCCAAACTGCCTCAGCAGTTCCAAGGCCTCCGCATCCTCGCTCGTCGAAGTCACGAGCGTAATATTCATGCCTTGCGTCAGCGGGTATTTGTCCGGGTTTAGCTCCGGAAACACGAGCTGTTCGGTCAGGCCCAAACTGTAGTTGCCGTTTCCGTCGAAAGCTCTGTCGCTGAGCCCGCGAAAGTCGCGAACTCGAGGCAATGCCAGGGCGACAAGCCGGTCGAGAAACTCATACATCCGCTGACGCCGCAAAGTCACCTTGCAGCCGATCGGCATCCCATCCCGAAGTCGGAAGCCCGCGATGGACTTTCGAGCCTTCGTGATGATCGGCTTCTGACCGGTCACGAGGGTTAAAGCGTCGACAGCATACTCCATGTGCTTCTTCTCTTGGATCGCACTGCCAACGCCCATGTTGACCGAGATCTTGTTCAGCCGGGGAAGACAATGTCGGTTGTCGCGACCAAGCTTCTCACCGAGCGCGGCAAGAATCTCGTTTTCGTATTTTTCTTGGAGACGAGGTTTCATGATTCAACCTGTTAGGTCCGCCTGAATGCTTGCGGCATTCCGCATCTTGTATTGTTTCGCTGTTCGAGTTTTCTGCTCGAGTTTTGCTGTTCGAGCTCTGGGGCCGGCCGTTCCAACCGCTAGCTTTTTGCGTGGCTGGAGCGAGGCGGAGCAACTTGGCCCAGCGATGCTCCCGATTGCTTTGCGTAACGCTCTTTGCTGCCGTCTTCCAAGTAACGCAAACCGACGCGAGTCGCTTTGCCTGTCTTGGGGCAGACGAGCATGACATTCGAGGCGTCGATAGGCATTTCCTTGGAGAGCCGTCCGCCCTGCGGGTTCCGTTGGCTCTTCTGGACATGCTTCCAGACTCGGCCCACGCCCTCGATGACCACTTTGCCCGCCGCGCCATCGACTCGCAACACCTTGCCTTGGGTGCCCTTGTCGTTGCCGCTGACGACTTTCACTATGTCATCCACTTTGATCAACATTGCTAAACCACCTCATTTGCGAGGCTGACGATTCGCATAAAGCTTTTCTCTCGCAGCTCCCGGGCCACCGCGCCAAAAATCCGCGTACCCCGAGGGCTCTTATCGTCGTCAATGATGACAACGGCGTTGCTATCGAATCGAATGTAACTTCCATCGGCCCGACGCGTGGGTTGCTTGCACCGCACGATCACGGCCCGCACTACCGACTTCTTCTTAATATCGCTGCCCGGTATGACGCTCTTGACGCTACACACGATGATGTCGCCAACGCCGGCAAATCGCCTTCGCGAACCGCCGAGAACTTTGATGCACTGGACCACTTTCGCGCCGGTGTTATCCGCGACGGCCAGTCGTGTTTCTTGCTGAATCATCGCGGACTATCCTTCATCGCTTGTTTCTGAACCGTCGCCTCGCTTGGCTTCGGCGTCGCGGGCCGCCTTGAGTTTGGCCACGTCGATCTTGCGGCTCTTCTCCAACACACGAACCAACTCCCAACGCTTGGTCTTCGAGCGCGGAATTGATTCGATGATCTCGACCGTGTCGCCCTCTCCCGATTCGTTGTTTTCATCGTGAACGTAGCAAACCGTCCGCTCCCGCAAGAACTTGCCGTACTTGGGGTGCTTCACTTGGCGAGCGATTTCCACGCGTCGGGTTTTCGCACCTTTATCGCTGGTGACGATTCCGACCGCGACTCTTTTTGGCATGGTATTTCTCGAAAATCTATTGGAGAGCGAGTTCTTGCCCGCCAGCTATTATCCGCTAGTACTGGTATCGCTATTAGCTTCTTCGCCCTTGCTTCCGGCGGGCGCCCTCTCCCGCAAGATCGTCTTGATCCTGGCGATCTCTCGCCGGTGCCGGCGGAGTTCGCTCGGCGCATCCAAGCGTTCGCTTTGGGATTGAATCCGCAGTCGAAAGAGGTTGTCGGCAGTTTCCTGCAGCGTCAACTCCAACTGTTCGTTGCTCATCTCTCGTAGTTCGACAGCCTTCATCGCTGCGATGTCTCCTATACGTATGACCCTAGGCCGGGCGCCGTTTCACCATGCGAACACGAATTGGCATCTTATGGGCCAAGCGAGCGAAACAGACCTTGGCTTGCTCCTCAGTCACGCCACCGATCTCGTAGAGAATGGTGCCAGGCCGCACAGAGGCCACCCAATGTTCCGGTTCGCCCTTTCCCTTACCCATCCGCGTTTCCAACGGCGTCGAGGTAATCGACTTATGTGGAAAGATGCGGACATACAATCGACCCTCGCCCCGCACATATTGCTGGGCTGCGATCCGGCCTGCTTCGATGGTTTGAGCTTTGATCCAGCCGCCTTCCAGCGACTGCAAGCCAAAATCTCCGAAGGCCACTTTATTTCCTCGCGTGGCGTTACCTTTTATACGCCCGCGCTGGCTTTTTCGGTGCTTGACCCGTTTCGGCATTAACGGCATCGCCGTCTCCTTCGTACATCCCTTGGTTGATCCAAACCTGCACGCCAATATGGCCTTGAGCCGTCTTGGCCTCTGTGAAGCCGTAACTTATCTTCGCCCGCAGCGTGCTGAGCGGGATCGATCCTGATATTTGTTTCTCGCGCCGCGCCATTTCCGAACCGCCCAAGCGGCCGGCCATCTGAATCTTGATCCCCTTCGCGCCGGCGTCCATGGTGGTTTCCATGACCCGTTTCATCGTGCGGCGAAAACTCGCTCGTTTCGCCAGCTGCTGAGCAATATCTTCGGCGACCAATTGAGCTTGCAGCTCTGGTCGGCCGACTTCCTCCACCTTCAGATTGACTCGGCGGCCAATCAAAGCCTGCAAATCCTCTTGCAGGATCTCAACATCCTGTCCCTTCTTCCCAATAATCAAGCCAGGTCGAGCCACATAGAGCACAACCTTGACTTCATCCCGAGTTCGCTCAATTTCAATACGGTCAATCCCGGCCGACCGATAACGGGGGTTCTTGGGATTCTTCTTGATGAACTCGCGAATCTTTTGATCTTCAAACAGGAGGGTGGCGAATTCCTGTTTCGGTGCGTACCAACGGCTCTTCCATCCTTCGAAGACTCCGGTTCGAAACGCAATCGGGTTGACTTTTTGGCCCATCTCTAAATCTCTTCTTTCAGGCTCTTGCGACTACACGTCATCCAATGAGTCGATATCTTCGAGCGCGACGTGGATATGGGAGGTTCGTTTCTTGATCATGAACGCCATTCCGCGTGCGCGGGGGCGAATTCGTTTGAACATGGGACCGCCATCGACTCGAGCATCCACAACAACGAGCCGCTCGACATCGACTGCTTTGCCCGAGTTCTGGTCAGGGTCCTGTGCATTGCCTAGGGCGCTGCGCAGAACCTTTTCAAGCAGCCGAGCGCCGCGATGCGGCTGAAAGCGGAGGATATCCAACGCTTCATCGGCGAACTTGCCTCGTATCAAATCGGCTAGCGGCCGCACTTTGCGGGCGCTGATCCGTGCATATCGATGAGAGGCTCGAAAAGACATCTTTTATTTTCTCCTTCGCGGTCCGACTACCGCTTGCCTCTGCCACCATGGCCGCGAAACGTTCGCGTGGGGGCGAATTCACCAAGCTTGTGGCCGACCATGTCTTCGGTAACGAAGACCTTCATATGCTGACGCCCGTTGTGAACCATGAACGTCTTGCCGACAAATTCAGGAACGATCGTGCAGGCTCTCGCCCATGTCTTGATCGGCTCGCTTGAACCAGATTCATCTTGCTTGACCACCTTTTGGTAAAGCCTCACATCCACGAACGGACCTTTTTTCAGCGACCTGCTCATGCGTTTCTCCCCTTCAGCGACACGGGCCGCAGAAGGCAATTCGGACTTGGGTTCAATTGGGGCATTTTGCTTTCCACTCGTTCTGTCTCAAATCACTGGGACTACTTCAATCTCAGCTGACCGTATCGTCGCGATCGTCGCCGCCTGACAATGGCGGCGTTCGACGGCTTCCGTCTCTGCCGAGTGCGACCGCCCTTAGCCGGCTTGCCCGTCGGGCTGACCGGGTGACGACCACCCTTCGTGCGACCTTCACCACCACCATGCGGGTGATCGACTGGGTTCATCGCTGTGCCCCGCACATGGGGGCGGCGGCCAAGCCACCGCTTGCGACCAGCCTTGCCAAGCGTAACGGCCATGTGATCCGAGTTGCCGACCTTGCCGATCGTCGCTCGACACTTCGCCGGAACCCGGCGAACCTCACCACTAGGCAACTGCAACTGAGCCCAATCGGCCTCACGGGCGATCAAGTTCGCGCCCGAGCCAGCGCTCCGGCACATCTTCCCGCCACGCCCAGGCAGCATTTCAACATTGTGGACGGCAGTCCCAAGAGGAATATCCTGAAGCGGAAGACAGTTGCCCAAACTGGGCGGCGCGTCCGAACCGTTTTGCAACACATCGCCTTCCTGCAAACCGTCCGGAGCCAAAATATATCGTTTCTCGCCGTCAACATAATGAAGCAATGCAATCCGCGCGCTGCGATTGGGATCGTACTCAATCGAGTGAACCTTGGCTGGAATACCATCCTTAGCTCGCCGAAAGTCGATCACTCGATAACGCCGCTTATGCCCGCCGCCTCGATGTCGAGACGTGATTTTACCTTGATTATTCCGACCGCCCGTTTTCTTAACCGGCCTCAGCAACTTCTTATTCGGCTTCGCGTCCTTGGTCAACTCAGCGAAGTCGCTCACGCTCGCGCCTCGACGGCCCGGCGTAATCGGTTTGTAATGACGGAGTCCCATATCTTGCCTCCCGCTATGCGCGGTCTTTATTCGCCTTTAGAAGAAGTCGATGCGGTGATCGTCGTGAAGCGTTACCAACGCCTTCTTCCAAGCCTTCGTGTATCCATAGCGAAACTTGAATCGCCGCGGCTTGCCCTTGCGGTTCTGAGTACGCACCTTGACGACCTTGACATCAAAAAGACGCTCAACAGCGGCCTTGACATCTTCCTTCGAGGCCAGCTTATTCACCTCGAAAGCGTACTGATTATATCGAGTCGCCTTGTGCATCCCTTTTTCCGTAACGAGCGTCCTCAGCACGACCTGATGCGGCTCAAGCTGAATGGGACTCGCCGGTTTTGCTTTTTTCGTCTGGGCCATTTTGTCACTTGGATTCTGTTCACTTTGCGTCTTGCCGGGAAAACGCTCTCGACGACGATTAACCTAACCAGTCGCCTTCTCTGCAATCGCCTCCATCGCCGCCTTCGTTACCAGCAGGCGGTTCGGCTTGAGCACGGTGAGTGCATTCAAGTCCGAGACGGGCGAAACTTCCACCTTCGGTATGTTTCGAGCACTCTTATAAATATTCGGTGCATGCTCCGCAGTCGCCACCAATGTCGACCGACCGTCAAGCTTAAGGGCTTTCAGCGTTGCGGCTAGATCGCGAGTCCTTGGCTCCGCAAAGGCCAAGTCGTCGATCACGACTACTTGATCCCCGTTGAGCTTGCTGGCGATCGCCATGCGAGTCGCCGCCTGAACCGCTTTGCGAGGCATTCGCCCCCCATAACTTCGAGGCCGTCGAGCGAAAGCCATCCCACCGCCGCGGCGCACATTGGCCGACCTCTGACCAGCTCGAGCGTTGCCTGTGCCCTTTTGCCGATAGAGCTTGCGAGTGGAACCGGCAACTTCGCTGCGATTGCGAGTGCGGTGGGTGCCCTGCCTGGCGTGCCCCTGGTACATCACAACGGCGTCATGCATCAACTGCTTGCTGACCTTGGGGGCAATCGCATCAACATCGACATCCATCGTGCCAACTTCAGCGCCCGTCTTGTCGTAGATTGTCAGACTCTTCATAGCCACAACCCAATTAAAAATGCGGCCTGCCGCCGAGGCAGCGAGACCGCTATTTAGACCTTATTTGTTTCACTAACGATGACGTAACCGCCATTCGGACCCGGCACGGCCCCTCTCACCAACAACAAGTTATTCTCTTCGTCGACGCGAACCACTTTCAGATTGCGCGAAGTAACGCGGGCGTTGCCGTACTGCCCAGCCATCCGCTTACCCTTAAACAGACGACTCGGCGCCGCACTCATCCCCGTGCCGCCGGCGTGCCGATGAACCTTCTTTACACCGTGGGTCGCTCGCTGACCATGGAAGTTATGACGCTTCATAACCCCGGCGAACCCGCGACCCTTACTGGTCCCGACTACGTCCACCGCAGCGACCTCACTCAGATTGGCGACGGTGACCTGTTGGCCGACTTCGTAGCCATCGGTAGAACCGCGAAACTCGCGAATGAACTGCTTGGGCTCGCAATCCGGTTTGGTTCCGGGCTCTTGACCCGATTCAGCCAGCCGCTTACTGCGATTGCTGCTGATTTTCGCGACATGACCACGTTCACTTCGACTAGCCAAGCGTCGAGCCTTGTCACCAAAGCCCAATTGAATTGCTTCATAGCCGTCTCGCTCGGTGCTTCGCAACTGAACAACATGACAAGGGCCAGCCTGGATTACCGTAACCGGCACCACTTGCCCTTCGTCGTTGTAGACTTGCGTCATACCGACCTTTCGGCCGAGTATCCCTTTGACCATCGATCTATGCCTTGTGGTCTGCCGCCCGCCGGACTCGATTCAGCGAACCGAATTACCGACGAAGCTTCCGTTTCATAATGCTACGCCCGAGCGTTACATGGTTATTACACTGTGCCGCCACTCGCAAACACGACCTAGCGAGAGGATGCCTTGATCTTAATGTCCACGCCAGCGGGAAGACTGAGCTTATTCAGCGCTTCAATCGTCTTGGCTGTCGCCTGAACAATATCAATCAATCGCTTGTGTGTGCGGATTTCAAATTGCTGGCGAGCCTTTTTGTCTACATGCGGCCCCGAGAGAACCGTGTAGCGTTCGATTCGCGTCGGCAACGGGATCGGCCCGTGAACTTCAGAGTGGGTGCGCTTAGCCGTGTCTACGATGTCCATCGCGCTCTGGTCCAGAATCGCGTGATCGTAGGCTTCCATTCGAATCCGAATGACTTCGTGTGATTGCGCCACGTACCGTTACTCCCAACACCTTCTCAACAATTGTTCCGCCTGCACGTATCCACAGCGGGGTCTAATCCCCGAAGGGGAAACCAACGATCTTAAGGATCAGAACTCGTATCGTCAACACCTTTTCAGGTCTCACTTTGCGATGATTGACAAAGTTTCTTGGACCACCGCAAAACGATCGACCACAGGGCTCGTAACAGACGGTTCCTCAACAGAGCATTACTCGCGGCTAGAAATCGTCTCCCAAGAATCGCTTCCGATCGGCTTCGGGCGCCGGTCCGTACTCCAGCGGTTCCATCGAACAGCCAGCTCGCCCCTGGCTTAAGCTCCGCATGGCACTGGAGTAGCCGAAAAGTTCTTTGAGCGGCGCGTGGGCCTCGATGACACTGAGTCCTTCGACAGAGTTCGTGTTAGCGATAATGGCTCGGCGCTGCTGAAGATCCCCGACAAAGTCACCCATGTATTCCTCGGGAGTCGTAATGTCGAGCCGCATGATCGGCTCAAGCAAGACGGGGCCGCAGGCGGCGAGTCCCTGCCGAAAGGCCTCATTTACCGCAATGCGGAAGGCCTGCTCGTCCGAACCCTCGTCACGCACCTCGGCCCCGATGACAGCCACCTTCATTTTCGTCAGCGGAAAACCGGCAATTTCGCCACCACCCACGCCGCAAGCCCGAAGTTCCTCCATCACCACTTCGATCATGTCGCTTGGAAGCGAATCGGGCGGCGCTTGATAAAGGACCGTCACTCCGGCAGCCCGGTCGTCCGGCTCGATCCTCAAAGAAACTTGGGCATAAAGAGACTTGCCCGCGATCATGCGGTCGCATACCCCATCAACCTGAGCCGCTGCAGCCACCGTCTCTCGATAGCTAACCTGAGGATTGTGGAATTTCACTTTCAGTTTGAAATCTCGCAGCAGCCTGTGCTTGATGACCTCCAGGTGCAATTCGCCCATCCCGCTGATCAAGGTTTGGCCAGTTTCCCCCGACCGGACCGTCAACGTTGGATCTTGCCGTTTGAGCATCTCGAGCGTGGCCGCCAGCTTGTCGCGCTCGGTAGTCGATTCGGGCTCAATTGCCATCGAGATGACGGTTTCGGGAAACTCGATCGACTCCAAGAGCAGCGTTTCCCTGGAATCGCAGAGGGTATCGCCGGTAATCGACTTGCGGAGGCCGATAATCCCGACAATGTCGCCCGCTTCCGCCGACTCGGCTTGCTCGTCTTTTCTGGTTGCGTGTATCCGCCAAAGCTGGGCGATGTTCTCTTTGACATTCTTTCCCGGGTTGAGCACGCGGCTATTGGCCTTCAGAACGCCTGAGTAGATTCGCACCCACGAAATGTCGCCCGTCCTGGCTGGGAGCACCTTGAACACCAGTGCGCAGAAGGGCTCGCTCGATTCCGGTTTTCGGCTGGCCTCGGTTTCTCGCCCCTTCTTGTCGCTGACCGTTCCCACAACTGGCGGTCGATCGAGCGGGCTGGGGAGAAAATCGCTGATTGCGTGGAGGATGGGTTGAACGCCGATGCCGTGCAGCGCTGAACCGCAAAGCACTGGTTGGATTTGCTGGGCGAGCGTGCAATCGCGGATCACTTTTTGCAGCAACGGCTCGTCAATTTCTTCGTCCTGCAGCGCCTTCTCCATCAACTCGTCACTGAAACCGTACAGTTTCTCAAGCAGTTGCTCTCGCCAGAGAATGGCGGATTCCTCGCGTTCCGGCGGGATGTCGACTTCCTCGATCGTTCGACCGTCGTCATCGGGATCAAAGACGAGCATCTTCATGCGAATGAGATCGATCACGCCGCAGAAATGATCGTCGACGTGGGCAGGCCCTTGCCCGGCGGGAATCTGAATGGCGACCGGTTCGGCGTGCAACCGATTGCCAATGTCATCAAAAACGCGCTCAAAGTCGGCGCCCTCGCGATCCATCTTGTTGATAAAGGCAATTCGCGGCACGCCGTACCGATTGGCCTGGCGCCACACCGTCTCGCTCTGAGCTTCCACGCCCTCTCGAGCACTGAAGACGACCACAGCGCCGTCGAGCACTCGCAGGCACCGCTCGACTTCAGCCGTGAAATCGACATGCCCCGGTGTATCTAGCAGGTTGACGTGAACGGTCGCTCCTGCCCGGTCGGTCCAGTCAAACGTGACGCAGGCCGAATAGATCGTGATCCCCCGTTCCTGCTCTTCTGGATCTTCATCCGTTTCGGTAGTTCCGTGATCAACTTGGCCCACGCGGTGCTTGGCGCCACTGTAGAACAGCATGCGCTCAGTCACGGTCGTCTTGCCGGCATCGATGTGTGCGATGACGCCGATGTTTCGGATTTTGTCAACTGAGCGTTTCATCGCCGATTACCAAAGAGAAGATGTCGCGTTGTCGAATTGCTGTCCTAACCGGTCAAGCCGGGGCGCCCAAACGCGCCGCCATGGGGCACTCTCGCGCCTGGGGGCTTTTCGACAGGCTGGAAGTTCGGGGCTGGAAACTTAGGGGCTGGCTGCTATTTGCGGTGGACGAAGTCTTGGCCTGCGACTGTGCGCAGCAAAAACGCCACGTTCGACATGGAACGCGGCGTAATGGGGATTGTCGCGGGTGTATTACCAGGCGAAGTGGGCAAACGCCTTATTCGCTTCGGCCATACGATGGATATTTTCTCGTCGCGTCATTGCGGCGCCCTCTTTCTTGTAGGCGGCGAGCAACTCGTCGGCAAGCTTTTGGTGTGTGGGTCGGCCTTTCTTCTCGCGAACGGCAATCAGGAGCCAGCGAATGGCTAGCGATTGCTGACGGGCTTTGTTCACCTGCATAGGCACTTGATAGGCGGCGCCACCGACTCGTTTGGAGCGAACTTCGATATGCGGCTTGACGTTTTCCACTGCCTCGTGGAACACCTCGATCGGCTCTTTGTCCGAAACGCGTTCGCGGAGCACCTCAAGGGCGTCGTAAAACACCGTCAAGGCGATCGACTTTTTGCCGTCCCACATCAGGCAATTGACAAATTTGCTTGCCAGGAGGGAATCGTAGCGAGGATCCGGCTTCAGTTGTTTGCGGCTGGAAGTAATACGGCCCATGACTCAAAGTCCGTTGGTTGGCGTCCAGCGTGGAGTGCTGAACAACGACAAATTGCTTGTAACGAGAACCACTCGGTCTGACACGAGCAGACCAGGGTTCGACCTAGGGTTTCTTGGCGCCGTAGCGGCTGCGCGATTGGCGACGACCTTCAACGGCCAACGTATCTCTCGAGCCGCGAACGACTTGGTAGCGGACGCCCGGCAAATCGCGAACTCGGCCGCCGCGAACCAGGACAATCGAGTGCTCTTGAAGGTTGTGTCCCTCGCCCGGGATGTAGACCGTGACTTCTTTCCCGTTGGAAAGACGAACTCGCGTAATCTTCCGCAAGGCCGAGTTCGGCTTTTTCGGCGTCATCGTACGGACTTGCAAGCAGACGCCCTGTTTTTGCGGACATTTCTCCAAAACGGGTGCCTTGGGGAACTTCCGCTTGGAGCGTCGGCGTCGGCGGACAAGTTGGTTAATCGTGGGCATTTCGACGTAGTACCGATAAAATCTGAGACAACTGGAAGCCCTCCACCATAAGGCTTTGGTGCACCGTGTCAAGTCGTGTTGAGCCGCCCAGCGCTTGGGGGCTTGGATATTTACAAATCTCCATTCAAAGCATGTGAACCGCCGGGACGTTGTTACTCTTCGCTGGCAGGTTCATTGCCGAGCAGGCTGTCGAGCGACTTGGCCGCTTCGGCCGAGGCGTCGTGATGGGGAGCTTCGTCGTCGTCGATCGGCGCGGCCGGTTTCTCCGCTCCATTCCCATCGGACTGCAGCAACGGGAAGGTCGTCTCCAGCCGCGTATCTTTTTCCGCCGCCATCGCCTTGAGCGCGTCTGGTTGGTAACGAACTTCGGATTCCTGGAAAGTGCGGAATCCGGTGCCAGCCGGGATCAAGTGGCCAAGGATCACGTTTTCCTTGAGCCCCACCAGTTGGTCGATCTTGCCCGATAGCGCCGCTTCGGTCAGCACCTTCGTGGTTTCCTGGAAACTGGCTGCCGAGATAAAGCTATTGCTCTGCACGGCCGCCTTGGTGATCCCCAGGAGTTGGGTGCTCGCGGTGGCTGACTTGGGTTTGCCCGCTTTCGCCTGGGCGCCCCCATGGACTTCAACTCGAGCCTGCTCTTCCTGAAACGCGTCCTTGGGAACGATTTCATTCTCGCGGAAGGACGAGTCGCCCACGTGAGTCACTTTAACGCAGGCGGAGAGTCGTTGGTTGACTTTGCGGAATTCGAAGCGGTCGGTATCGAGTCCTGGCAACATCGTGGTGTCGCCCGGGTTCTCGATTTTCACCTTCCGCAGCATCCGAGCGATGACGATCTCGATGTGTTTGTCATTGATCTCAACTCGCTGGCTTCGATAAACCTGCTGGATTTCATGGACCAAATACTGCTGAACCGCCTCTTCCCCGGAGACCCGCAGGATGTCATGCGGAACAAGCGGGCCATCGACGAGCGCTTGGCCCGCCTTCACGAGGTCGCCTGAGTGAACTCGGAATCGCTTGTTTGGCGGAACGAGATGCTCGCGTTCAATTCCTGACTCGCTGCGAACGATAATGGTCCGCTTGCCGCGCCGTTTTTCGCCCAGGATCTCGACCTTGCCGTCGATCTCGGCGATCACCGAGGGATCTTTAGGTTTGCGAGCTTCAAAAATCTCGGTGACTCGAGGCAAACCGCCGGTGATGTCGGAGACGCCCTTCGATTCGCGAGGCGTCTTGGCGAT
This sequence comes from uncultured Pirellulaceae bacterium, assembly GCA_964635375.1. Taxonomy (GTDB): domain Bacteria; phylum Planctomycetota; class Planctomycetia; order Pirellulales; family Pirellulaceae; genus CAZMNY01. Next base: position 939 of record CAZWOU010000112.1, on the reverse strand, counting down.
CACGGTTCCCGCAGCGACCGCTTCACCTTCGTCGGCTTCAATGTGGGCCCCTTCGGGCAAGTAGTAGACGTCAAGCGGCTTGCCGTCGGCGTCTTCCAACACGATCTGGGGATGAAGATCGCCTTTGTGATCGACAATCATCTTCCTCAGCGTGCCGCTACCCGGATCCTTTTCGACCGACATCGTCTCGCCCTCAACGATTTCCTCGTAGCGGGCCTTACCGGCGACTTCGGCCAAAATGGGAATACTGTGTGGATCCCATTCGCAGAGCACGTCGCCGACTTTGACTTCGCCGCCCTCTTCCACCATGAGCACGGCCCCGTTGGGAACATCGTACTTCTCGATTTCACGCCCTTTGACGTCAACCAGCGCGATTTCGGCGTTTCGTGTGAGGACAACCACCTTCCCGGCGTCGTTCTTCACGGACCGCATCCGAGTGAATCGGATGAAGCCAGCTTTCTTCGCCTTGGTATCCTTTTCCTCAACGTCGCGACTGGCCGTGCCTCCAATGTGGAAGGTACGCATTGTCAATTGAGTTCCCGGTTCACCGATACTCTGGGCAGCAATGATGCCAACGGCCATCCCCTCTTCCACCATGTTTCCGGTGGAGAGATCCATCCCATAGCATTTTCGGCAAACGCCCAGTGGCGCGTCGCAGGTCATCGGCGTGCGGACTTGGATCTTCTCCAGGCCCATCTCTTCGATCCTGCGCGCAATCTCGTTGGTTACCAGCTCGCCATCTCGAACAATAACTTCGTCGGTCACCGGGTTGACGATATTTTGTCGACTGACTCGGCCTTTGATCGCGTCGGCCAGGCGGACTTCGACTTGCTCACCGCGATAGACAACCCCTTTGGTAATGCCTTGGGTGGTGCCGCAATCCTCCATCGTGACGACAACGTTCTGGGCGACGTCGGCGAGTTTACGCGTGAGGTAGCC
>CAZWOU010000111.1:21460-23552 GCA_964635375.1 uncultured Pirellulaceae bacterium | reverse complement strand
CGGCAAGGAAGCCGCAAAAGCGGGCGCCTTCGAACCTGACCGCTGCGCCACGCTGGCGAAACGCGACATGGGCAAGAACCACTACCACCGCGAGATCCTCGGTCAATCGTTGCCGCCAGAAGTGATTCAGGCGATCGTGCTGCAGAAACTGCGCTCCGACGCCAGAATGCAACTCGGCGAAGTGACTCAGGCCGTCATCACCGTTCCCGCCTACTTCAACGAACCCCGACGCAAAGCGACTCAAGACGCGGGCCGCCTGGCCGGACTCGAAGTGCTAGACATCATCAACGAGCCGACTGCAGCGGCGATTGCTTTTGGCGTGCAAGAGGGATTCCTCGACACGGAAGGCCAAGCGGGCGAGCGTGAGTTGGTCTTGGTGTACGATCTCGGCGGCGGCACCTTCGATGCGACGTTGATGGAGATCGAGGGCGGCTCGTATCGAGCATTGGCGACTGGTGGAGACGTGCATCTGGGCGGTGTCGATTGGGATCAACGGATCGTCGATTTCGCCTCAGATCGATTTCAGCAAGAACATGGAACGGACCCTCGCGCGGATGCGACGGCGCTGCAGGAACTTCGCCGCGAAGCGGAAGACGTCAAACGCGCTCTCACGGCCCGCTCGACAGCGACGATGCATGTCGCCTACCAAGGAAAGCGACTGCGAGTCGAGATTGATCGCGACAAGCTGAAGGAACTAACAGACGATCTCACTTCGCGAACCATCTTCACTTGCAAAAAAGTGCTCTCTGACGCGAAACGACAATGGGTCGATGTCACCCGAGTATTGGCCGTTGGCGGAAGCAGCCGAATGCTGGTCGTGCAAGACGCCCTAGAGGCCGAGTCCGGCATGAAGGTCGACCGGTCGTTGTCGGCTGACGAAGCGGTCGCCCATGGCGCTGCGATTCATGCTCGATTGAAATCGGGCGCCGCCGCTCCCTCGATTTCCAGCCTGAAGGTGACCAACGTCTCTTCTCACGATCTGGGCGTGTTAGGCGTGGAGCGCGCCACCGGCATGCCTCGTCGAAAAGTCCTGATTCCCCGAAATACGCCGCTGCCGGCTGAGGGAGCTGGACGCTTCGTGACGCGGGAGGATGGACAGCCCGATATTGCCGTGAGAGTGATCGAAGGCGGGGACGCGGGTGGAAACCACGCGACGCCCATCGGCCGATTCCTGGTTGATGAACTGCCCAAGGACTTGAAGAAAGGGTCGCCCATTGTCGTTCGGTTCTCCTATCGCGATGATGGCCGCCTTGATGTGGCCGCGAAAGTCGCCGATGTCGAAGGCGCGGGTACGATGACCGTCGAGCGGGCCGCCGGGCTCAACGACGCGGAAATTGCACTCTGGAAGGGGCGCATCGATCGCAATCAAGCGATCAACCAACCAAGGCAACCTGCCCCGGCCGCTCAGCCGCCAACACCTGTTCCATCGCCTGTCGCAGCGCCTGTCGCAGCGCCGCTTGAAACAGCTACACCAGCGGCGTCTGAGATCGTCTCGACAACGGCGGTTCCGGCCGCCGAGGAGCCCGCCGCCGCCGAGGCGAGCGACGAGCCAAACAGCGAGTTCAGCCAGAGCGAAGCTTTCGACGAACTGCTCGACTCGCCCGAATTTGACCTGCTCGACGACGATGCCGAACTGCTCGGAGAAGACAACTCCGAGGAACCCGCGCCGGAGTCACCCGCCGGCTCCCCCGCTCCCGCGACGACAAACGACGTGGTTCCTGCCGTGGTCGTATCCAGCGAAGTCGTCCCCAGCGAGGTCGTTCCCACTGAAGTCGTTTCCACCGAACCGGTTCCCACTGCCGCAGTTTCCACTGATCCGAGCCCCGCGATTGAGAACGTGGTTGGCCCCGACTCAGACGATTCGGAGGCGGGCGCCGCAGGGCAGTTCGAACTTCCCGAGCAAACGCCCCAGGACGATCCTGGCAGCTTCGATTTCCTCGCCGACCAAGACAGTGCGGCCAAGACGGAAGACGATGGCGATCTGCAGGACTTTCTCAGTGGCTTGCCCTAGCGCGTGGCGATAGCCGATGGTCCCTTCACTAGAGAGTGACGCTGGCTAGAGTGACGCTGGCTAGAGTGACGCTGGCTAGAG